>NZ_JBHXVG010000081.1:0-12251 GCF_042672405.1 Streptomyces sp. NPDC127197 | reverse complement strand
ACCCCACCCGCCCCCTCCCCCCTCCTCTCAACCAATCAGCAACACACCAGGCCAGCCACCACCCCGCACACCAACAAGCCCCCCTCCAAGCGTCAACACGTCGAGGTTCTTCCCGATGGGACCGAGGTGAAGCTGGGGGTATTTCTCTCGAACACAAAGTCGAGGCGCGCCAAGCTCACCGCAGACAAACTCCAGCAGCTCGCCGACCTCGGACTGGAGTGGGCGGCGTAGCGATGAACGACTGGGTTCCCCGGCACGTGTTCTGGGACCCACTGCGTGGTTCGTTGATCCGTGGATCAGGCAGAAGGCAGCCCTGGAAGTACCGTCCCGGTGTAGGCGGCGAGCACGCTTCCCAGCGCTCCGCTGACGACAGGGGAGTTGAGGATGGCGACGATGGATCCGCCCCAGCGCTGGAGCCTGCCCGCGTCAGGAGATCCGTTGGCGGCCTCGGCTTCGAGACGCGTGGCGAGCTGGGTGAACTCGAGAGCATCGTCCTCTGGCAGTTCCAGGGCCGGCGCGGCCTGACGCAGGGCGCGAGCGAGCATGACGACCGCCGCAGGGTCGATCCCATCTTTGTTGGTCGTGGCGTTCATGGTGAAGTCACGGCTGTTCGCGGCGATGTTGCCGGTGTTCTCAGTGATGTTGAACGTTGTGTTCCCACTACTGTTTCGACGCTCGTATGCGCTGATGTCGCCGTCATAGTGCTCCACGCAGTCGAGCCCTTCAGACGTGATCTCTGCGCGTACCGGCCCTTCTCGGTTACTGACCTTGATGCCCTTGATCAGTGCCTTGGAGTCGAGATACGCGGCTGCCCGGTCAATTTCAGTGAGGGTGAGGCGATCGCCTTCGAAGAGAGCGTCGTCTGTCTCCAGGATGTCGTCGATGACGGGGAAGTCCGTGCCGTCGTGCTTTCGGTGCCACAGCCAGACGAGCAGGGCTCTACGGGCCGCAGCGCTCCGGGCTGCTGGTGATGAGCGACGGCGCAGTCGTTCTTCCATCGCTTCCAGGCCATAGGAGGTCAGCCGCGCACGCGCGTCGCCCATGGTCGACTGGCTGCCATCCAACAGACCCTTGCTCTCGCAGTACCGGAGCAGCTCGTAGGCTTGAGGGTCCGTCATCCCGCGTTCGTGAGCGAAAGGCAGGATGGAAATATCGGCCAGTGGGTTCTCCCCGGCTTGTTCGTAGACCCACTCAACAAGCGGATCCAGCAGTCTTGCGAACTCAACGGCCACTGTGGCTCCTCTCGTGCACGACCGAGGGTATGGGGCGCCTCTGACACTCGGCCGGAATCAAGCCGCCGATGCCAAGTCGCAAGTCAGAGCAGAACGTGTCAGGGCCAACGCGGTCTGTTGCGGAACCGGTTGGGAAATTTACGCTCTGCGCATGTCGAAGCAGAAGCGAGGCAGGAAGCACCGAACCCCCCAGAAGCGGGCCCCACGCCTTCCCTCGGTACCGAGTCCTCGCGCGGCGGCTCCGGTGTTGCCAAACGGCGGTTCCTCCTTGCGCGGCGACTTGGGCATGACCGCCACGCTGCTGCAGCATGCGAAACCGGACCAACTGGTGGAGCTGGTGCTGCCGCACCTGTGGGTGTCGATCATCGACGGCAGTGCGCCGGCGAATGTGTGCGTCGACGCTTGCCAGACCCTGAGGAACGCCTACGGGCAGTTGGGGGTGCGAGCCGAGCTGCAGCCGGTAAACCTGGTGATCCAGGACCAGACGGGCAACCGGGTCCGCTTCGGCTCGCTGACGCCGTCCTGGACGGGCACCTCATGGAACGGGCACTGCGTTCTCGTACTGCCCGACTCCGAACGGATCGTAGACCCCACCATTGAGCAGTTCGAGAAGGTCCGTGCGATCGGCGCGGGCCCCATGATCGGCAAGGTGGCCCTGTCGACGGAGCCGACGCCAGGCGGAGGACTTATGGAGCCCGGCGCGCAGGTGGTGCTGAGGCGCGGGGACCTGGTGGTGACCTACACGGTCGCCGGGCCGAAGGCATTGGACTCCATCCTGGACCACCCGGAGGTAAGGGCCCACGTGGCCGGCCACCGTCGTACCGGGGTGAACGTCGCCTCGCTCACGCTGGATGCCCTGCGCAGTGCAGGCGTGCGGGAAAGGGCAATGCAGACCCCCTACCCACGGCTGCATGCCCTCCTGCAGGCGGTCGGAGATGCGCCGCACGAGGCCGACGAAAACGGAGACGTGAGATTCCTCCTGCCGGACGATGAAGGCCGGGAGCGGTGGCTGCGCCTGGACGAGCTTCCGCTGTCGCCGACCACCCCGGCCGCCTGGCCCCGCTCATAGACGGCGCCATCCCGCGACGGGCTGATCGCTACCAGCCGCCGACGCCGCCGTTGTTCGGAGTCGCGTCAAGCGGTGTCACAGCATCGACTGCGGTAGCTGAAGTCGGCTATCGCAGCCATCAGTACGCGGAAGCAGATCGGCGCTGGGGCGGAAATTGGGACCTCTGGAGCGATAGGTAGTCGACACGGTGAGCGGACGGGGTCTTGGGCGAGATAGATGAAGGATTGGAGCGGGCCTTGCGTACCCGGCCGCTGCCGGTCAGCGTCAGTGGCCGCCTGGGCTTCCTGCTCAGGACGGAGAAGGGGTCCACGAAGAGACTGGCGTCAGTTCTGGGGGTTTCGCAGCGCACTGTGCAGCGGTGGGTGACACCCGGCCCGGGGAGGCGCCAGCCAGGTCCCGTGCATGGCTGCGTTGGTGACAGTGGAGAACGTTTGTCGTCGGCGGCGAAGAACAGTTGGCGATCATGTGTCGGTTGGATGTTGTCGAGTTGTGAGAGCGCCAGTGCAACGGGAGGAGGGTGAACGGGCCCCGGCCGCACCCAGCCGTCATGCCCCGGGCTGGCTGTCGTACCTGGGTTCTAGAGTCCTGCACATGTCCCGTCACACACCCAGCCGTCCGGTCGACGTGGAAAGCCTCTTTCCTGAGTTGCTGCCCTTCCGCCGTGAGTCCGTCCGCCTGCACCCGCGTCCTGGTTCTCCGACCTACGAGGACAGTTCCGTAGGAGGTCCCTTGCTCTGGCCTGCCGCGGAGCCCTGGCCGGTTTGCAGGGAGGAGCACTACGACCCGGACGGCACGAATCAGCCTGCGCCCTCGGTACCCATGGTTCCCATCGTGCAGGTTCGTCGTGTCGACGCGCCGTCCGTGCCCTTCCCCGAGGGCACGGACCTGCTGCAGGTCCTGTGGTGCCCCTACGAGCACGGCGAATTCTGCTACCCCCTGCCCCAGGTCCACTGGCGGGACTCAGGTGCCGTCGGCGACGTGCTGCCCACTCCGGTGCCGACCGCTGAACTTCCTGAGGACTGGTACCCGGCTCGCTGTGCCGTGCACCCCGAGCAGGTGACCGAGTACCCGAGTCGGGACCTTCCCGACGAGGTTCACGACGCCCTCAAAGGCCGCTTCGACGAACTGCTCGCCGAAACCGGCCTGCGGTACTCCTATCACCTGGCGGAGGCCCCAGGGATCAAGCTCGGCGGCTACCCGGGCTGGACGCAGGAACCGGTATGGCCCGGCTGCGAAGGGTGTGGCAGCCGGATGGAGCACCTCCTGACGGTGTCCAGCTGGGAATTCGACGGTGAGTCCTGGCGCACGTGGCTTCCCGAGGAGGACCGAGCCGACGAGAACGAATCGGGCGGTCGGCGATGGAAGGACGACGCTCACAACCCCGCCGGGCTGTGCCTCGGCGACGCCGGAGGCGTCTATGTCTTCGAGTGCCGTACATGTCCCGACCGCCCCATCGGGCACTGGTTCGACTGCTCGTGACTACCGGGCGCCATCGCCTACCCGCTGCGTAAGCACAAGCACACCACGAAGGGAAGCAGCCAGCCGTTCTCGAAACTCAGCGACACTGATCCTCGGCGTGAAAAGGCACTCTCACCAATGGGCTACAAACGTTCTCGGTTCTCGACGATATAGCCACGTGCAGGCGCGGGCGATCGAGGATGCCGTCCGGGCGCGGTGGCAGCCTCGGGTTCGCGAGCGGTTGCGTGTGCAGGCCGAGGCCTGCGGCTTCTTGCTGCACACCCGGGCGCGGTTCGGGTTCGCCTCCGCGGTCGGCTCCTCCGGTGACCCGCGTCGGCGGCTGATCACCCAGCGGCTGTCGGGCGCGGTAGCGCGGGAGCTGTTCGCCGTCCGGGACGCTGGCGCCGGCGAGGCGCAGCAGATGGTCATCCTGGCCCGCGCAGTGGGGCATGCCTACTTCCGTGACGGCGGAGGGCGCGCCCACGGGCTCCAGGTGGCCTTCTCGGATGTCGAGTTCGCCGACTTCACCATCGGATGACCGGGCCGGTGGTGGAGGACGTCGGGTCCGCCGCAGGCGGTGTGCGAATGTATCGGTCTACCGGCGCGGCGGGGACGGCTTTCTGGGGCGGGACAGCAGGGTCTCGTAGTGCTCGGCCTGCCCGCGTTCTGCCCAGTCCAGCAACACCGCTCCGCGGCTTCGACCACATCACCGACTCCGCCCCCGACGACTCCTGACCCCTGGCCGCCGCACCGTCGGCGGCCAGGCGCGGCGGCCCCGCCCGGCGCGCAACACCAGCGAGCGCGCCCCGATCCCCGGCAGCGACCGCGCCGCCCATCCCGCCCCTCCCTCAACTCCAGCCAGGGACATGGGCAAAGCGGCCGCAACGGGGATGTCAGACCCCCGACCACGCCCGTACGGTGGGGTGACCTGCACCGATGCGGCGGCGTCGGCGAGGCTCGCGCAAGAGAAGTCGCAGGATATCCCGCAGGAGAAGACGCAAGGGTTGGCGCAGGAGATGTTGCCGCGGGGCGGTCCGAAGCGCGGTTCGAACAGCAGTACTGTAAGGCCGTGGCAGCCTCGTACGACTTCCCCCAGGACCTGGTCGACCCCAGGACAAACTGACTCAGGTCCGCGCTGAGCTCCAGGCCCTGTACCAGAAGGTGCCGTGGTCGGCCGAACCGCTGGACGCGTGGGAGACGCACGAGAACGCCTGGCGGAAGTCGTCCCGGCCTGCTTCCCCCGGCTGGGCTCCCGAGGACGCGGCGGAGATCGCCCGGCTGCGGGCGAGGGAACTCGAACTCGCGGCACGGATCGTCGACCATGCCTTCTGGGGCGGACTCGCCCCGACCGACGTCCCTGCGACCCGTGACGCGCTCAAGCATCACCACGAGCAGCCGGCCGACGCTTCCAGCTAGTGCTGTGACCGCATAGGTTCACCGGGTTGCTGTTCACTTCATGTCGCGTGGCGCGCTTGGATGTCGTGGGACGTTCAAGCGCGGTGCCGGCAGGTGCGGTGGCAGAACCGGTCAGGGTGCGGAGGCGCGTCACACCGCGGAGAGCAGGGCACGAACCCGAAGTCGGCGGCGGCCTCGAGGCAGCCTCGCCGACCTCACCCCCAGGCCAGGCGGCTCCGCAACCGTATGCTGCGGTCGTGCCCCAGATGGGAAAGGTTCTTGCGATGAAACTGCCGATCGGCAGAGTCCTGCTTATCGGGATGCTGCTCTGCGGCGGTCTGTTCGTTTGGGCGGCGACGGCTGGCCTCAAGGCAAAACAGTGCCTGGAGGGACAGTTGCATCCGGACTTCAACGGCGCCACGATCACCGGGCGGGGTTGTGAGGTAACAACGACTTCCGGTGAGACCCTCGTCGTGCCGATCTCCGGACCGCCGTTCGAAGCCGGGGTGGCTGGGGCACTCGGGTTCGTCGTCCTGGGCATGGCGACCGTAGTCATGCTCGTCCGACGCGCACGTCGACGGTCGGTGGACCAGCGGCAGACGTAGCGCTTGGCGCCCGGCAGTGCCTTGGCAATCCCCGCCGAGGTCGCCGCCTCCCTCCCCTCCCCGTAGGCCCCACTGGGTCAACAACCCGGTGAACCTATGCGGTCACAGCACTAGAGGATCCGTAGACCAGTAGTTCACCGGATCGGGGGAAGCGAGGGCTAGATACCACTGGAGCGCAGCGATGGATACGCGTTGCCGCACAGCTGTACCTCGCACCCTCACCCCCAGCTCACACCGTCGACCTGGGGAAATGGGTGTGAGCCTCATAGACCTCACAGGCTCGGGCTGACATGGCACCAGGTGCATGACACTGGCCCGCGGCGCGAACGAGGCGGGACCACAGCAGCCGGCGGAGGTCAGGCTTGCTCATGTCCAAGGGGGTGTGGGTGTGCCATCGGGATCCAGCCCGTATGGCCACCGAACTGCAAAACCGTGTGCCTCAGCGTCGCCAGTGTCGGCGGCCCGCCTGTAGAGGGCTTCAGCACCACTATGGTCGCCGGACATCTCTCGTACCCGCGCCTGTTCAATCAGGGTGCCAACGTCAGAGGCCCGGCGAAGTAGGGACTCGGCGCCGTCATAGTCCCCAAACGCGCTCAGACTTCGCGACACGGCCATCCAAAAAGAGGTATGTGGTGGGCCCCAGGCACGTGTGACGGAGAGCGCTGCGGCGAACCTACTCAGCTTCGCCAGCGCGGCATGGAGGTTGGCATCGCGCCGGGACAGGGCCTCGGTGAGGCTCTCACCAGAATCGGTGATCTTCCTGTAGATCGCGTTGGCGCCGTCATGGTCCCCCGACTTCTTCCGCATCCGCGCCAGCGCGGCCAGAGCACCGACGCTGCCAGCATCGGCGGCCCGCCTGTAGAGGGCCTCGGCGCCGTCATGGTCTCCCACTGTCTCCCGGATCCACGCCAGCGGGGCCAGAGAGTTGGTGCTGCCGGCATCGATGGCGCGGTGCCGAAGATGGTGGGCCCACTGGTAGCGAAACCGGGATTGGGCGGCCTCGGCGAGGTTATCGAGATCATCGGTGTGGGCGAGGTGGGTGTAGGCGGCTTCCCAGAACGAGGCAGGAGGGCACTGAGCCTGGCGGGTGGTGCGGCCGTGCTGGTCGAGGTAGTCAGCAAGGCGGAACATCTGCCCCAGCACCGGGACATTCGCAGTGGCTGGCTGCACACTGCCGGGTGACCGGCGTCTTGGACGAGCCCCGACACGGCGGAGGGGTGCCTGCTTGCCGTGAACGACGCGGGCGAGTTCCGCGAATGCAGACTCCACCCAGTCCTCGGTAAGTTCGTCGTAGTCCTGGTCGCAGAGGTAGTCGATGGCAGCGTCGATGAGGAAAGCGTGCGGGAGGTGTAGTCCCACGCCGAGGCGGCGTGCGTCCATTGCCGCCTCCAGCACGGCCCTGGCGGCCGCCGTGCCAGTCTCGTAGCGGCGCAGTAGTTCGGGGGCGCCGGCGAGGTCCTGCGTGACCCGACCGTCAGCGGCCCGGGTGAGGGCATCGGCCAAGAGACGGTCGCCATCTTCGGCGAGGGCGGCTGCCGTGCACAGCGCTTCGGTGTCGAAGGTCTCCGGGATGGCGAGGGTCCGTCCGGCAAGTAGTTCCCGCACCCGGCTGTGTGGGTCTGGGGCGCCGGGCGCGGGCAGGGCCATGTAATCAGTGGCGAAGTGGGGCCAGAGGGTGCCCAGGACCAAGACCGGTTTGTGTTGGGGCTTGGTGAGCAAGTCGTGGATGGCGGCCGCAATCCGCTCCCCGACATCGGGCGGACCAAGGTAGTGCTGTGCCTCGTTGAGCCAGATCACCGTGTGGGGCCGTAGGTGCTGAAGGTCGTCGAGCGCGGCCTCGGCTCGCGTCGGGTCGAAGGGGTGCCACAACAGCCACCCAGCTTGCGCGAGGGGCTGGACGGCTTCCCAGCATGCCCTGGTTTTGCCCGTTGAGGATGAACCGACCAAGACCACCATGTGGCTGTGGCCTTGTTCGACGTCGTCTACCACGTCAGCGAGGACCCGGTCGTGGTTTCGTGGCACGTACCCGGGCAGGACCCGCTCCATTGCGGCGCCGGTTGCGTGTCCTCTGAGGGCAGGTCCGGCGGGGTGGACCTCCAAGTCATGGGGGTCCCACTCGCTGATCGGCTTGCCCGGGTCCTGACCCTGTTTGCGGGTGGAGTCGGCTCCTGCGGCAGTGCGTTGCAGATCCAGCAGTTCTTGGACTGGCAGGCGCAGCGTACGGGCCAGGGCTGCGACTGTCTCGGCTGTCGGCGCTGCCGCGTTGGTGTTGACGGCCTGCTGCACGGTCGTGCGGCCCAATTTTGCCTGGCGAGCGAGCTGCGTTTTGGTCAGCCGGGCATGGGCCAGTCCGTCTGTCAGTCTCTTGCGTAGCTCGCTGAGAGCCACGTCTCGCTCCCCCTGTTCGTGCACCGGTCCGACCCCCGCAGTGGTGTGTTCGACCGTGTTCATCATTGTCCAGTCGCGCCCCGGCGAACACCCCTTCCACGACCTTCAGCACGTCAACATCACCGTCTGCAAGGGGGTCACCATGCCTGGTATCGCCATCGTTTTGCTCACCGCCGCTTTGGTGGTTGTCGTCGCACTGCTGGTCGCCGCTGGCGCGGGCAAACTGGCGCGCCTCGACGGTGCGACCTATCCCACGGCCCTGATACGGGCCGCCGCCGCGTTCGCCACGGTAATCACCCTTGCAGCCGCGGTGACCGGCGCTCTCACTGACGTCCTCTCGTGAGCCCCGCGTCATGTTCTGTGCCGACACGCCGCACGGCGGTCGGACGTGCTGATGCTGGTGCTCCGGGCCACGAAAGTCCGGGGCACCAGCGTGTCGACAGGCAGCGTTGTACGGGAGCGCCCGGGCAACCGGCTCGCAGACCGTCGCCGCCGCAAGCTCCCCGAACGACCGCCCGCCACAGCAGCCCTTCGGCGACCAGCTGGCGCACGGCGGCCGCGGCCTCCTTGGTACCGATGGTCACCTGCGTCCTCATGGCCGCGGCCATGGGCATGAACACCGTGGCCTGGCGCGACCAGTTCGGGACGATCCCGCCGAAGGAAGCCCTGGTCCACAACTTCGTGCTCTGGCTGCTCGCCGATCTCTTCGACAGCCTGGTCGAACAGCCCGGCGTCACCGACCAGCTCATGCGGGAGACCTTCAACTCCATGGCTGCCGACCCTGATTGACAGGACCCGGCAGAGCGCCTTGCCACATCCAGACTCGCCCTGCCGACCGTGAGGCCCGACGCCCCGCGGCCCGGTCACCGACGGGTGGCGGCCATGGCCGGCCGCGCTGCGCACGCTGTTGGTGCGGTGCGCGGCCTGGACATGAAAGCCTGCGGGCCGGCCGAGGCACGGGCGTGTGTGCCGTGGCAGCCGGCAGCCGCGGGCGAGCGGACGCAGACCGCGTCGCGGGGTGCGGTCCGTGCATCGGAAGGGATGACATGCGCGTACACGAGGCCGGCGCACCGGGAGACCTGGTCGAGAGACCATGGCGCTCGACCTCGACGCCGACCGCATCCACCAACTCCTCCTGGACGGCGTCCGCGACAAGGTCCAACCCGGCATGGATCAGCGCGGTCGCCCCGCGTACTGCCCGGACGCGCCCTCAGCGTGTCCGGGCCCTCTGCTCTCGTTCGTCTCTCACCGCTCGCGTCAGCGTTTGAGGGATGCCGCGTCCCCCATGACGATCACCGGATGCCGGTCGGGGTCGAGGGTGCGCAGCAGCTCCTTCATGTGCTGCTGCGCCAGGCTCACGCAGCCATGTGTGGGCCCGTCGTGGTCGACGTGCAGCCAGATGCCGCCGCCCTTGTCCGCGCCGAGAGGGCGGGTCCAGTCGAGGGGGGAGGTTCCGGGCTTGCGGTTGTAGTTGATCGCGACGACGTAGTCGAAGGAGCCCGCGAGCGGTTCGCCCTCGAAGCCCGTGCCGCTGATGGTGAAGCCCGGCGACTGATCGTAGGGCAGTTCGGTGCCGGGATCGGCGAGCAGCCCGCCGGCGTCGGTGAGGGAGAACACGCCGATGGGCGACCGGAGATCATTGAGGCGGTGGTCGTCCGTCCAGCCCCTGAGCGCGTTGTGGGCCGGCCAGGTGGCCCCCGGCTCCCAGCCCGCGCTCGTGCGCCGGTACAGCACCACCTGCGACTTCGGGGAGTTCTTGCCCTGGCCGGTGACCAGGACGACCTGGCGCGCCCTCTCGGGGATTTGGGCCCGTGTCCGCGGCCCCAGGCCCGGCAGCTGCTCGTGGACCGCCGCGGCGGACGCTTCGCTGTCCGCGGATGTCCGCCCGGGCATGGCCTGTGTCGCGCCTGGGGCAGCGGCCGATGCGCCGTGCGCTCCGACGGCCGCCGGCCGGGCGTCGTCGGCCGTCCCGGCGCCCGTCCCCGTCCCCGCGCATCCGGCGAGGGTGACGGACAGGGCCAGGACGGCGGCCGGTATCCCCGGACGGGTCGGGCCCGGGATGGTGGAGGTGGTCGCTTGACGGTTCCCGAACGGGGCAGGGAGAAGCCGCCGTCGGGACAGGCGACGGATTGATGAAGCCATGATGATCAGCCTGCGGGAGAGATGTGAGGAACTGGTCAGCCCGACTCGGGAGGGCCGGAGCGGCTCGGACCGCGGTGATGACGGCTTGCGGCAAGGGTCCGCCTCATCGTGCGGAGCCCGCCTTCCATTGGTCCCACGGCATGTTCCAGCCGTTGAGGCCGTTGTCGGGGGCGATCGTCCGGTCGTCGGAGTTGCGCACCACGACCACGTCACCGAGGAGGGAGTTGTTGTAGAACCAGGCGCCGTCCTGCGTGGGGTCGCCGCCGCCCCGGGCGTCGTTCAGTCCCACACAGCCGTGGCTGATGTTGGTCCGTCCGAACACCGAGTCCGCGCCCCAGTAGTTGCCGTGGATGAACGTGCCCGAGGTGGACAGGCGCATGGCGTGCGGGACGTCGGGGATGTCGTACTCCCCGGCGAATCCCACCGTGGCTCCGTTCATCCGGGTGCTGATCAGCTTCTCCGATATCACCATCTGGCCGTTCCACGTGGGCGAGTTCTCAGCGCCCGCCGTGATGGCGATGGTCTTCAGGGTCTTGCCATCGCGGACGACCGTCATCCGGTGCGTGGCGGCGTCCACGGTGGAGACCTGACTGCGGCCGACGGTGAAGCGGACGGTCTTGTCCTGTTCGCCATAGGCGCCCTCGGCGCCCTTGATTCCGTCGAGGCGGATTCTCACGGTGATGGTGGAGTTGGCCCTCCAGTACTGCTGCGGACGGAAATCGAGGCGCCGCGCGCCGAACCAGTGGCCGACGACGGGCTGTCCGCTGCTGGAGCTGACCTCGATGGCCGACTCGACGGCCTTCTTCTCGGTGATCGCTTTGTCGAAGGTGAACGAGACCGGCATCCCCACACCGACCGTGGATCCATTGTCCGGGGTGAACGTACCGGTGAAACGATCGGTCTTGGCGACGGTCGTGAACGCGATCTTCTTCGTCACCTTGCGTCCGTCGGCGCCCGCGGCCACCACGGTCAGCCGGTGGGCGGTGCCGTGGTCGAGGACGGCATCGGGTGCCCAGGTTCTGCCGTCCGAGGAGACGGCGCCGCGTACGGCCCGGCCGTTCGCAGTGGCCAGGGACACGTTGGTGATCCTCCCGGCCTCGACCGTGACGCGGCCACCGCGCCTGACGGAAACATGCTTCTGCCCGTCGGCGGCGTTGAGTCGTATGTGCGGTGTGGCTGCGGCTCCGGACGCAGCGGGCGATGCCTTCCTGCGGTCACTCTCGTCTCCTGGCCTTGTGCTGCAGCCGGCCAGAAGGCATGCCGAGATCGACAGGGCGGCAAGGGCCGCCGCCGGGCGGGTGCGGTGCATGGGATCTCCGTCGTGCGCGTCGGGTGGTGTGTCCCACCGAGTCGTGGGACGGCAGCCCCGGGGTCGAGCAGCACGGTGTCGGCGCGGTCCGCCATGACCACGCAGGACCGGGCGACGGACGCTGTCGCGGCTGCGACCGGGCCACGGCTCTTCGACTCGTCGGCGCCGCCGCACCGGTGGCTTCCCGGCGTGATGCCGGCGCCGAACGCGTCGAAGGGCGCGGCCAAGGGCATGCGCCGAGCCTGGCGTCCGGATATCAGGAAGTTGTCAGGGTGTGGGAAGGCCCGCACATCGCCCTGCCGCCGATCACGCGCGCCTACAGTCAGTGGCGTGTGCGCACATATTCTGGTCGCGGAAGACGACGACATGCAGGCCAAGCTCATACACCGGCTGCTGCTACAGGAGGGTCACACCGCCGTCGTGGTCCACGACGGGCGGGCGGCAATCGACGAAGCCAAAAGCCGTACGCCCAACCTCGTCGTCCTGGACCTGATGCTGCCCAAGGTCGACGGTCTCGGCGTGTGCCGTGTGCTGCGCCGGCACGGGGACATACCGGTTCTCATGCTCACCGCCCGCTCCACCGAGGACGACGTGCTGCTCGGCCTGGAACTCGGCGCGGACGACTACATGACCAAGCCGTACAGCCCACGGGA
>NZ_JBHXVG010000080.1:0-12477 GCF_042672405.1 Streptomyces sp. NPDC127197 | reverse complement strand
GACGGCACACAGCTCGTGCTGTGGGACTGCAACGGCGGCTCCAACCAGAAGTGGACCACTCTGACCACCGGATGAACCCCGAGCCCGGGATCTGATCCCTCTCCGGGCTCAGACCCCGGGAGAACATCGCGGACAGGTCAGGCCCAGGGGCTGACCACCGTGAAGGAGCTGTCGGCGCGGAACGTGTCGGTGTTCTGGTAGGGGTCCACGCGCAGGGCGTAGTTGTAGTGGCGGATGTAGCGGCCGGGGTAGTTGTACGACTCCAGGCGGACGGAGCCGGAGGCGCTGCCCGGGCGGGCGCAGTAGGTGGCGTCCTTCTTGAAGGTGTCGGTGCCATTGCTGCTGTCGAAGCGGACCCGGAAGTCCCAGTGGCGGAGATAGCGGCCGGAGGAGTCGCGGAAGGAGTAGCAGTTGGCGTCGGCGAGGCCGGGTACGACGGTGAAGGTGGCGCTCTGCTTGACGGCGGTGCTGCTGGAGGCGCTCACCGGGTCGATGTAGCCGAGGCTGTCGGAGCCTACCACGGCGTACCGGTCGGGGTAGTTGACCGACCGCAGCGACCTGGTGGCGTTGGTGGGCAGGGTGACACCGCCGGGGACTGTCTCCTTCAGCACGGTGGCGTGGCGGATGAAGCCGGACAGCCCGGGCACCTCGGTGGGCGCGGACCAGGTGGCGAAGTTGTCGTAGCTGTCGCTGTACCAGTACTTCCCGGCGCGGTAGCCGTCGTAGTAGATGCGCCAGCCGCCGTTGTCGAGCTGGACCAGGGCCGGACCCTCGACCCAGTCGCCGAAGCCGGCCCAGTCGCCCGTCTTGCGCAGGGTGTAGGGGCCGGTAAGGCTGGAGGCGGTGGCGTACTCGATGTACTTCGTCGTCTCGTTCTTGGTGAACGCGTGGTAGGTGGAGCCGACCTTGACGATGAAGGTGTCGATGTAGTTCGGGCCGATACCGGACAGCTGGGTGGGCGCGGACCAGGTGGTCAGCGCTGCGTTGGTCGCCGTGATCTTGTAGGCGGTGAAGTGGGTGGCGGTGCTCGCCGCCGTCAGGGACACGATGACGTTGACGCTGCCGTCGGTGTCGATGAACCACTCAGGTGCCCAAGTGCGGGTCAGCCCGCTGATCGGGATCGTGTAGTTGTACAGGAACGTCCAGTTCACCCGGTCGGTGCTCCGGGCGAAACCGATCGTGTTCCCCGTCCAGTTCGTGGTGTAAGTGAGGTAGTAGTAGCCGTCGGTGTGCTTGAAGATGCTGGGGTCCCGGATCAGCCCGGACGGCGGGGTGTAGGCGGGGCCTTTCTGCAGGGTGAATCCGGTGGCGTCCGGCGAGTCGTACACATACATGTTCGACTCACTGCTGTTGGTGAACGCGGTCATCGTGTACCGCGTGGCCTGCCCGGTCGGCGGGGCGGCGGCAGAGGCGGTGCCCTCAAAGACGGCGCCGCCCAGCAGGACCAGCAGCAGCGGGCCCAGCAGGGCGAGCAGCTTTCTTACGGTTCTGTTCAACTCTTCCTCCGGGCTCGGCCAGTCCGCTGGGCCGATCGCCGTGACGAGGGATGCGATTGTTCGAAATAACGACCAGTGTGCGGAACTTCGAGCAGAAGATAGATTTGGGCCGTGGTTCCGTCAATGTTTCCGACGAGTACCGTTCGGTGCATTTCGCGCTGCCCGGATATCGAAGAAGCCGCACTGTCACACACGTTGACTTCCGTACGGGACACCCTTTACGTTCGGCGCCGACCCCGTCCGGCAATTCGACCTACGTTCGGAATATCGGTCATTCGCGGTGCGAGAGCGGTCCCGCCTCCGGAAGGAACCCACCCCCCATGCCCCGAACCGCGCGCTTTCCAGGCGCGAGCCCTTCCCCAACCCCACCGCCTGGACACCGGACTTCGACGCCCTCGAGGTCCAGGCGGTGTTTCGCGTGGGAAAACCGCCCGTCCACGCGATGACTTCTGAAAAAGGACGGTTCTTGGACACCACCAGACGACAGCTCGGCCGGCTCGCCGCGGTCGGCGCCGGGGCGCTCGTGCTGCCGGGCCTGCTGCCCCCGAGCAGGGCGGCGGCGGCCGTACCTCCGGCCGGCACGTGGGGCGACCAGGGCGACGGCACCTACGTCAATCCCATCCTCCCGGGCGACTTCAGCGACTGGGACTGCATCCGGGTCGGCTCCGACTGCTACGGGCATCACCAGCACGTTCGGGTACTCGCCCGGCATGGCCGTCCTGCACTCGAAGGACCCGGTCAACTGGCGCACGCTCGGCGGCGCGGTCGACGATGTCACCCGGATCGGACCGGAGTTGAACTGGGACCGGATGAACCGCTACGGCCGTGGCGTGTGGGCCGGCGCCCTCCGCTTCCACGCGGGGCGGTACTGGCTGTACTTCAACACGCCCGACGAGGGCTTCTTCATGACGTCGGCCTCGTCGCCGGCCGGGCCGTGGGAGCCGTTGCACTCACTGTGGCGGATCTCCGGCTGGAACGACGTGTGCCCGTTCTGGGACGACGACGGTCAGGGCTACCTGGTCACCACGCACTACGCGGACAGCTACAAGGTGCACCTGTTCAAGCTGTCCGAGGACGGCAAGTCGCTGGTCGGCGCGTCCACGGTCATCCACCAGTCGCGGGGCAGCGAGGCCAGCAAGCTGTACAAGATCAGCGGTGTCTACTACCACCTGTTCAGCGAGGTGAAGTCCGAAGGCCGGGTGGTCATGATGAACCGCGGCTCCAGCCTCTACGGCCCGTTCGAGACCCGGCAGTTGCAGCACGTCTCCCCCTCGGTGGACCGCGAGCCCAACCAGGGCGGGCTGGTGCAGGCTCCGGACGGCGCCTGTTACTGGATCACCCACCACGGCACCGGACGCTGGGAGGGGCGCGTGCTCTCCCTGCTGCCGGTGACCTGGGTGGACGGCTGGCCGATCCTGGGCGAGGTGGGCGCGGACGGCATCGGCACCATGGTGTGGACCGGCCGGGTGCCCGCCGGCGGCACGCCCGGTATGCCGGTCGACGCGCTGCCCCCCGTGGTGACCAGCGACCTGTTCACCGACACCCGCCTGGGGCCGCAGTGGGAGTGGAACTACCAGCCGCGCGCGGACCACTGGTCGTTGACCGAACGCCCCGGCTACCTGCGCTTGAAGGCGTTCGCCCCGCTGGTGGCCGACAACCTGACCAAGGTGGGGAACGCCCTCACCCAGCGGGTGCTGCGCACGGCGGGCGGCGCGACGGTGACCGTCCGCCTCGAACTGGCCGGCCTCGCCGACGGCCAGCACGCCGGGCTGTGCCACTACGCCGCCACCTACGCCGGGTTGGGCGTCCGGCGCTCCGGGACCACCACCACGATCGCACACAACGCCGGCGGCACTCTGACCTACGGTCCGGCGATCACGCAGAACGCCGTGTGGCTGCGCACCACCTGGGACGTCAACGGAGTCAGCCGGTTCTCCTACAACCTCGACGGAAACGTCTTTTCCTCGTTCGGCGGCACCTACCAGCTCACCTGGGGCGGATACCGCGGTGACCGGGTCGGCCTCTACACCTACAACCCGAACGGCACCGGCTACGTCGACGTCGACTCGGTGCAGTACACCATCGCGCCACCAGGGTCTACACGTGCGTCAGCGTGCGCAGCGGCAAGGTCGCCGACGTCTACCGTGCGTCGAACGCGGACGGCGCCGCCGTCATCCAGTGGCCCGACGCCGGCGCGTGGAACCAGCAGTGGGCCTTCCAGTCCACGGGGGACGGCTACCACACCATCGCCTGTGTCCGCAGCGGCAAGGTGCTCGACGTGGCGGGGTCCTCGACGGCGGACGGCGCGGCGGTCGTGCAGATGACCGCCGACGGCCGGACGAGCCAGCAGTGGCAGCTGCGCCCGCAGACCGGGGGCGAGTTCGTCCTGGTCAACCGCAACAGCGGCAAGGTGCTCGACGTCAAGGGAGGCAGTACGGCCGAGGGTGTCGCGCTGATCCAGTACCGCGACGTCGGCAGTTCCAACCAGCGATGGACCTTCCATCGCGTCACCGGCTAGGGACCCTGAGGGGTGGAGGCGGAAGTCTCGCCGGGTGTCAACGACCAAGCAATCGCTCTCTCGTCATCGAAAGGTGCAAGATGTCTTCCTTCGTCAGCAGACGGCGCCTGCTGCAAGTAGCCGGGGTCACGGTCGCCGCATCTGCCACGGGATCCTTCATGGGCGCATCTCCCGCGCAGGCGGCCGTTCCTCCCGCAAGGGCCGACATAGGGGTCTTGGCGCACCCCTTCGAACTCGGCCAGGTCCGGCTCACCGCAAGCCGGTGGCTGGACAACCAGAACCGAACGCAGAACTATCTGCGGTTCGTCGATGTGGACCGGCTGCTGTACAACTTCCGCGCCAACCACCGGCTCTCCACCAACGGCGCCGCCGCCACCGGCGGCTGGGACGCACCGAACTTCCCCTTCCGCACCCACGTCCAAGGGCACTTCCTCACGGCCTGGGCACAGCTGTACGCCGCGACCGGGGACACCACCTGCCGGGACAAGGCCACCTACATGGTGGCGGAGTTGGCCAAATGCCAGGCCAACAACAGCGCCGCCGGTTTCAACGCCGGGTACCTCTCCGGCTACCCCGAGTCCGACTTCACCGCTCTCGAACAGCGGACCCTGAGCAACGGCAATGTGCCGTACTACACCATCCACAAGACCCTCGCCGGCCTGCTGGACGTATGGCGCCACATCGGCAGCACACAGGCCCGTGACGTTCTGCTCGCCCTGGCCGGATGGGTCGACTGGCGCACCGGCAGGCTGAGCAGCCAGCAGATGCAGGCCATGCTGCAGACCGAGTTCGGCGGCATGAACACCGTGCTGACCGACCTCTACCAGCAGACAGGCGACGCGCGGTGGCTCACCGTCGCCCAGCGGTTCGACCACGCCGCGGTGTTCGACCCCCTGGCGTCCGGCCAGGACCAGCTCAGCGGACTGCACGCCAACACCCAGGTGCCCAAGTGGATCGGGGCCGCCCGGGAGTACAAGGCCACCGGCACGACCCGCTACCGGGACATCGCCACCAACGCCTGGAACTTCACCGTCAACGCGCACACCTACGCTATCGGCGGCAACAGCCAGGCGGAGCACTTCCGCGCCCCGAACGCCATCGCCGGCTACCTGAACAAGGACACGTGCGAAAGCTGCAACACCTTCAACATGCTCAGCCTCACCCGGGAGCTGTTCGCGCTGGACCCGAACCGGGTCGCGCTGTTCGACTACTACGAGCAGGCGTGGCTCAACCAGATGATCGGCCAGCAGAACCCGGCCGACGACCACGGCCACGTCACCTACTTCACCCCCCTCAATCCGGGCGGCCGCCGCGGTGTGGGCCCGGCGTGGGGCGGCGGCACCTGGAGCACCGACTACGGCACCTTCTGGTGCTGCCAGGGCACAGGCCTGGAGATGCACACCAGGCTGATGGACTCCATCTACTTCCGCAGTGACAACACGCTGATCGTGAACCTGTTCGTGCCCTCGGTGCTCAACTGGTCGGAGCGCGGAATCACGGTCACCCAGACCACGACGTACCCCGTCAGCGACACCACGACCCTGCAGGTCACCGGCAACGTCAGCGGCACGTGGGCGATGCGCATCCGCATCCCGAGCTGGACCGCCGGGGCCACGATCAGCGTCAACGGCACGCGGCAGAACATCACCACCACCCCCGGCAGCTACGCCACCCTGACCCGCTCCTGGACCTCCGGCGACACGGTCGCCGTCCGTCTGCCCATGCGGGTCATCATGCGAGCGGCCAACGACAACCCGAACGTCACCGCGATCACCTACGGCCCGGTGGTCCTGTCCGGCAACTACGGTGACTCCGGGCTCAGTTCCCTCCCGTCGCTGAACACGTCCTCGATCACACGGACCAGCAGCAGTTCGCTCGCCTTCACCGCGACCGCCAATGGCTCCACCGTCAACCTGGGCCCGTTCCACGACGCGCACGGCCACAACTACACCGTCTACTGGAACACCAGCGGCACCGTCCGGCTCGCCAACGTGGGCAGCGGTCTCGTGCTGGGCATCCAGAACATGTCCACGGCCGACGGTGGCCGCGCTCTGCAGTGGAACGACTCGGGCACCGCCGACCACGACTGGCAAATGATCGCCGACGGAAACGCGGTCCGCTTCCGCAACGCCCACAGCGGCAAGGTGCTCGGCGTCCTGAGCATGTCGACGGCAGACGGCGCGACCGTCCTGCAGTGGTCGGACAACGGCACCGCCGACCACCGATGGACGCTGCTCGACCAGGGAGACGGAACCTACAAGATCCGCAACGAGAACAGCGGCAAGTTGCTCGCCATCGCGAACAACTCCACCGCTGTGGGTGCGTTCGCAGTCCAGGACTCGGACGACGGCACTGCCGACAACCGGTGGCGCATCGTGAGGAACTAGGCCGCCGCGGAAGCACATCCTGGTCGGTCTCCATCCTCCACCGCGCTCGACCTTTCGACCTTCGTTCGATATCGAGAACAAAAGAGGTCGAGGCGCAGCACATCGACAGTCCGGACAGCCTCTGACGGGGCCGAACCGGAAACGCTCACTCAACGAATGAGGCCCGCATTGCGCAGACTACGTTTCAGCCGCAGACATCTGTCCGTGGTGCTCGCGGCCCTGGTCGCGTCGGCGGCGACGCTCGTCGCCAATCCGGCTCAGGCGGCCACCACCGGCGCCGTGCGCGGTGTCGGTTCCAACCGGTGTCTCGATGTACCGGGTGCCGCCCAGACCGACGGCACGAACCTGCAGATCTGGGACTGCCACGGCGGGACCAACCAGCAGTGGACGCTGACGGACAGCAACCAGCTGACCGTGTACGGCAACAAGTGCCTGGATGTCCCGGGCCACGCGACCACGGCCGGTACCCGGCCGGTGATCTGGTCCTGCAACGGCGGTACGAACCAGCAGTGGCGGGTGAACGCCGACGGCACGATCGTCGCCGTGGAGTCCGGGCTGTGTCTGGACGTCAGCGGCGGCGCTACGGCCAACGGCACGGCGGTGCAGCTCTGGAACTGCAACGGCGGCAGCAACCAGAAGTGGACCGGCCTGTCCGGGACGCCCAACTCGTGTTCTCTTCCGTCGACATACCGGTGGACGTCGACCGGTCCGCTGGCGCAGCCGGCGAACGGCTGGGTGGCGCTCAAGGACTTCACCACCGTGACGTACAACGGCCAGCACCTGGTCTACGCGACCACCTCTGACGGATCGTCGTGGGGCGCGATGACGTTCCGGCCCTTCACGAACTGGTCGGACATGGCCTCGGCCGGCCAGACCGGGATCAGCGGGGCCGCGGTGGCGCCCAAACTCTTCTACTTCGCACCCAAGAAGATATGGGTGCTGGTCTCGAATGGGTGGGGCACCGCCTGGCCCTTCACCTACCGCACGTCCAGCGACCCCACCAACCCCAACGGCTGGTCCGCGCCACAGGAGCTGTTCACCGGCAGCCTCCCCGCAGGCGGCCCGATCGACCCGACCGTGATCGCCGACGACCAGAACATGTACCTGTTCTTCGCCAATGACAAGGGCAGCATCTTCAGGTCGGTCATGCCGCTCGGCAACTTCCCGAGCAGCTTCGGCTCGTCGTACACGACGGTCATGAGCGACACGGAGGACAAGCTGTTCGAGGCGCCGGAGGTCTACAAGGTCCAGGGCCAGAACCAGTACCTCATGATCGTTGAGGCGAAGGGCGCGGGCGGCCGCTACTTCCGCTCGTTCACCGCCTCCAGCCTGAACGGTCCGTGGACCCTCCAGGCCGGCAGCGAGAGCAACCCCTTCGCGGGCAAGGCCAACAGCGGTGCCACCTGGACCAGCGACATCAGCCACGGCGACCTGGTCCGCACCAACCCCGACCAGACCATGACCATCGACCCCTGCAACCTGCAGTTCCTCTACCAGGGCAGGGACCCCAACTCGAACGGCACCGACTACCTGAAGCTGCCGTACCGGCCGGGCCTGCTCACCCTGCAGCGCTGACCTGCGCGCACGTGATCACAAGCTCGTGACCTTGCCCCTTGAGGGAGGCAAAGCAGCTGCTTTGCCTCCCAGGAAGGACCTCGCATGGTTCCCATACACAGACGACTGCTGCGTCTCCTCACAGCCACCGCACTGACGCTCACCGCCACCGTCACCGCCTCCGTCGGCACGACCGCCGAGGCCGCACCGGGCAGCCCCGCGCTCACCCCTCCGCTGGGGTGGAACAGCTGGAACAGCTTCGGGTGCGGGATCACCGAGGCGCAGGTCCGCGAGGCCGCCGACGCGATGGTGTCCTCGGGTATGCGGGACGCCGGATACCGGTATGTGGTGGTCGACGACTGCTGGTTCGACCCGCAGCGTGACGCGGCCGGCAACCTGCGGGCCAACCCGACCAAGTTCCCCAGCGGCATGAAGGCGCTCGGTGACTACATCCACAGCAAGGGCCTGAAGTTCGGCATCTACCAGGCCCCCAACGAGAAAACGTGCGCCCAGGGCGTGGGCACCTACCCCGGCTCCACGGGCAGCAAGGGCCACGAGGCCCAGGACGCCGCCACGTTCGCCTCATGGGGTGTGGACTACCTCAAGTACGACTGGTGCTCCGGCA
This sequence comes from Streptomyces sp. NPDC127197, assembly GCF_042672405.1. NCBI lineage: Bacteria > Bacillati > Actinomycetota > Actinomycetes > Kitasatosporales > Streptomycetaceae > Streptomyces > Streptomyces sp. NPDC127197. The sequence goes on along the minus strand of NZ_JBHXVG010000080.1, from coordinate 3,897 downwards.
GCGGCACCCTCAGCGAGCAGATCGCACAGTTCACCGTCATGCGCGACGCCCTGCGCGCCACCGGCCGCCCGATCGTCTACAGCATCAACCCCAACAGCTTCCACGCCCCCACCGGCGACAAGTACAACTGGGGCGAAGTCGCCGACCTGTGGCGGACGACCGAGGACCTGCTCGACATCTGGCAGAACAACAACACCAACAGCTACCCGATGGGCGTCGGCAACGTCCTCGACGTCACCGCCCCGCTCGCCGCGCAGTCGGGTCCCGGACACTGGAACGACCCCGACATGCTGGTCGTCGGCCGCCCCGGCCTGTCCCTGACCGAGTCCCGCTCCCACTTCGCCCTGTGGGCACTCATGAGTGCCCCGCTCATGGCCGGCAACGACATCCGCACCATGTCCGCCGACGTGAGCGCCATCCTGCGCAACCCGCGCCTGCTCGCGGTCAACCAGGACTCGCTGGGCGCGGGCGGACGCCGAGTCCGCGACGACGGCGACACCGAGGTGTTCGCCAAGCCCCTGTCCGACGGCTCCGTCGCGGTCGGCCTGTTCAACCGAGGCAGCAACACCGCGACCGTCACCACCACGGCCGCACAAGTCGGCCTGTCCGGCGGCGCGTTCACCCTCACCGACCTGTGGACCGGCGGCACGTCGACCACCTCCGGGCAGATCTCGGCCAGCGTCCCCGCGCACGGTGTCGCCGTGTTCAAGGTGACCGGCGGCAGCCCCTTGGCCTCCACCACCGCACGCCTGCGCGGTACCGGGTCCGGCCGCTGCCTGGACGTGGACCTTGCCGCCACGGCGGCCGGGACCAAGACGCTGATCTGGGACTGCCACACGGCCGCCAACCAGCTGTGGACCACCTGGGCCGGCGGCGAGATCCGCGTCTACGGCGACAAGTGCCTGGACGCCTCCGGCCAGGGCACCACCAACGGCACGCCGGTCATCATCTGGCCCTGCAACGGCCAGAACAACCAGAAGTGGACCGTCGGTTCCGACGGGTCGATCCGCAACGTCCATGCCGGGCTGTGCCTCGACGTCAACGGGGCCGGGACCGCCAACGGGACCCCGGTCATCCTGTGGACCTGCAACGGCCAGAACAACCAGAAGTGGACCACGCTCCCGTAACAGGCAGACGTCCGGTCGGAAGAGGGCAGTCCCACGACAGCGGACCAAGCTGCGGGGACCGCCCCTCCTGCACCGGGACCGGGACTTCGAGCGCCAACGGCAGACCGTGGAGGAAGCGGGCATCTCCACGGTCTGTACTGCGACCTCCAGCAGCTTGCCGCTGCCCACACCCTTGATCTTGTAATAGCCGTCGCCGATGTCGGTGAAGGTTGGTAGACGGTGCCGTCGCCGGGCAGCGTGGTGGAGACCAGGGCCGGCTTGGCCGTCCGGCCGCCGATCCTGACGCCGCCCATGTCGGCGTACCCGCCGGTGGCCGCGTTGGCCCGGATCCGTACGAACCCCACGCTACGGGCGGGCCATTCGGCCGCCTTGGTGGCGCGGTCGCCACCGGGTGGGCGGCCGGCCGACGTGAACTTCGTCGAGCGGGGCTTCGGCAGCCGGGGCGCGCTGGGCGTCAGCCAGGCCTGCTCCGGTGGAACGCCATGCTGACCGACTGCGACACCTTTTCAGGTCCCACGGGCTACTGCTGCCGGAGGTATTGACGCATCCCGCTCCTCGCACTTAGCGTCTGCCCGACCTTACGAACGCCGTTCGATTTATCGGACAACTCACCTCGGCGGACAGGGAGTCGGATACGGAGGCTCCACCTCCCCGGCAGTGGAGACCGAGACCCCGCTCGCATCGACAACCGCTCGGTCGGCCCCCGCACCCCGACCGCCCCACTCGGGTGACAAGCGTGCCGTCATCACGGCGAAGCACACCGCACACGAAAGACATGCGTCACCCGGAATCAGTCGGCCCCTTCCGCGCGCCCGGTGGTGGCCTTTGCAGAACGACAGGAGACATACATGTCCGCGCTTCGCGCCCGGCTGTCGGCGATACTGCTCGCCGCGTGTCTGCTCTTCACAGGCCAAGCCTTGATCACACCGGACCGGGCGGCCGCCGCCGACCCGGGCTACCTGATGACGCACTTCATCGGGGAGGGGTCGAACGGTCAGCAGATCTACTTCTCGTACAGCACGGACGGCCTGAACTGGACTGACCTCAACGGCGGCGGAATTGCCCTTCGCTCCACGGTCGGCACGAAGGGGGTGCGCGACCCCGCACTGGTGAGATCCCCGAACGGTGACAAGTACTGGATCATCGCGACCGACCTGTGCATCAGCTGCGGGCAGAACTGGGAGGCCGCCGTGTACAACGGCAGCCGCAACCTTGTGGTGTGGGAGTCGACGGACCTGATCAACTGGTCGCAGCCGTGGCTGCTCAACGTCGCCGGCGCGATCCCCGACGGACGCAACGCGTGGGCGCCGGAAGCGATCTGGGACCCGGCCTCCAACGACTACGTCCTGTACTGGGCGACGAACAAGCCGGTCGACGGCGTAAAGAAGCACCGCATCTACTACGCCCACACCAGCGACTTCCGTTCCATCACCACCCCGCAGATCTACATCGAGCGCCCCGGCATGCAGGAAATCATCGACACCCAGATCGTCGAGATGCCGGCCGGCGTCGGCAACTACCGCTATGTGCGGGCCTCCGGCGACGGGCAGATCACCCTCGAAGGCAGCAACTCGATCCTCGGAACCTGGACCAATCTCGGCAACCTCTCCGGCATCGGCCTGACCGGTGCCCAGGTCGAGGGCCCAATGTGGATGAAGTTCCGCGACCGCAACGAGTGGGCGCTCTACCTCGACCAGTACTCCTCCGGACGCGGGTACATGCCGGTCACGACGACCAACCCCTCCGCCCCCGGCACCTACCGGATTCCGGCGTCGGGAACCTACTCCATGGGCGTCACGAAGAAGCGCCACGGCTCGATCCTGAACCTCACGGCCGCCGAGGAGTCCCGCGTGCTCGCACGCTGGAGCGACATCCCGGCCAACCGGCTCCAGTCGTACAACTTCCAGGACCGGTACGTGCGGCACGCCAACTTCGACGTGCGCATCGACCAGAACATCACCGGCCCGGACGCCCAGTTCCGGCTGCGGCCCGGCCTGGCGGGCTCCGGCACCGTCTCCTTCGAATCGGTGAACTACCGCGGGTACTTCCTGCGACACTCCGGATACGACTTCCAGCTGGTCCGCAACGACGGCACCGCCCAGTTCGCCGCGGACGCCACCTTCCGGCAGGTCGCCGGACTCGCCGACGCGAGCTGGTCGTCCTTCCAGTCGTACAACCACCCCAACCGTTACATCCGCCACTACGCCTACCAACTCCGCCTCGACCCGATCACCACCGCGACAGGACGCAGCGACGCCACCTTCCGCGTGACGAAGGGACTGTAAGACGTTCGGCCCTGTCTCACATTCGGTGGTAACGGAGAGTCGTGAGGGCCGTTCACCCTCGCGTGAAGGATGTCAACGAGCTTGTTCAGACGGTGTTTTCGGGTCTTTCCCCGCTGGTCATAGAGGATGTGGCCGACGAGGGCGAGCGGATCGTGGTGCGGGCACGGACTCCGCAGGGCACCGTGGTCTGTCCGGTGTGCGGGGCATCGTCGGGGCGGGTGCACGGATTTCACCTGCGGGCGGTGGCCGACGTGCCGGTCGATGGGCGGCGGGTGGTGGTCCGTGTGCGGGTGCGGCGCTTGGTGTGTCCCACGCGCGGCTGCCGGCAGACCCTCCGCGAGCAGATGCCCGGGGTGCTGGAGCGTTACCAGCGACGCACCGCTTGAACCGCCCCGGTTCGAATGGAGACTCGATTCCATGTAAGGATCAGAGTCATGGCACGTCCCTCCTCCTACCCACCTGAGCTGCGCAAGCGTGCGGTGCGC
>NZ_JBHXVG010000079.1:0-13834 GCF_042672405.1 Streptomyces sp. NPDC127197 | reverse complement strand
CCCACGGCATCCACCAACGCCACACCCAAGGACGCAAAGCAGCACGCCACTCACTCACCCTGGCCGCGGAGACCTTCGAACGGCTGGGGGCAGCCACCTGGGCCGAACGCGCCCGAGCCGAACTGAGAGCATCGGGCCTGACCGCACGCACCACATCCGCGCACCTCACCGAACTGACCTGGCAGGAACGCCGGATCGCCGACCTCGCCGCCGGCGGCCTGACCAACAAGGAAATCGGCGAACGCATGCACCTCTCACCCCGCACCGTCAGCTCACACCTCTACCGCGTCTTCCCCAAACTCGGCATCACCTCACGCGCCGCCCTCCGCGACGCACTCGGCAAGCTGGAGGGCGAACAGGGGATGTGAGTGCGCAAGGTCGAGAAGCGTTTTCTCAGTCGAATGACTGACACACGGGGTGTGCCGCACGCCCGGTGTCGTTCTCCGCATCTGACCGTCACATGACTGATGTGTCCGGTTTCGTTGCGGACGAGAGTATGTGCCGCCGGTCCCGCCCATCACCGAAACCACTATTCGTCACCTGTTTGACAGGTGACGAATGGCATGCCAAGGTTTTCAGGGCTCGGGCCGGTCACCGAAAACGCACGACGGAGGACTTCACATGATCAACAGGCGTACCTTCAGCAAGGCCGTCGGCCTGGGCACCGGCGCGGCCGCGGTCTCACTGTCCAGTCTGCAGACCAACGCATCCGCCGCAACCGCCTCGGACCAGCCGAGCGGCACTTCCGCTCCCACGGTGCCCACCATCGCCCCCGGCACCCACACCGAGTTCCGCACGCTCAAGCACGTCAAGGCCGGTGTCCTGGACATCGGTTACGCCGAGGCCGGCCCGGCTCACGGCCCGGTCGTCATCTGCCTGCACGGCTGGCCCTACGACATCCACAGCTTCGTCGACGTCGCCCCGCTCCTCGCCGACCTGGGCTACCGCGTCCTCGTCCCCTACCTGCGCGGCCACGGCAGCACCCGCTTCCTGTCCCGCCACACTCCGCGCACGGCCGAGCAGTCCGCCATCGCCCTGGACATCATCGCGTTCATGGACGCCCTGAAGATCGAGAAGGCCGTTCTCGCCGGCTTCGACTGGGGCTCGCGGACCGCCGACATCATCGCCGCCCTGTGGCCCGAGCGCGTCAAGGCCCTCCTGTCCACCAGCGGCTACCTCATCACGAACCGCAAGGCGCAGCTGGACCCCGCTCTGCCGGCCGTCGAGCACAACTGGTGGTACCAGTGGTACTTCGCCACCGACCGTGGCAAGAAGACCATGGAGAACGTGGCCAAGCGCATCGCGCTGTGCCGCTACGTGTGGACCCTCGTCTCCCCCAACTGGAACTTCGACGACGCCACCTTCGCGCGTACCGCCGAGGCCTTCAAGAACCCCGACTACGCCGCCATCGTCCTCTACAACTACCGCTGGCGCATCGGCCTGATCGAGGGCGACCGACGCTACGACCGCTACGAGAAGCAGCTGGCCGCCCAGCCCGCCATCGGCGTCCCCACCGTCACTCTCGACGCCGCCCTCGACCCCTTCACCGCACCGGGCGACGGCTCCTCGTACCGCGACCACTTCACCGGCCCCTACCTGCACCGCACGATCGCGAACATCGGTCACAACCTGCCGCAGGAAGCGCCCACCACCTTTGCCCAGGCCGTGGTCGACGCCGACCACCTCTGAGCACCGGCCACATCCAAGCGCCAGTCACCTCCAAGATCCGCCCCCGCCACCGCCCCGGCACCCCGCGCACCGCGTCGGTCATGCCCAGGAGGAGTTCCTGATGAGCGCAGTCCAGTGGAACCGGCTGACCGCCGCCGAGCTGCGTGCCCTGGCGGCGCGCGACGCGGTGGTGCTGCTGCCCATCGGGGCCACCGAGCCGGTGTACATGGCCGTGTCCTTCGACCGGATCACCGAGTCCGGGGTCGCGGGCGACGCCCGGGTAGCGAGCCCGGAGAAGGGCGAACGGATGCTCTCCGGCTGTGCGGCGGCGCCGGCCGACATCATCGTGCGGGACCCGTGGGCCAAGTAGGTCGACGGTTCAGCGCCGACGTGACCCCGCGGCGCGCGGCCGGGAAGGACATCGCCCTCCCCGGCCGCGCCGGTGTTCAGGACTCGCCGCGCCTGGGCAGGTGCCAGTTCGGGCGCGGGAAGTGGCAGGTGTACCCGTCCGGGTAGCGCTGGAGATAGTCCTGGTGCTCCGGCTCGGCCTCCCAGAACGGGCCGGCCGGCACCACCTCGGTCACCACCGGTCCCGGCCACAGCCCGGACGCGTCGACGTCGGCGATGGTGTCCTGCGCGATACGACGCTGCTCGTCGTCGACGTAGAAGATGGCGGAGCGGTAGCTGAGACCGATGTCGTTGCCCTGCCGGTTCCTCGTGGTCGGGTCGTGGATCTGGAAGAAGTACTCCAGGATCGTGCGGTAGTCGGTGATCGCGGGATCGAAGACGATCTCGATCGACTCCGCGTGCTTTCCGTGGTCGCGATAGGTGGGTTCCGGCTTGTCGTCGTCGCCGCTGTAGCCCACCCGGGTGCGCACCACCCCGGGCAGTGCCCGGATCAGTTCCTGCATGCCCCAGAAGCAGCCACCCGCCAGCAGCGCCCTCTCCTCGGCGTCACTCATGGCACCTCACCTTTCTGTCCGCATCGGTCCGCGCAGGGTCCAGGCTCGCGCGTCGGGCCGGAACCCCCCCTCCGTCACCACCTTGACAGGTGACGGATCGCATGACAAATTCATCACCAGTCAGGGCGGTGACGAAAGCCGGCAGGGCCGGCCCGCCCCATGTACCGAGAAAAAGCCTGAGAGGGGTCTGTCGTGGTGAGCATCAAGGGTGGACGCAAGCGGCTGGTGACGGGTGCGGTCGCGACGGCCACGGCGGGTCTCGCGTTCGGCGCGTTCGCCCTCAGCGGCACCGCCAACGGCGCGGCCAAGACCGCCGAGGCCGCCGACACCGGCAGGCACGCCAAGCCGACCATCGTCCTGGAGCACGGCGCCTTCGCCGACGGCTCCAGCTGGAACGGCGTCATCGCGGACCTGCGCGCCGACGGTTACCCGGTCATCGCCGCCGCCAACCCGCTGCGCGGCCCGGCCTCCGACGCCGCCGCCCTGCGCACGGTCCTCGACCACGTCAAGGGCGCGAAGATTCTCGTCGGCCACTCCTACGGCGGCAACGTCATCAGCCAGGCCGCCACCGACGACCCCGAGGTCAAGGCCCTGGTCTACGTCGCCGCCTTCCTGCCCGCCCCCGGCGAGAGCGCCCTGGAGCTCACCAACAAGTACCCGGGCTCCACCCTCCCCGGCGCCCTCGACCCGGTCACCTACAAGCAGGCCGACGGCTCCACCGCCACCGACCTGTACATCCAGCAGGACAAGTTCCATCACCAGTTCGCTGCCGACGTGCCCGCCCAGCAGGCCGCCCTGATGGCCGCCGAGCAGCGTCCCATCGCCCAGGCCGCCCTGGAGGAGAAAGCCACCACCGCGGCCTGGAAGACCAAGCCCAGCTGGGACATCATCACCACCGAAGACCTCAACATCCCCGCCGCCGTGCAGCGCTTCATGGCCAAGCGCGCCCACGCGCACACCACCGAGGTCGCCGCCTCCCACTCGGTCGCCGTCTCCCACCCGCACCTGGTGGCCGACGTGATCGAGCGGGCCGCCCGCGCCACCGTCCGCTGACACCCCCTCGAAGGGCGGCGGGACTCCAGGTCCCGCCGCCCTCGGCCGACACCGGACATCACCGGCACACCTCACACGTGTGCGGTCCGCAGGAGAATGGACGCCATGACCTCACACTCCGACCCCCGTGCCCTCGGTGCCTTTCTCAGGGCCCGTCGGGCGCAGCTGGATCCGCGCGAGTGCGGCCTGCCGGAGACGGACTCAGCGCGCCGGGTCACGGGACTGCGCCGCGAGGAGGTCGCCCAGCTCGCCGCGATCAGCGTGGACTACTACACCCGCCTCGAACAGGGCCGCGTCCGCGCCTCCGCCCCCGTCCTCGCCACCCTCGCCCGCGCCCTGCACCTCGACGACGACCAACAGCAATACCTCTACGAACTCGCCGGCCGCACCGACAACCGACCGCACCGCCGCCGACCCGCCCAGCGCGTACGCCCCGCCATGCGCCGCCTCCTCGACCAGCTCACCCAAACCCCCGCACTCGTCCTCGGCAAACGCCTGGACATCCTCGCCTGGAACCCCGCCGCCATCGCGCTGTACACCGACTTCTCGGCCCTCCCGCCGACTCGTCGCAACTACCTGCGCCTGATCTTCACCGACCCCGCGATCCGGGGCATGCACCAGGAGTGGGCACATGACGCCCGGGACGCGGTGGCCGCCCTGCGCATGGAGGCCGCGGCGGACCCCGACGACCCCGAGCTCGCCCGCCTCGTCGGCGAACTGACCATCCAGGACGCCGACTTCCGCACCTGGTGGGCCGAACACCGCGTCAACAGCGCGACCTACGGCACCAAGCACTACCGCCACCCCCTGGTCGGCGACCTCACCCTCGACTGCGACACCTGGGCCGGCTCCGACGACTCCGGACAGCGCCTGATGGTCCTGACCGCCGAACCCGGCAGCCCCTCCCACGACGCCCTGCGCATCCTCACCTCCTGGACCGCGGAGCGGACGGAACCGAACCAGGCGAGGGACACGACTCGATAGCGGCCCGGGCAGGTGAAACCGCACGCCCGCAGGTGAACCCGCAGGCCCTCGCCTCTCGTGCTCCTAGGGAAGTGTGAGGAGAGGTGGCACATGCTCGCGTACGACATCCAGGGCAGCGGGCCCGGTCTGGTCCTCCTGCCCGGTATCGGGGGCACCGCGACCGGCACCTGGGAGACGCTGCTCGCCGACCTCGCGGCCGAGCACACCGTCGTGCTCGTCGACCTCCCCGGATCGGGACGCAGTCCGTTGCCCGTCGGTCCGCTGGAGGCGGGTGCCGTGGCCGACCAGGTGGTGGCCACCGCTCACAGGGCCGGGCTGAGCGACTTCGTGATCGCCGGGACCTCGCTCGGCGCGGCCGTCGCCGTCAAGGTCGCCGCCCGCCATCCCCACCGGGTCCGCGGCCTGTTCACCCTCGTCGGATTCGCCCGGCCTCGCACTGCGCTGTGGCTCAGCCTGGAGATGTGGGCGTCGTTGCACGCCCGCCACGACGACGAGCTGAGCGACTTCCTGACCTCGCTGTCCTTCTCCGAGGACTACCTGGCCGCGCAGACACCTGAAGCGGCCCGAAGCCTGACCGCCCGGGTGGCGGCTTCCGCTCCCGGCACCGCCCAGCAGATCGCCTTCGCCCTGGGCATCGACGTCCGCGGCGACCTCGCCGCCGTCACCGCCCCCACCCTGGTCGTCGCGGCGGCGGGAGACCAGTTCGTGGCCCCGGAGCACTCGGTGGAGCTCGCGGTCGGCATACCCGGCGCACGGCTGGCCGCGGTCAGGGGCGGGCACGCGGCGGCCTTCGAGGAGCCGGAACGGACGCTGGAGATCCTCACCGGATTCCTCCGTGACGTCCACCGGCCCCACCCCGAGCTCTCCCCCACCGACACGGTCAGGTGGCCGACGGCGACGGGGCCACGGTTTCTGCCGACCGTTCCGGTTCCCCGCCATCCCCACGAACGTTGACCTCTACAGGAGTCCGACAAGCCATGCGCGTGCATTTCGTCGTCCACGAAGCGTTCGAGGCTCCCGGGGCCTACGCTCGGTGGGCCCTGGACCGGCAGCACACCGTCACCTACTCCCGTCTCCACGCCGGCGAGAGTCTCCCGCCGGCAGCCGACGACATCGACCTGCTTGTCGTGATGGGCGGCCCCCAGTCCCCGGCCACGACCACCGCCGAGTGCCCGCACTTCGACGCGGCGGCGGAGATGTCCTTGATCGCCTCCTGCGCGGCGGCGGGCAAGGCCGTCGTCGGCGTCTGTCTCGGCGCACAGCTGCTCGGCGAGGCGCTCGGCGCTCCCTGCCTGCGCAGCCCGGAGCCGGAAGTCGGCTCCTTCCCTGTGACGCTCACCGAGGCCGGCCGCCGGCACCCGCTGTTCGACGGCTTCGACGAGAGTTTCGACTCCGGGCACTGGCACCACGACATGCCCGGACTCACGGCCGACGCGACCGTGCTGGCCGCCAGCGAGGGGTGCCCCCGGCAGATCGTGGCGTACGGCAGGTTCCTGTACGGGTTCCAGTGCCACATGGAGTTCGACCGGGACATCGTCGAGGGGCTCATCGAGTCGGCGGAGGAGGAACTCACCGCGCTCACCGGCCACCGCTTCGTCCAGCAGCCGGAGGAGCTGCGGCGCAACGACCACCGCGCGATGAACGAACGGCTCGAAGTGTTTCTGGACCGGCTGGTCGCCGCCTACACGGCGGCCTGACCGGTGCCACACATCTCAGACAAGGAGAAGTTCCCCATGGCCAAGCTGTTCTACGACGCCGACCTATCCGTCGTCCAGGGCCGCAAGGTCGCGGTCATCGGTTGCTGATGAGCTGGGTGAACGAGGAGGCGTAGCCTCACCGCAGTCAGTCGGTCAGGCGGTCCAGGACCACGGTGGCGAGGCGGAGCGCGGCGTGCAGTTCCGTCACCGCGGCGACGCCGGAGCAGTCGCCGCGCAGGCCCGGCCAGACCGCCAGCAGGACTCGGCCCTGCGGGATGCGGGACGGCCTGCTCAGGGGCATCCAGGTGGCCATGAGCGTGCCGTGCACCGGCGTCGCGATCGCGCCCGGACGTCCGTCGGCATGGGCGTCCGCGTCAGCGTGGACAGCTCGACGGGCGCCCCGTCGGTGTCGGAGCCCCGTACCAGGGTGAGAACGGGCCGGCCCGCGCCGGCGCCCTTGAGCGGCACAGCCGACGAATGGTCACAGCACGGCCGGCCACACCTGTCGTACCTCGTCATGGTCTCTCCCCTCGTGCCCGGTGTGTGAGCTTCGTGCAGGAAGTCTCTCGGGGGCGGGGAGCCGGACCACATCCGTCATCCGACTGCGGGGTACGTGGCAGGCGCCGCGTCCTGTGCCACCCGCTCCAGCAGTCGTGAGGCGTCGGACAGCGCGAAGTCGGTGTCCGGAGCGGGATGCGTGGTCACCTCGTACAAGTGGGCGAGGAAGCGAGCGAGGCGGCCGCCACCGGCATACGTCAGGGCGACGCTGCCCTCCCACAGGGTCTCGCGCAGGCGGGCCGGGGTGAACTGCCCATCTCCGGCACAGGCCAGGAGAAGGCGAGCCGCGAGGGTCCGCTCCAGCGGTTCCGGGGCCCAGACACCGTGGTCGAGGTCCTCGGCGAGGGCGGCGGTCAGTGAGGTGAGGCGCTCATGGGGCATGGGAATCGATGGCCTTCTGCTCAGCGCGGGTGACATGTGTCTGCCGTACCCCGACGGACGACATGTCGGTGTAGGTTTCACTCAGAATACGTGTCTCACGGACGCCTCCAGCCGTGACGGCAATGTGTGTGGCGTTTCAGCCGTGCCCCGCGTGGCAGGACGGCGCCCCGTGGCATCACCACCGGAGAGAGACCGGAGCATCGATGAGATCGGACGCACGCCACAACCGGCTGCGCATCCTCGAAGCGGCGGCCGAAGTGCTCGCCGCTCCCGGCGACACCTCGTTGAAGACCATCGCGCGCAGAGCGAGCGTCGGCCAGGGGACGCTCTATCGTCACTTCCCCACCCGGGAGTCCCTGGTGCTCGAGGTGTACGGCGAGGAGGTGGACGAACTGGTGACCTCCGTGCCCGCCCTCCTGAGCACCCTGTGCCCGCCGCTCGCGCTGCGCGCATGGCTGCAGCGCCTCCTGAGCGTCGGCACGAGCACGCCGGGGTTCGCAGACGCCATGAGCGGGACCGCCGGCACGCTGACGGAGCAGTGCCGACAGGCGTACCGACCGCTGCTCGACGCCCTCTCGGCGCTGGTGGACGCCAACGAGGCGACCGGGACCATCGTGCCCGGCACGACGGCCGACGACATGCTCCTGCTACTCGGTCCCCTGTGGCGCGTCGGCGCGGACGACGAGGAGTGCGCCAGATCGAGGCGGCTCTTCGACGTGCTCATGCGAGGGCTGTGCCCGTCGGGCGACACGCAGGAGGCCTCCGTTCCGGAGGGAGCGCGGCACGGGGGGGTAGGTGAACCCCGCCGGGTGTCCGGAACGTTGTGCGGGTGTGGTCAGTGATCTTCGCTCGGCGCGGGTACCGGCCACCCGGCCGGCCACCCGGGGTCGTCTCGCGCACGGCAGGCTGCATCTGCTGCTCACCCTCGACTCGCTGCTCGTCGTGCTCGTCTCCGTCAACCGGAGGGCCGACGGCACGCTCGCGTTCGTCGCAAACAACCAGTTCCTGCGCTGGGTCGAGGCCGACAACATGGCGCTCGGCCTGTGCACCGTCCTGCTGTACCACCTGGTCGCCGCCCACCTGGTGCACGACTCACGGCAGCGGCGACGCGGCGCCTCACTCTCGCTCGGTGCCCTGTTCACGGCCGGTGTGTACGGGTACGGCCTGAGCCTCGGCGACCACGAGATCACCAACTACCTGCACGGGCGCTTCTGTTCGGAGAACCTCCCCGCGATCTGCCGGGTCATCGCCTTCCACGACGACGTGTTCTCCGACGTCGTGTTCCTCGCCGGGTTCACGCTGCTCAACACCACGGTCATGGTGACCCAGTTCCTCTTACCGACCGACCGTGCTCCACGCTCGTGGGACAACGTCCTGATCACCGTGAACGCCCTGTTCGTCGGCGCGGGCATCACGGCCAACCTGGCCTTCGAGAAGGCGGAGTTCGACCCGTTCGTGATCGGCGTGACGGCCGTGCTCGCGCTGGCCCTGCTGAAAATCTCGCCCCGGCAGCCGATGCTTCGCTACTACGGCATCGCGTACACCGTCGGCCTTCTGGCCACGGTTCTGATCAAGACCGTGTGACGCCCGGTCAGTAGAGCTCCTCGCCGGGGAAGAGGGTGAGCAGCCGCACGGTCTCCACGTACAGCCATGTCAGGGTCAGGGTGAGACCGAACGCGGCGAGCCAGGACTGGTCCCGGGGCGCGCCGTACTTGATGGCGTCCTCGACCTTCCTGAAGTGCAGGGACAGGAAGGACGTCGCGAGGACGACGCCCAACAGGCCCATGAAGACGCCGAGGCCAGCGGGGTGCAGGCCCAGGACGTCCGCGCCCGTGAGGGGCAACAGGGTCCAGTCCGCCAGGGCGAGGAAGCACACTCCGAACAGTGCGGCGCCGACGAAGCCGTGGAGGCGGCGGTTCACTCGCATCCAGTGCAGCCTGTAGGCGAGGAGGACTCCGGCGGAGGTCGCCATCGTCCCCAGCACGAGCTGGACGAAGACACCCGGTGAGAGGTGGCTGGAGGCCGTGGCCGAGAGCACGCCGAGGAACACGCCCTGGAAGGCGGCGAACGTCAGGGGCAGGGCCGGGGACGGCGGTTTCCTGCGGCACTGGATCACCACCAGCACCACGGCGACCAGTCCGGCGCCGGCGGCGATGCCGTAGGCCACGGCCGCGCCGAGGGGAGCGTACGGCAGCAGAGTCCACGACAGCGCGGCCGCGAGGGCCGTCACCCCGAGCCCCGCCAGCGCACGGGACAGGACGTCGTCCATCGTCATCAGGTCGCCGACGGACAAGGGGAGCGGAGCGGAATCGTCCTCGTGGACCTGGTCCAGGTCCTTGCCCGTGCCGATCCGGTTCTGCGCGACGGCGATCCCCGCTCGGGGGTCCCTGGCCGCCGTCTTCTGCCCGCCTCGCCGCTTGAACTGCGGCCGGGAGAGTATCGGATTGCTGCTCTTCAACGAACGCTGCTGCTCGACCGGTGTCACGCCAGATCCTCTTCTCCGTGTCGGACATACCGGCACCCGATACCCCGCCGGCGGCGGGGTATCGGGTGCCGAGGGGTTCGCCGGAGGTGTCGGCTGCCGTCAGTCTGCACTTCCGGACAAACCACGCGCATCAGTCAATTGACGGTGGATGGTGCTCTTCGATACGTGTGACACACATATGTCGAGGGCGGTACAGCCACGGGTGACCTCACATCCTCAGCTCTTCAGCCCGTAGAAGTGCATCGGGGAGTTCGGCTCGAAGCCGATGCGCGGGTACACGGGTGCCCCGGCGACGGTTGCGTGCAGGGTGGCCCGGGTCAGTCCGGTGGCGCGGGCGCCCTCGTACAGCGCCTTGCGCGTCACCGCCTCACCGTAGCCTCGGCGCTGCTGTTCGGGGTCGGTGGCGACGAGCACGACGAAGAGCCGGCCCTCGGCCTCGACCGTGGCGGCGCAGGCGACCGGGGCGCCGTCCCGCAGCGCCAGGTAGGCGTACACCTCCCGCTTCCACAGCGTGGAGCCGACCAGACCGTCGCGGCCGTCCTCGAGGGGAAAGCCGTAGGCGCGCGAGTTGATGTCCGCGTAGGCCCGCAGGTGTTCGTCGGTGGTGACTCGTTCGAACGTCAGGTCCGGGTGGCGGGGCTCGGGGATGGGCAGCAGGTCGCCGGCCATGCCGGTGCCGGGGAAGGCGTACGCCAGGCCCGCGCGCTCCGCCGCCTCCTCCAGTGCCGCACGCGCTTCGTCCGCGAGCAGGTCCTCGAACAGCCACAGGAAGCCCGGCTGCCTCTTGGACCGCATGATGTCCGCCGCCTGCTCCAGACGCTTCTCCAGGAGCACGGCGTCGGCCCCGACCTCGGTCAGGGTGATCGCGTTCCAGAAGGCGAAGCGGCAGTCGGCCCAGCGGACGGCTACACCCGGCAGATCGCGTACGTCCGACTCCTCGTCCCGGTCGAGCACCATGGCACGCCAGACCGTGGAGAGCTGTGCCACGGATTCGACCGCGGCCGTCAGGTCCGTCACGGCAACCCCTCACTTTGTCGTGTGTTGTGAAATGTCTTGCGCTCGGTACGACGATCCCCACCGCTCACGGTGTTCGGACACCGCCGTTCACGTCATAGGGCGCCTGGATCCGGACAGCCCCGGGCTCCCGCTCGGCCCCGCCTCCACCGCGGGTCTCAGCGGCAGCCCGGGGGACGACCGCCCGGAGACGCACCACGCCGAAGCGGCCGTCGCGTCCCCGCCGCAGCCGATCAACAGCGGGGAACCTGCCGCTACCGACACGGATCCGGGACGACCGCCGGTTCACTTCCGGGCCCGGAATCAGGCGGGCGTGATGTTGTGGTTGAACCGGAAGACGTTGGTCGGGTCGTAGCGCTTCTTCACCGCGGCGAGCCGGTCGAACCGCTCCGCCCCGTACACCGCGCGCACTCCCTCGGTGTCGGTCGCCTCGTCCGGCGAGAGGAAGTTGACCATGTTCCGCTCCGCCGTCCAGGGCGCCAGCCCGTCCACGACCCGCGCCAGGTCGGCCCGGAGCTTCTCCGCCTGATCCGGAGCGCCCACCGCGAGCCCGAAGACGACATACGGAAGACCGCGGCTGGGCACCGAGTTGGGGAACTCCGGTTCCCGGTCGAAGGCTCCGCCGAGCGCCCGGATCTCGACGTTCGCCAGGGTGCATCCCGACTCCGCGCCGGTCAGCTCCACGAGCACCTGCGCCGTCTTCTCGGAGAACTCCTCCAGGCAGACACTGCGATCGAAGTACGGCATCGGATCCACCGGATCCATGTGGATCTCCCCGATCGACGTGAAGGGCTTCTCCCCCACCAGGTCGACCAGCACCGGCGCGGCCGCCCGCAGCGGAGCGACCAGTTCGGCCCCGTCGGCCGCCGACCCCAGGTAACCGATCCGCAGATGGACCACGAAGGCACCGCGCAGCGGCTCGGGCAGCGCCGGGACGTCGGGCAGGCGCTGGATCCCCAGGGACGAGGTCATCGCCTCCCCCACCGTCGGCAGCCAGGCACGCCAGGCCTCCAGCACCTCGGCCAGGTGCTCACCCGCGAAGTAGATGCCGCCGCCGTAGAAGCATGCGACCGGAAACACCTCGAACTCGATCTCGGTCACCACACCGAAGTTGCCCTTGCCGCCCAGCAGCGCCCAGAACAGGTCCGGTTCGCTCTGCGGTGTCACACGGCGCAGTTCTCCGTCCGCCGTAACCACGTTCAGCCACCGCACGTGGTCGGCGGCATAGCCGAGCGTGCGTCCCAGCAGCGGGCTCTGACCGCCGCCCAGCGTGTATCCGATGACGCCGACGTCCGGCGCCGAGCCCACGATGGGGGCCAGCCCGAACTCCGCCGTGCGAGGCAGCACCTCGCGCCAGCGCACACCCGCCTCGACCCGCACGGTGCTCTCCTGTGCGTCGACAACGATGCGCTTCATCCGCTGCGTCGTGATCAGCAGCCCGCCGTGGGCTGAGGAGACCATCTGATGGGCCGCGGACTTCACCGCGACCGGCAGCCCGTGGCGCACGGCGAACAGGACCGCCGAACGGACGTCGAGTTCACAGCTCGCCCCGACCACGACGGCCGGCCGAAGACCACAGGCCAGGTTGTACGTGGCGCACTCCGCCTCGTACTCCGCCGATCCCGGCTCGAGAACCGGTCCTCTCACGGAATGCCGCAGAGCCATCACGTCCTCCGGCCGTAGATCCACATCCGCCGTACCGGACACGTCCGCACTCATCCTGATCACAACCTCACTCACATAAGCGGAACGCCCCGAGACACTCACCCACGCGGAACGAGGCAAGACGGTCACCGGGCGCCTACCTTGACGTGACTGAAACGGGCCGGACCCCCTTCGCCGTTCACATCAACATGTCCGGACTCACATGTTGACGGCAGGGCAGTGGTCTGTCGTCGTGAAGGAAGGACGCGTAGGAAATACGTGTGCCATCTAGGCACACTACTTGTCGCAATCGGCGAATTTGCAGCCCTGTGATCATCGAGGGAAGCGCGCTGAAGATCGCTCGTCTCCCCTGGAGGAAACCATGCCGAGGTCCACCCGCATGTCCTGACGCCACCTTCACAGGCAGCGGCGAGCCAGTGAGCGGCCGCAACGCGATCCAGCAGATGTTCCAGGACACTGTGATCCTCTACGACGACGGCACACCGCGAACCCAGCACGTCACGACCAATGTCGCCATCGAGGTCGACGAACAGACGAGCACGGCGGTCTCGCATTCGTATGTCACCGTGTTTCAGGCGCTGCCCGACCTGCCGCTGCAACCCATCGCCAGTGGCCGGTACCGTGACCGCTTCGAGCGCCGTTCCGGGCAGTGGCGCTTCGTAGAGCGACAGGTCCGCATCAACCTCGTCGGCGATGTCAGCTGCCATCTGCGCCAGGCTGCCGTACAGCGGTAGTCCTCGGGTGACAGACAGCCTGCTCTGGTGACGCATCTCGTGCTTCGGCCCACAGAATCAAGCCCTTCCGGTTCGGAACACCGACAGGGGTGAATTCAGGACGTCCCTTAGACTGCAGTGATTGCATGGGCCGCACGGAGCCGGGTGCAGGCGCAGCCAGGTCGGCGGACAGCACCAGGCCTCCAGACGTCAGCCGTTGGAGGCAGCTCGATGAATGACCTGGACTCGACCGTCGGCCCGGCCTCGACACGGCTGGTCGGACGCGACCGGGACCTCGCGTTCATCCACTCCTTCTTCGGCAATTCCGAGGTCCACGGGGCAGCTCTGCTGCTCTCGGGCGAGGCGGGGGTGGGCAAGACCGCCGTGCTCGACGCGGTCCCGCTGTGGGCGCAGCGCTTGAACTCCCTGTGGGTCACCCAGCTCAAGAGGATCTCGGAGGCCGCCCCAAAGGACGGTGGCGCGTAGCCTGCGTCCCCGTACGCCGCCGGCCGGCACCCGGTGAGGGCGTCGGCCGGTCGAGGGCGCGGGGTCCGCCGGGTCAGGCGGCTCTACCGTCTTGATCGGGTTGATCGAGCCATTCGTAGGGTTGGGTCGCCCAGGGGTGCTGGGTGTGGCTATCAGGCGGCTGCCGTC
>NZ_JBHXVG010000078.1:0-14031 GCF_042672405.1 Streptomyces sp. NPDC127197 | reverse complement strand
CACGCTCAGCCCCAGCCGGATCGGCGCCATCGCCCAAGCCGCCCTCGTCCTCAACAACTCGTGGAAATGAAGGCGTTGAGAAAACGTCAGTGGCCGGACGCGGGGAATTCTGCCACACGCGCAGCACGAAAAGCGGGACCTGCAAAGCCTCCGGCGCGTCGCCGAACCAGAGGTACATCCGGCTGATCCTCTGGCACTGTCACCATCCGGCAGTGCCGAAACCGGCACATCGCAGCTTTCATGTCTTCGGAGCAGACGGAGAGGTGACGGCTCAGGCGGGTCACGCATGTCGGCCCCGGCGGCAGGGCGGCCGGGCCGCCGGGAGCCCGGCCGAGGCTACCCGCGGCTGTGCACGAAAGATGCCCTGCGGACCCGATGCGCGTTTTGGGGGTATCGAAATACGCGAGGGTCTGGCCGACAGGGTGACGGCCCGTCGGTCGGTCAGATTAATCACCCGGCCAGTCCAAAGCCGCAATCGGACACCCCTGATTTTACTGGGTCTTGACGGGTGATCAGTCCATCAGAAGGCCGTATGACATGGCCTCAGAATGCGCCCGGTCAGCCCCCTGGAATCACACCTTGGACCCGTCCGAGATGACAGCCAGAAATGCGGTCAGTACGTTCATTCACGGGTCGGCTGCCCAGTCGGCCACCTCTGTCATCGAGGAGAAGAAATGAAGACGCGTACTGTCGCCCTTGCGACTTCCGCCATCGGCGTCGCAGCCCTGACTCTCACCGGAATGACCTACGCCTCCGCCACCGGGTCCTCTCAGTCCGCCCCGCAGGCCGCCCCGGCCCACGCCCCCTACGGCGGCGACAGCGGCAAGAAGGAGGAGGACAAGGGCTACGACAAGAAGGACCACGGGGACGACAAGCACCACGACAAGGGCAAGGTCATCGTCAACGGGCAGAAGTACCCGGCTCACAAGTACCAGTGCTTCCCCGTCACCAGCGTCCAGATCCCCAACGGCGACGGCCCCGTCGCCGATGACACCTTCAACGTCGAAAACCTCAGCAAGAAGATCGTCGAGTTCTTCGACACCGCCAACTGCAGCAACACACCGGAGGCCATTCTCCCGCCCAAGTCCTCCCAGTTCGTGGTCGACGGCAACGTAGAGGGCGATGTGATCGTGGGCAGCTTCAAGGTGATCGACAGCCACCACGACAAGGGCTACGACGACGAGGACCACGACGAGGACAAGGACTACTGAAACCAGCCGTCAAGGCACACCACGAAGAAGCAGTGACACAGAAGAGCAACACGGCCGCCCACGCGGCACCGGAAACCCCGGCCCGCCTCAATCGGGCCGGGGATTTCCGGCATCGGGTCACCCCCTCGCGGGGCGCCCAGCTCCGGATGGCTCCACGACTGTGCGGCCGACAACCCACACGTCTCGTCGTTCACTATGCGCCCAGCCACACATGATCGCAAAAACACGCCGGGGCCCCGCCCACGTCGCCCGCAAGCCTAAGCATTCCCAGCGCCAGTTTCAACGACGCGAAACCGGCGGCCGGCACATCAGCCGACACGACTTCGATTGCTCCATACGGATCAGTTATCCGGAAATAGGAGTGTCGGTGTCCGAAAAGCACACCCGGCAGCAGTCATCGTGGGAGGACCTTCCCTCCACGCTGTGAGAGTGCCATGGGGCTGCTGTCCAAGATTTTCCGAAGGCCGACGAGTACGCCTGACGCCCTACTGTCACGGCGACTCGAGCAAAGCATCGCAGGCGCCGGCTACTGGGCGACGAGAATGCCCAGAGAAGCCGTGCACCTGATGCAACAAGTCCAGCTGCGCAACGTCGTGGCAGCAGCCGTCATCTTCAGCACAGGCCTCATGGCATGGCCCCTCATCTCCCATGCCCCGCCGCTCACCGCGCAGGTGGTCCTCTCCGTACTCACCGGCGTCTCCGCACTCGCCATCGCCGCCCCCCACGTCACCGGGCTGAGCGAGAGGACCGAAGAAACCATCAAACTGTGCGGCTCATACGCAACCATCCACGGCGAACTCCTCAGAGCACAACAACAACTCACCGAGGGATCCGCTGAACACACCACACACGTGGCCGAACTCATCCGCCAGTACGAAAACGTCACCGCACGCAAAGACGCCGCCCTCCCCCCACCCGCACGCAGAAACAGAACACCACACCCACCACGACCCCAACCCACCCAAAACCACAACACCCACAACACCCCCCCACACCACCGACTCCAACCCCCCCGGCTCCGCGGAGAACTCAACCTCTCCACAAACGACCGGTGACACCACGCCCTAGCCACGCAACCCGGCACCATCTCGGGACTGTAAATCGTTCGGTGTAACTCCCGATCATGGAAGATGCATCGATGACCAGTGAGAACGTGGCCGAGCACGAGGCCGGCGAGTCGGCGGCGACTGTGTCGGCGAAGGCCGTGGATGACCAGCTGATCGACGAGCTGGTGAGCAGGGCCCAGGCCGAGGGTCTGCAGCTGACCGGTGAGGGCGGGCTGCTGCAGCAGCTGACCAAGCGGCTGCTGGAGTCCGCTCTCGAGGGCGAGATCACCGATCACCTCGGCTATGACAAGCAAGATCCGGCGGGCAAAGACGGTGGCAACTCCCGCAACGGCAAACGCTCCAAGACCGTGCTGACCGATGTGGGGCCGGTGGAGATATCCGTGCCCCGCGACCGGGACGGCTCCTTCGAACCGAAGATCGTCAAGAAGCGGCAGAAGCGCCTGACCGGCGTCGACGAAATGGTGATCTCGCTGGCCGCGAAGGGCCTGACCACCGGTGAAGTCCAGGCTCACCTGGCCGAGGTCTATGGCGCCGAGGTCTCCCGTCAGACCATCTCCACCATCACCGACAAGGTCCTCGAGGGCATGGCCGAATGGCAAAGCCGCCCCCTCGACGCCGTCTACCCGGTGGTCTTCATCGACGCCCTCCACGTGAAGATCCGCGACGGCGCGGTCGCCAACCGGCCCGTCTACGTGGCCCTGGCCGTCACGACCGAGGGTCGGCGCGAGATCCTGGGCCTGTGGGCCGGCGACGGCGGTGAGGGTGCCAAGCACTGGCTGCACATCCTCACCGAGATCAAGAACCGCGGTGTCAACGACGTGCTGATGCTCGTCTGCGACGGGCTCAAGGGCCTGCCCGAGGCGGTGGAGACGGTCTGGCCCCGCACCATCGTGCAGACCTGTGTGGTCCACCTGTTGCGGAACTCCTTCCGCTATGCCGCCCGCCAGGACTGGGACAAGATCGCCAGACTGCTCAAGCCTGTCTACACCGCTCCGACCGAGGAGGCCGCCCTGGACCGGTTCGCGGAGTTCGCCGATGCCTGGGGCAGGAAGTATCCGGCGATCGTGAAACTGTGGGAGAACGCGTGGGAGGAGTTCACTCCGTTCCTGCGGTTCGACACCGAGATCCACCGGATCCTCTGCACCACCAACGCGATCGAGTCGGTCAACGCCCGCATCCGGCGAGCGGTCAAGGCCCGCGGTCACTTTCCGAACGAGCAAGCCGCGTTGAAGTGCGTCTACATGGCGATCATGTCGCTCGATCCCACCGGCAAGGGACAGGCCCGCTGGACCATGCGCTGGAAGACCGCGCTGAACGCCTTCAACATCACCTTCGACGGCCGACTCTCAGCGGCCCGTCAGTAACCGTCAACCACCCCAGTTACACCGCTCGTTTGACAGACCCGGCCACGGAGCCGCCGTGGTGGAGAGCTTCGCGCAGGGTGGCGTTCTCCGTTTCGAGTTCGGCGTTTCGCAGGCTCAGCGTCTGGATGTGGTTGGCGTAGGCGGCGATGGTGGGGCGCGCCTCCCGTTGCTCGGCCGCATGTTGAGAGCGCAGCGTTCGGTCGGCCTTCTTGAGGCGGGCGATGTCTGCGGTCAGGGTGTCGGTCTGCGGGCGGGGCGCGTCCGGTGTCCGGAGCAGTCCGGTGATGATCTTCGCCAGGGGTGAGCCGGAACATCCCGCCGGGAACGGCGACATCCGGCCCCCCTCGAATCGAACCCGCCGTGGCTCGGCCGCGCGCATACGACGCCTCGGCCGGCCTGACCAACTCTGCGGCCCTGCACCCCACTTGAGCGACGAACGAGCGGGGCGCGGTACGGGCCGCCTGCACCACCGAAAAGGCGTACTCCCACGTCCAGCTCACGCGCGTACCGCCTTCAGGGCCTCGTCCAGGACCTCGCTCAGCTCCCGCAGCGCGTCCTTGGCGGCAACCGGGTCCTCGTCCTCCAGCGTGCTCATGGCCCGGGCATGCCGGGCTGCAAGGTCGGGGGCGGCGGGCGAACCCGATGCCCCTGGCCCAGCCGGCACCCAACTCCGCAACACTCAGCGACTGCCACTCCAGTGCCTTCGTGGACGCCTCGTCCTTCGTCCGCCGTATCTCCGCCAGCCGATCGGGGTCGACCACGGCGAGGGCCGCCCGCAGCATCCGAGTGCGGGGCCCCGGAAGGCCGTGGACGGTCCGGTCCGGCTCACGGCGACTGTTCGGGCGCCTCGGGCTGCCGCAGTGCCGAGGTCTTGTCGTCCAGTGGCCAGCGGCGGCAGACCGCCACGTGCAGGATCACGCCGAACGCCAATGCGTTGATGCTTGCATGTCCCACCCACGCCTCAGCGTTGGAGGTCGACCAGGTGAGCGTGTTGGCGTAGGCGAGCAGCCCGGTACAGAGCCCGGCTCCCACCGCCACGGTGACGGCAAGGGTGGCCACGCGTTCCCAGGCGGCGGACAGATACGGGCGCAACGCCCCTTCGAAGAGCATGCCGACAAGCACCCCGGCGGCACTGAAGCTGGTGGCGGCCGCCAGGATGGCGGGCGGCTCCACCCCGCCCGCGCCGTACGCGAGCGCGTAGGTGAGCGCCGCGCCACCGAGCACCAGCACGTTCCCCACGACGATCCGAAGCCATCGCTTCCGCAATGCGTTCATGGGCCAACCACGCCAGACGATGAACAGCCACACCTGCCACGAACCGCACACGGCGAGCACAACGGAGATGTCCTCCCGGGAGAACGGCCCGCTCCGGCTGAACAGGCCGGAGTCCGGCGGGGCGGGAAAGTCGTAGGCGACGTACTGCACCAGGAGAGCGACGGCCCAGGAGAGCGCCAGTGCCGCGATCCCGCCGACGAGCCGCGGCAGGCGCTTGAGCGGCCAGCCCTCGAAGGCAAGGGTCAGTTGCAGGATCGCCGTGAAGGCGGTCAGTCCCAGGGGCAACGAGGCGGGATACAACGGTGAGTGACCAGGCCCCGGAGTCGGATCGAAGATACCGGCGGCGTCGACATGACCGATCACCCGCTGCGCCGCCACCGCCAGGGCGATGCCCGTTGCCGCGATCAGGAGTATGTCCACGCATGCTGACCACTTGGGACGCAGGCTGGAACCCGGCCAGTCCTCCCACCAGAAGGCGATCACCGTCAGGGGCGGCAGCGCGAATGTGACGAGGGGCGAGAGGACGACAACCGAGTCCTCCGCGCCACCCAGCCCGAACGCGAACAGCAAGGCGACCGGAACGACCACCAGGAGGCCCGCCATGCCGAGGCCGGGCTGCGTGCCTATGCGGGCACGTTCGGCATCGAGAAACGCCTTGGCGTGCCGGTGCGCCGGAGTCGTCACCGTCGGCTGGTCCGGCAGCTTGCCGAACTGAGTACGGGACGTGGACGTCGGTTGTTTGTCGGGCATGACCCCTCACTTTTCATGAATGCGGTGGCACTGCCGCAACCATGGCGCGGATCAGTCCTCGGGACATCGGTCATCTGACCGGATGTGTAAAGCCCAATAAGTCGGTCAGTTTCACCATGCGGCCCACTGGATCTGTCACATGACGGCCCAGGAGACAGCCGCGGTGTCATGGTGAATGCGCGTGCCTCCTTCTCAGGGCAGCCGTCGTGGCGATCGGCGACGAGCTCGGCGACGATCGACAGGACCGTCTCCTCAGGTGTGCGCGCGCCGAGGTCAAGGCCGATCGGTGAACGCAGTCGTGCCAGTTGAGCGGCACGACGCCGCGCTGGCCGGCGCCGCCCGCCTGAACACCTCGGTCTCGCTGTTGCCGACCATCAGTCCCAGCACTTCGCGTCCGCCGTCCTTGGTGATGCCGGTGGCGATGATCACGGCCTGCGCATGATCGGCTGCGTCAATCAGACGAGCTTGCGTGAGGGGTGAGCCAGCGCGTGAGAATGTTGTTGGTGTTCCTCACCGAGTTCGGTGCGGATGCGTTCCCCGAAAGCGGCGGCAGAGTCAGCGGGCGGTGACTGGGCCGGCGGCGTCGATGAGGTAGATCCTGCTTCTGGGGGTGCGGTAGCCGGAGCCGTCGAAGTCTGATCGATATCGTCCAATCCGGACCTCCACAATGAGGTGGGTTCCGGTCTGGGCAAGATGGTGCAGCAGCGCTGTCCGGTCGACGCGCACGCGATATCCACAGAATGTGGTCTGGCGTTCACTGCTGTTGTGATCAGGATCGACCCACTGCTCTGCGCGAGTAATACCCGCCCTATCCTGGGCAATCAAGATTGCCCATCGCCGCCTGGCACAACGCCAGGCCGATCAGCCACGAACCGCTGCGAACAGGGCAAGACCGAGACACGCCACAGCACCAGCAGCCAACAGATCAGCTCCGACCGACCAGGTGAAGCGCCACTGAAGACCAGCCGGACTCTGTGCTGGCGCCGGCTTTGACGCGGCCCGCGTAGCAGTTGAGCCCGCACGGCATCAGCGCAGACGCTGGAGAAGTCATAGAGCATGTCCCACGCGGACTTGTCGAACCACAGAAAGTCGCCCCTCTCCCCGGCGCCGGTCTCCAGGACCAGACCGCCCCGCCACGAGTTGCGGTGCAACTCCTTCACGGCCGAGCAGGGTGACTAGGGCGGCGTTCAGCTGCTCCACCAAGGCGACTCCAACTGGCCTCAGTTCACGGGTGGTTTGTGAAGATCAGGCGTTGTGAGGTGGCTCCGGGTGGCGGCTTGATTTGGGACCACCGGTCTCCAGATCGGCAGCCGGGACTGGCGCAGTTGTCACCGCGCGAGTCCCGGCTCTTCGTCAGCGGGAGCAGATCACGGCGACGAGGGTGAAGGAGGCGAAGAAGGGCCCCTCGGAAAGCGAGGTGAACCACCGGCGGCCGCGTGCTTCGTCGATGTGACCGTCCTGGATGGCTTGTTGCATGTTGCGGCCGAGTCCCAGGGTGTGATCCGCGTCCTGGAAGTCGAGGAAGACCGGTGTCGTGGCCCTCACCGTCTCGACAACGAAGCCTGTTTGCTCCGCGAGACGGGCTAGCCGGCGGCCGATGGTGGCGTGACGGACCACTTCCGACGTGGTGTAACGCGTGAACGCGCGGCTCGTGTCGAGATCCTCGGCATCGACCACCAGGGTGTCCCAGTCCGGCTCGGCCAGACCGATCCGTGCCCCTGGCCGCGTGACCAGGTGAAGCTGTTCCAGCACACCGGCCGGCTCGGCGACGTGCATGAGCACCTGGTCGATCTTGGCCCGGTCCACCGTGCCGGGCTCGACGGGGAGGGCGTGGGCGTCTGCTTCGCGGATTTGAACTGCCGGCAGGCCGCTGGTGCGTCGGCGGGCTTCTGCCAGCATCGCCGGGTCGCGGTCCACGCCGATCACTGTGCCGCTCACGCCGACACGTTCCGCAAACGTCGGCAGGTCTGTGCCCGGGCCGCATCCCACGTCGAGCGCGGTCTGGTCTGGCTGGACGTCCAGCAGTTCCATTAACTCCTGCTTGTAGCTGCGGCCGGCGGCGCTGGCCGCAGCTCGGAGCATGTAGGCGGCCTGGTCAGGTCGGGGCGCGCCGAGAGTGGTTGACATGCGGGAAAGTGAAACACGGTCCATGATCCGTGGGCAGCGCGATTCAAGGACGGGCTTCTATTTGGTGCTGTTGTTCCTGACCTTGGTGCGGGCCAGGCGGTAGGACTCAGTGCCGGTCTCTATGAGGGTGGCGTTGAAGGTGAGTCGGTCCACGATCGCCGCGCAGAGCCTCGGGTCGGTGAAGGTTTTGGACCAGCCGTCTGGGGCTGGCACTTGTTCTCTCACAAGGGTTGCCGCTGCCACCTGGCCGTATCCCGCTCCTGCGGTCCTCGTTGGTTCTCGTGGCAGCAGCCCGGTTTTCAAGGTGCCGCCTTGACCGTTCAGGTGCGAGGAAGGTATGCCGGTGGCCGAGGCGAGACTGCACCCATGAGGGTCGATGCTGTCAAGACGTGAGTCGGTCTGGCCTGCGGCTCCGCGGTGGGGCCGGGGCTGTGTCTGTTTGGGTTTTCGTTGACGGCGTGGGAGTGAGCGAAGAGCCGTAGCGGTGGTGGCTGTTGTGTATCCCCGAGTGGTGATCTGGGCCGGCGAAGAGGTCTCGCATGCACCCATTCGGCACCAGGCTGCTGCTTGGTGCCATGGTCGTGATTCGGGGAACCGGGCTGCTCAGTCAGGTCATCGAGCGCGGCGGAGTCGGCTCATGCAGTTTCACGAGCGCACCGGCGCCGGGCGACCGCCTGCGGCGGTGGCGGTTCACCGAGGCCTCTTACAAGGTTCGATGTCGGCTTCCTGCAGGACGTGGTAGGCGCGGGTGATCAGTTTCCGGGCGATGGCGGTGGTGGCGATCTTCTTCCCGCGGCGGTGTGCGATGGCCTGGTAGGTGTCCACGAACTCGGGTGATCTCTTGGCGGTCTGGGCCGCCTCGCACAAGATCCACCGTAGCCATGCCGAGCCCTGCTTCGAGATGTGGCCGTGCCGGACGGTCAGATCCGAGCTGCGGACTGTGGGGGTGAGTCCGGCCCAGGAGGCCGGCTTGCGTGCATCGGGGAAGCGGGAGATGTCGCCGACCTCGGTGACGATTACCAGCGCGGTGAGGATTCCGACCCCGGGTAGCCGGGTGAGGGCAGCAACCCGTGGATCATCGCGGGCCCGGGCGGCCAGCAGACGGTCCAGGGCATCGATCGGCTCCTTGAGCGCGTCCAGCACGGCCAGCAACTGGTCGACGACGATGCGGGAGGCGTCCGGAAGGTCGAGGCCCTCCGCCACGCCCGCCCTGCGGCAGTGAAACAGGCCCCGGGCCGCTCGAGACCGTGCTCGGCGAGCACGGCGTGGATGCGGTTGCGCAGCAGGGTACGCAGGCGCACCAAGTGGAAGCGGTGCGTAGCAGGATGCGCTGCTGCCGGACGGCCGCGGGGATGATCCATGCCTCCGGCAGCAGGTCCGCACGCAGCAGCTGAGCGAGGGGTGCGGCATCGACCTTGTCGTTCTTCAACCGGGCCGAGGCGATCGCCTTGCACCGTGAGGGATGGACCAGATGGGGCTGAAAGCCGTAGTCCTCCAGCATTTCCACCAACCAGCCCCAACCGAACGCGGCCTCGAAGGCGACGGGCGCGCCGATCGGCAGGTCCCCGATGACCCCCGACACGGGGTGCACGCCATTGGGCACATTCTGGTTCACTCGCACCGCACCGTCGTGACCCACCACGGCGATCTGCGAGCGCTTGCGATGCACGTCGGTACCGACGTAGACAGACATCGAGGGCCTCCTTCCCGAGCTCGCACCTACCCGGACAGTAGGTACCGCCGGGCTGAGCAGGAAAGGGGGCTCGGCCCTCATAGAGTCAGGTCAGGGGATCGTCCTATGCCGCCCGGAAACGCTCTTCCTCTGAAGCGCAGCGAGATCGGTCTCACTGCGCCGTGTCGGCGTTCCTCTCCTCGCGGGCGAGGCCGGTGAGGATCCTTAAGGGAGAGGCGAAGCTGAACGCGCTGCCCGTGATCCGGGCGCTGCTGGCGGACCAGACGAGCGCGGGCGAAGTGCTCGGGGCAACCTTCGCTCGCGATCAGGGCGAGTTCTTCGACCTTATCCTCGAACTCGCGGACTTCACCGCCACGTGCATCACCATCCGCGAGGCCCGATCCGGAACGCCGGCCGCCGACACGCTGGCCGACCTGGAGGAGATGCTCAGGTGACCGGGATGTCGGCTCCTTCGTCGAGCCGGTCGGCCAGGATCATGGCTACGTCGTCTGCGAGGTGACCTTCGGTGTGGTGGATCAATGCGTGGTGCAGTTGGTGAAGAAATTCCTGAGGGGTGGTGCTGAAGCTGATCGATTCCATGGTCTCGGGCAGGGGGAAGAAGGTGTTGTCGGGGTTGCGGGCTTCGATCACGCCATCGGTGTACAGGAGCAGGCGGTCGCCGGGTGCGAAGGGGTGGCTCTCCGGCTTTTCGGGAAGGTCGGGCATCAGGTCTTCCAGGCCCAGGGGCGGAAGCGGTGTGGTGGGCATCAAGGTCTGGGTCCGGCCCTCGTGCAGTACCAGCGGGGGTGGGTGGCCGCGGTTGACCAGCTGTACTACGGGTTCGTCGTGGGGTATCTGGGCGATGAGTGCGGTGGTGAATCCCTCCATCAGGGCTTCCTCGGGATAGGAGCCCGGCACGGCGGCCTCCCGGCGCAGCGCGGCGGCGCAGTGGTTCATGACCTGGACCAGGTCCTCCTCGTAGTGCGCGGCCTCCCGGAAGGCGCCCAGTGTCGTGGCGACCGCGCGCATGGCGTTCAGCCCCTTGCCGCGGACGTCCCCCACGATCATCCGGATGCCATACCGCGTCTGCACGGCCTCGTACAGATCACCGCCGACCTGTGCCCCGGTGCCGGCCGCGAGGCACAGGCCGGCCGCCCGCACCGGGCCCAGACGCTCGGGGACCGGCCGCAGAATGACCTCCTGTGCGCACACGGCGATCCGGCGAACCTGGTCGAGCTCGCGCCGCCGGTACGCACGCACGGCGCTGCTGATGATGAAGCCGGCTGCGGAGACCAGAGTCAGAGCCAGGAAGTTGGTATAGACCTGGAGAGTGCCCCACGCCTGGTTATAGGTAGCGGTGGTCACGCTGATCGCCAGAGCCAGAGCCGTCGCCGAGATGGTGCCCTTGGGGCCGATCGTCACTGCGGCCAGCGCCGGCGTCGCGACGAGCAGGGGGCCGGTATAGATGAAGTGGGCGGGGGTGAGCTCGATGGCCAGCACGGCCAGCGCGATCACGAACGGCAGGCACTGCGCCAGTGTGAGCAGGACCCTGCTGTGAGCGTCCGCTCCTGGTCGAGAAGGTGGGCGAAAGAGCGACGCCATGGATTCAGGCTGCCTCGCTGACGCTCTGGTGAGCTCCTGAGGGACCGAACTCCCGCCATGTGAAGCACTGAGGCCTCCGACTTGGCCGCAGATCCGCCTGATGCCAGATCCAAGATTCCGGCACACACTCCTGGTGTGCTCGATTTTTCGTTCGATTATGCGGCGGGCGCGGCACAGGCCTCCTTCCCTCACGACCTGGTCCAGCTCCAGGCCGACTCGTACCGGGCCTGCACCGAGGAGAACTGCACCCGATGGCTCTGATGACGACGACTCCCCATACCCGGCAGCGATCACAGTCGCGTACCCGGGTCAGATCCGGTTGAGGGTGTGCAGGGTGGCGGGGACGGGCTCCGTGGGCCATGCGGCGTGAGACTCCTCAGCTACTTCATGCGCAAGCCCCTAAGCTTGCCCCAGTCTGTCCAAATTTTCCTGTGAGGTGTGTCACAGCGACTGAGGGTGGTGGACGGCTGAAGCGAGCGCCGGGGTGCGTGTCTCGTGCGCCGGGGACCGCGCCCCTTGTCGCTGGTCGTGCGCAGGTGGAAGCTGTGCGATCAGCGGCCGGCATGCGGGGGCTATGTGCGGGGCCCGTGGGAGTGGTGAAGTGGTTCGACCCGGAACGGGGTGTGGGCCGTGTCGTGCAGGACGGCGGAGGGCCCTCCGCGATTGCGTAGGTCCAGGGCGTGGGCAGCGACGCCGCCTCCTTGCGCGTCGGCCGGTACGACCTGCGCCTCCTGGTTGTCCTCGAAGTAGCGGCCGGTCACGGCATCGAGCAGCGGCGATGCGGCGAGCAGCACGGACGCCGCGGCACCCTGCGCAGGAGTCTTGCAGTGCGGCGGTGGGGTGAGGTTCCCGTCCTCGTCCATCACGCCGAACGCACGCATGGTGTCGTCGTCGAGATTGCGCCGGAGGTTGGTGAGGATGAACCCTGGATCGAGCGCATTGGCGGTGATGCCGTCGACCGCCCAGCGAGGGGCGCCCACGGCGAACAGGACGTCGGCGGTCTTGGACTGCCCGTAGGCCACCCACCGGTCATAGGGACGCTGCTCGAAGTACGGGTCGTCGAAGTCGAAGGACGCCCAGCGGTGGGCGCCGGAGCTGACGACCACGATGCGGGCGGAGCCCGCGTCACCCAGCGCAGCGTGCAGCGCGCCGGCCGGGGCGAAGTGCCCGAGGAAGTTGGTGGCGAGCTGCATCTCCCAGTCCGCGTCTGTGACGGTCCGCTCCGGAAGCGCCATGATCCCCGCGTTGGCCACGAGGATGTCGAGCGGCCTGCGCCAGGCCCGCGCGAACGCGTCCACCGACGCCAGGTCTGCCAGGTCCAGCGCCACGGTCCGCACGAGGCCCGCGGCGGGGACGTCGGCGAGTTCGCGTGTTCGTCACCCGCTCCCGCATCCGGGCAATGACCGAGGCCAAGGACTCCACGGCTGCGGTCGCTGCGTCGCTGTCCTGTACCCAACCAGCGGGGTAGACGGGCACGTTGCTGTCGGCAGCGATGGTCGCCGCCCGGCCGTCGGGCGTGATGCCGAGCGCAGCGGCCCTCTCGGCGACAGCGTCGGAGAACTCCCGGGCGCCCGTCACGACCTCGTCGAGCTGGAGATGAATGGAGCAAAGCGTCGCCCGTACAGGCTCCAGTGGACCTGCTTGCCCGTCAGCGACAGATCCAGCAGGTCTACCAGGGCGCCCTGCAAGGCCTCGGCGATGACCTTGCGGTCGGCTTCCGGCAATGGGCTCGTAATGACAAACATGGCATGTCCTCCATCCTCAGGGGAGAACTTCAGCCTTTTCAGGTGCTTTGCCGGAGCGGTGCAAGAGATCGAAGGTGCGATGTGCGAGCCGGTGCCGGAAATCGGCGTCGAGGGTAATGGGGTTCGGCTGGACCGGTCGTCTCTCGTCCAGGTACTGGCCGGCCCACCTACCGGTGGACAGGGCGGCATTCACTACGTTGTGCGCTCCGTGCACGACCGAGTCACCGCCGATATCGAACATGGCGTGCAAGAGCTCGGTGCTGATGACTCCCGGGTGGAGACTTACAGTGTCCGGCTGCGGCGGGGCCGCTTGTTCAACCAGCCACCGAGCGTGCGCCACCAAGGCCAGCTTCGAGCGCGCGTACGCAGTCGTTGCGCTGTAGTGGGAGCGCTCGAGATTGAGGTCGTCCGGGTCGAGCGAAGCGGACAGATGGGTCGCCGAAGCGACATGTACTACTCGGCCGCCGGATGCAACGAGCAACGGGGTGAGACGTTCGGTGAGCAGCACGGCCGCCAGGTAGTTCGTCTGGAGAGTCGCTTCATTGCCGTCGTGACTGAGCCGGCGTCGCGGTGCTCCCGGGCGGCCGGCGTTGTTGATGAGCACATCGACCCGATCCGTGATCTTCGAGATCTCGGAGGCGAGTGCGCGCACCATGGCCAGGCTGTCGAAGTCAGCGTGTACGTAATGCACCTCTCCTGAGCCGGCAGCGCGGAGCTCCTCCAGCTGCCCAGTGACTTCTTGTGGCCTTTGCGGGCCATGGAGGATCAATCGGGTCACCTGCGGCGCCAGCAGACGGGCGGCGGCTCGCCCGATGCCGCTGGTCGCGCCGGTGAGCACCACAGTCATGTCATGTGTTCTCAATCGAATCTCCGGTCGTTGTCGGTTCTCTCATGCGATCTGTTCGCCGTCGGGGTAGTCGGTGGACTTCGACAGCTCGCTCCAAGCGGCGGTCTCGGCGTCGAAGGCGGCGCGGGCGTCGGTGACGAGCCGGAGTGCGTCGCTGCCGAGGATGAGGTGGGTCGGCGGGTTCTCGGCATCGATGACGGCGAGCAGGGCACGGCCGGCTTGGGCGGGGTTGCCGGGCTGGTGGCCGCTCATGGCGAGGCGGCGTTCGCGGGTCGCGGCGAAGATCTTGTCGTAGTCGGCGATGGTGCTCTCGACGCGGTGCATGGAGCGGCCGGCCCAGTCGGTGCGGAAGGAGCCGGGCTCGATGGCGG
>NZ_JBHXVG010000077.1:0-14136 GCF_042672405.1 Streptomyces sp. NPDC127197 | reverse complement strand
CCGCTACGAGCGCAAGGCCGACCACTTCCTCGCCTTCACCAGCATCGCCTGCACATTGATCTGCTATCGCCGACTCGCCAAATGAGACGACGTCTTAAGGCACTGGGGGAGGACGACACCGCCCCGTGCACACCAGAGCGATGTGCATGGGCATCGGACCGTCCAGGCTGACCGGCGTGCCCTCGGGCATGAGGGACCCCGCCCCCGCATTCCCGGACCATGGACACGATTCGTGTCGCCGGACGCGGAGCGAACGCGGGCGACCAGGACATCCAACACCGTTCGGGATGTCCGCAGTGACCAGGCATGGGTCCAAGAATCACTCCTGCTCACCGATTAGGAACGGTCTCTTCTCGGTCACCGTGCCTTTTTGACCGGCAGTTCCAGGCGAAGCTGGTAGCCGCCGTCGGCGGTGGGGCCGGAGGTGACGGTGCCGCCGAGGAGGGCGGCGCGCTGTCGCAGGGCGACCAGGCCGTAATGCGCGCTGGGCAGGGGGACGGCGGGCCGCGTGGGCGCGCTGTTGCTGACCGTGACGCGGACGGCGTTGTCCTCGTAGGAGGCGCGCACGGTGGCGGTGGCCCCGGGGGCGTGTTTGCGTACGTTGGTCAGCGCTTCCTGGATGGTGCGATAGACGGCGCGCTGCAGGGTCGGTGGAAGGCCGCCGGGCAGGTCCGTCGTCAGGTGGGCGTCAATGCCGCTGCTGTCGATCAGCCGCCGCAGGTCGGTCAGGGACGGCTGTGGAGTCAGTTCCGTAGGGCGGCTGTGCGAGTCGCGCAGCACGTTGACCATGTGCCGCAGTTCGTCCAGCGTCTGCACGCTCAGCCGCCGTATCGTGGCTGCGGCTTGCTTGGCTACGGTGTCCTGCGTGCCGACCTGCAGTGCCCCGGCCTGCACTGCTATCAGGCTGACCTGGTGGGAGACCACATCATGCATCTCGCGGGCGAGCTGGGCGCGTTCTTTGGCCAGGACAGCCTGCGCGCTCAGCCTGCGCTCGTGGTCGCGCGCCTGGGAGATCTCGGCGAGCCGCAGGGACAGGTCCCGCCGGGCCTGAACGAGCTGGCCGAGGAAGACGGGAGCCGCAGCCGTTGCCGCGGTATAGCCCAGGGCGATCAGGCCCGAGGGGCTCCAAAGAACGAGTTGCGGTGACGGCGACCACGAGGTCATGTCGCTGAGCGTGTACGCCAGGGCGCAGAGGGCCAGGAGAGTCCGGTGCCGGGTGAATGTGGCGAGGGTGTACAGCGCGGCCAGACAGGCGAAGATCGCATCCGAGACCAGGACGGCGGGCAACGTGAGCAGGAAGATGAGCAGCGGAAAACGCCGACGCAGCACAAGCAGGCAGGCAGCGGCCAGGGCCAAGGCCAGGCTCAGCGGCTCGTCCGGGGCGACATGGACCCAGACGTCAAGCAGTGCTGCGACGACGAACGCAGTGTTCCGCAGCATGCGGGCCGGGGGGCGGGGAATCATTCCGGCTCCGGGTCGCGGGGCGGTTTGAGCAGTCCGGCCCGTTCGGCGACCACGACCGCCTGGACGCGGCTGCTGACCTCCAGCTTGGTGAGGATGGCGCTCACATGGTCCTTCACCGTGCCGGTGCTCAGGTGCATCCGGGCGGCGATGTGCGTGTTGGACAGTCCCTGGGCGATCAGGACGAGTACGGTGCGTTCGCGGTCGGTCAGCCGGTCCACACCGTGCGTGGCAGGTGTTTGGCCGCCGGCCTCGAGGTATCCGTCCACGACCGTCCGCGTGACCTTGGGCGCCAGGACGGTCCCCCCGTCGGCCAGGGCGCGCACGAGGAACGGCAGCTCCTCCGGGTCGGTGTCCTTGAGCAGGAAGCCTGCCGCGCCGCAGCGCAGGGCCGTGGCCACGTACTCGTCCATGTCGAACGTCGTGAGCATGGCCACCACCGGGGGCTGCTGCAGTCGAGACAGATCGGCGAGGACGGTGAGTCCGTCCACGTCCGGCATGCGGATGTCCAGCAGCACGACATCAGGGTGGGTCTCCTGCGCCACCTGGACAGCTTCTCCCCCCGGAACCGCCCCCACGACCTCGATCTCGTCGGCGGCGTCCAGGATGCACCTGAACCCCGTACGGATCAGCGCCTCGTCGTCGACCACCAGTACCCGGATCATGCGTGCTCCCACTCACCATCGGGTCACTGTCCGTCGTACCACGTCGACAAGCGCCTCGCTTGCCCACACCGAGACCGTCCAGGTGGCGGGGCCGGAGCCAGCCAGTCGGCGGGGACGTTCCGGACTCCTGCCGGATGGATATGGCAGGAGGTTTCGCGAAGCCTGAAAACGTGACGTGCAACGTGTCGACCGCCGCGCTCTGGGAGACGGCGCCGGTGGCCGTGGTCGACCGCTTGCTGTCGCCAGAGGGACGTCACCGTCGCCGCTGATCCGAAGCGACCTGGCGGTGTCACACCCTCCGGCGTCATGCAGGAGCAAACCGAACAGGAGGGCAGCCGCATGACGATCCGCCTGACAGTTCTGGGCGTGCACCCCCCAGTTACATCCGCAGATGCGATCTTCGGCCACGCCCCACTCAGTGAGTACGACCTCCACGAGACAGGCGCCGCCCTGGCAGCGCTTCCGCCCCAGTCGTCGACCACGCGGTCGCCTTCCACCCGCTGCGCGTTCACCGCCGCATTCCTCGGGCTGAAGGCCACAGCGGAGCCGGCACTGCGCGACATCGACTACGGCACATGGCGCGGCCGCACCCCGGCCGAAATCGTCGCCGCAGACCCGCACGGATACAGCGCCTGGCTCACCGACCCGGATGCCGCACCACACGGGGGCGAAACCGTACGCCAACTCTGCCAACGGACCGCGAACTGGCTCAGCAGTCTGCCCCCTGAGACGGGCCGAGCCTTGGCCATCGTCGAGCCGGCTGTTGTCCAGGCGCTGCTCGTCCATGCCCTGTCCGCACCAGCACGAGCCTTCTGGAAACTTGAGGTACCGCCCCACTGCACAGTCTGCCTGACGCGGCGCGACGGCGTCTGGAGCAGCACGTGGACCGCTGCCCCCTACTGCCCCAGGACCCGTGCGAGCGGTGCGGGCCGGCCCCGCACCGGCCAGACCGGCGCCGTTCGCGCCGACACCCCACAGGAGGACGGCCGGCACCGCCCGGACTACCGGATCGACCTCGCGTTGCGGGCTTCGGGTCGCCCCCCGGTCGTCATCCGGTCCTGGTGACTTCACGCGGTGGAAGTTGGACGGCAGCCGGTCGTCGCTCCAGCGCATGAGCATGTCCCCGATGCTGCAGGTGATGACGTCGGCCGAGGGCACCACGGGTGTCCACTCCTGTGCCTCGGCCTCCTTATCCCTCTGATCGCCGTTGACCCCGCCTACACTTCCCGATGGGGTGCCAAGTACTGGCAGAAACCCCTCACCGGCAAGACCCAGGAAACCCACCCGACACGATGCCGCGAGCATCGCGATCGGCAGACGCGCCCTCGGCCACCCGATCCGGCGACGGACGGCACCGCCCCACGACGACCGGAGTGATCGTCGCGGGCATCGGACCGTCCAGGCCGGACCGGGCACCCCAGGGCATGAGGGAACCCGCCCCCGCATCCCCGGACCACGGACACGATCCGTGTCACCGGACGCGGAGCGAAAGCGGGCGACCAGGACATCCAAAACCGTTCGGGATGTCCGCAGTGACCAGGTATGGGTCCAAGACTCACTCCTGCTCACTGATTAGGAACGGTGTCAGCGCTGGCGGGTCGGGCGTACGACGATCTCGTTGACGTCGACGTCGGGCGGCTGGGCGAGGGCGTAGGAGACCGCGCCGGCGATGGCGTCGGGTCCGATCGCGTGGGCGCGGTAGGTGCGCATGGCGTCGGCGGCGCCGGCGTCGGTGATGGTGTCGGCGAGTTCAGAGGTGACGACGCCGGGCGAGATGGTCGTGACCCGGATCGAGGGGTCGGACTCCTGGCGCAGACCCTCGGTGATCGCCCAGGCCGCGTACTTGGTGGCGCAGTAGACGGCGCCGGTAGGCACGACCTCGTGGGCGCCGACGCTCGCGAGGGTGACGAAGTGGCCCGAGCCCTGCGCGGTGAACACGGGCAGTGCCGCGGCGATGCCGTGCAGCAGGCCGCGGACGTTCACGTCGATCATCCGGTCCCACTCGTCGACGAGCAGGGAGTCCAGCCGCGACAGGGGCATGACGCCGGCGTTGCTGATGAGGACGTCGACGCGGCCGTGGCGGTCGCGGGCGGCCTGGACGAAGGCCGCGACGTCCGCGCGGTCCGTCACGTCCAGCCGGACCGGCTGCAGGCCGCCGCCGGAACGGCCGGCCGCCTCGGCCGTGTGCTGTGCCAGTGCCTGCAGGCGGTCGGTGCGGCGCGCGCCGGCTACCACCTGGTGTCCCTCTGTCACGAGTCGTGCGGCGACGGCCGCGCCGATGCCGCTGCTGGCGCCGGTGACGAGGACGACCTTGCGGCTGGCCGGCGCGGCGTTTTCCGGTTGTTGTGTGGTCATGGTCTTGAGGCTGCCCCGGCCGGACCGCCCGCGGGAGAGGCGGCGTCCTCCTGGGTGCAGCGCACCCAGGCACAGTGGCCGGGCCCGGACCTACCATGGCGGCATGCCACGCACCGAGCTCGGCGCCTACCTCACCGCCCGGCGCGCCCGCGTCACCCCGGCCGAGGTGAACCTCCCCGCCACCGGGCACCGCCGGGTGCCGGGACTGCGGCGCGAGGAAGTCGCCCTGCTCGCCGGGGTCAGTGCCGACTACTACCTACGCCTGGAGCAGGGCCGGGAACGCACGCCCTCCGCGCAGGTCCTCGATGCCCTGGCCGCCGCCCTGCGGCTGGGCGAGGACGGCCGCCGGCATCTGTTCCGGCTCGCCGACATCGGCCCGCGCGCGAAGGCCGTCGCCGTGCCCGGCCGGGTCGAGCCGAGCCTTCTGGCGCTCATGGACGCCTGGCCGCACAACCCGGCCATCGTGTACAACCGCGCGTACGACGTCCTGGCGTCCAACGCCATCGCCGACGCGCTCTTCCACGGTTGGACGCACTCGCGCAACCTCATGCAGGTAGTGTTCACCGACCCGGCCGCCCGGGCCTTCTACCGTGACTGGCACGACGTCGCAGCAGGCTCCGTGGCCGGCTTCCGGCTCGGCCACGGCGCGGCGCCCGACGACCCGCGGGT
Source organism: Streptomyces sp. NPDC127197 (assembly GCF_042672405.1). Taxonomy (NCBI): domain Bacteria; kingdom Bacillati; phylum Actinomycetota; class Actinomycetes; order Kitasatosporales; family Streptomycetaceae; genus Streptomyces; species Streptomyces sp. NPDC127197. The sequence continues at coordinate 8,986 of NZ_JBHXVG010000077.1, read as the reverse complement.
GCGGCAGGTGCTCACCGAACTGCTGGAGCACAGCCCCGAGTTCGCCGAGCTGTGGGCCCGCCACGACGCCCGCGGCAAGGCGCTGGAGCGCAAGCGCTTCGAGCACCGCGACGTCGGGCCGCTGACACTGACCATGCAGACCTTCGACGTCCGCTCGGCCCCGGGCCAGGAGCTCGTCGTCTACCACGCCGAGCCCGCCTCGCCCAGCAGCGAGGCGCTCGCGCTCCTCGGCTCGCTGGCCGCGACCTCGCCCCGGGAATCCTGAGCCGGCGCCGCGGCGCCCGCCCAGCCGACCTGAAACTCAGCCGGGTGCCGACTCAAGCGCTCGACCACAGTTCGCTGATCGTGGGCGACCGCGTGCCATCTGCCCCCTGGAACGACGATCCGGGCAGGCGGCTGACCGACCACCGCGCCGCCGTCATCACTGCGGGCACCACCACACTACTTCTGGCGGATTCCGTCCAGAAGGTTGTTCACGAGCGCGACGATGAAGTCGTCGGTGACAGGTTCGTCGGGGATGAGCAGTCGGTGGTAGACGGCGCCCCAGAGCTGGTCGACGAGGACCTGCACGTCGATGCCGGTGCGGATCTGGCCGAGTTCCTGAGCCCGGTGGAGGCGTTCTCCCGCCAGTCGGCGCCGGTGCGATGAGTACAGCTTCCGGTAGGCGGTGGCCAGGTCCTCGTCGGTCTGTGACTCGCCGATCAGCTCGGCCAGTACTCGCCCCCCTGGGGTCTGGGTCATCACGTGGGCGAAGGCACGAAGTTGGGTGAGCAGGTCGGCGCGGATGTCTCCGGTGTCGGGGAAGGCGAGCGTTTCCTGGACGGCGTGGAAGTAGCCGTCCAGGGCGAGCGCTCCTTTGGAGGGCCACCATTTGTACAGGGTGGTCTTGCTGACGCCCGATGCCCTGGCGATGCGTTCGAAGGTGAGGTCGGCGATGCCTTCGGTGAGCAGCAGGTCGCCGACGGTGTGCAGGACGTCTGCTCGGACCTCGTCCGCGGGCCGGCGCCCCCGTCCGCGGCCGTTGCCTTCCTTGACGGCGGGGCCGTTCGCCTTGTTCTCCACGTGTGCTCCTGCTCGGTTGCCGGGGGTCGTGTCAGTTTCCAGGTGGGCGCTGCCCGTGGTCGAGTCGGCGGGTGGTGTCGCGGCCGGTGTCACGGGGTGATCCGCAGGCTCGCGATCAGCCCGTCGCGCAGGTGGAATGTCATGGGGCCGGTGCCGTTGTGGCCGTTGCCGGTCACTGTCAGGGTCGCGACATAGATGTCGCAGGACGAGCCGGGCTCGATCGCGTCCAGCTCGAAGTGTGCCTGGACGCCGATGTTGTCGGTGCGGTCCCAGGCGCGCACGCCGTCGCGGCCGTGGTACTCGCGGCCCCAGTCGTTGAGGTCAGCGTCGTGGGTGAACGCGGCGGCGAAGGCCTCGGCATCGCCGCGGTTGGTCGCCTCGATGAACGTCTGGATGGCGGCCGGGGTTTCGATGGTGGTCATGGTGGTTGCCTCGGTGCTGAGTGGAGCAGGGACGGGAGGGCTGAGTCCGTCCTCCCGTACCAGACCCGGGGTTTCAGTGCTGGACGGTGAGCAGGTCGGCGAGGTCGATGCGGTTGAGGAATTCGCGGCGGATGCGGTCGGCGGTCTCGGAGACCTCCTCGGATCCGTCGTTGGCGGGGTCGATGTGAACGCGGTAGGGGCGCTGTCCGGCGGGCAGGGCGACGATGCGGGCGATCTCGTCGGAGACCAGCGACGCGGTCGCGTCCTCGGGGGCGAGGGCGGCGAGTTTGGTCGCCACCTGGTCCATCAGGCCGGCGTACCTGGTCTCGTACTCGGCCTCGACGGTGATGTCGTCGGGGTGGCCGGAGTGCGCGAAGTGGTTGGTGCCGCTGGTGAACGAGCCGGGGACGATGATCGAGGTTTCCACGCCCCAGCGGGCGAGTTCGCCGGCGTAGGACACCGCGAGGGAGTCCATGGCGGCCTTGGCGGCGAAGTAGGGGGCGAGGTAGGGCGGGGTGCCGCCTTTGACGCTGGTGCTGGACACCCAGATCACCAGTCCTTGTCCGCGTCGGCGCATGCCCGGCAGCGCGGCGCGGTTGACGCGCTGGGTGGACAGCACGTTCACGTCGTAGAGCTCGGCGAGCTGGTCGGGGGTGAACGCCTCGGCCGGTCCGGTCACCATGTGCCCGGCATTGTGGATCAGCACGTCTATGCGGCCGTGCTCGGCCTCGATCCGTGCGATGGCGGTGTCGACCGAGTCCTGGGAATTCACGTCGAGTTCGATGGAGCGCAGGTCGACGTGGTGCTCGTTGGCGTAGTCGGCGGCGGCCTTGACCTGGGGCGCGTTGCGGCCGGTGGTCTGGCGCATGCCGGCGTAGACCGTGTGGCCGGCGTCGGCCAGCGCGCGGGCGGTCAGCGCCCCGAAACCGCTGGAGGCGCCGGTGATGACGACGACGTTGCCGGTGGTGGACATGGACGTGGTTCCTTTCAGCAGTGACAGGGGGGCGGGATTTTGCGTGTGCGGCAGGGGTCAGGCGAGGCCACCGTTGGCGTAGAGGACCTGTCCGTTGACCCAGCGCGCGGGGCCGGCGAGGAACGAGACGACCTCGGCGATGTCCTCGGGCCGGCCCAGCCGCTCGAGCGGGGTCGCCTGGGCGAAGTTCGCGACGGTGGCGTCGTCCTTGCCGTCCAGGAACAGCGGTGTGGCGGTGGGGCCGGGCGCGACGGCGTTGACGGTGATGTCCCGGCCGCGCAGCTCACGGGCCAGGGTGAGGGTCAGGCCCTCGACTGCTGCCTTGCTGGCGACGTAGGCGCCGTAGGCCGGCAGCTGGGTGCGGACCACCGAGGTCGAGAAGTTGACGATCGCGCCACCCGGGCGGACCGTCCGCGCCGCCTGCTGGGAGACCACGAAGGTGCCGCGGATGTTCGTGCGGTGCATCCGGTCCAGGTCGGCGAGGTCGAACGTCGCGATCGGCGCCAGGATCATGATGCCGGCGGTGTTCACGACCACGTCGACGCCGCCGAAGGCCGACTCGACCGCGTCGAACGCCGCGCTCATCGCGGTCTCGTCAGCGACATCGCCTCCCACTGCCAGGGCCCGGCCGCCGGCCGCGATGATCGCGGCCACGGTCTCCTCGGCCCTGGCCTTGTTTCCCGCGTACTGCACGGCGACCGCGAGACCGTCCTGGGCAAGCCGCTCGGCCACGACACGGCCGATGCCGCCCGAGCCGCCGGTGACCAGCGCGACGCGATCGGTGGTGGAGGTGCTCATGGTGTTCTCCTTTCGACCCTTCAAATGAACGCCACGTACATATAAGCACGAAATGAACGCGGCGTCCATATCAGGGGAGAGGTCTTTCTGGGTTGCGTAGACCGCCCAGGGCTGTGTCCGGGACGGTCGCGTCACCTGGTCCCGGACGTGAGAAGCTGAACGGAAAATCCCCCAGGTCGCGGGCACGCTGACGCGTTCATTGGCCAGAGCTTGAGGAGAGTCGCTGTTCAACCGGCGGGAGCCAGGGTGACCTCGTGGCCGAGGGCCTTGAGTTGGCGGACCGGGTCGCGGGTCCGGGGGGTCGGGTCGATGAGGCGCTGGTGGTAGTCGGAGCCGAGGTCCCTGATACTCGGCGTCGGGGTCGTTGATCAGGTGCCAGGTGATGACGAGGATCGAGCGGGCGGCAGCGACCAGAGCCTTCTTGCGGCCGCGGCGCTTGACGATGCGTCTGTAGCGGGCGCCGAGGAAGGTGTCGGTGCGCGAGGCGGCGGTGGCGGCCTCGCCGAGGGCGCCCTTGAGCCAGGGGTTGCCCCGCCCGGTGGGGCTGGCGCCGCGCTTGGCGCCGGACTGGGTGGTTCTCGGGGTGAGCTTGGCCCAGCTGGCGAGGTGGTCGGAGGTGGGGAACACGCCCATGTCCGGTCCGGGTTCGGCAAGCAGGACGTGGGCGATCGTGATGCCGACGCCGGGGATCGCGTCCAGCCGTTCGACCAGTGACGGACCGGGCCGTGCGTCTCTCTCCGGTCCAGGCAGGTTCTGGACGGCGGTGGTGATCTGCTCGGTGAGCCGGGCGATCTGCGTGGTGAGGTGGTCGACGCTGTCCAGCGGCATCTGGCAGAGAAAGCCGTGGTGATGTCGGCGTACACCCGCATGTGCACAGATGGGTACAAGTGAAAGTGCACCGCCCGCGCGTGCCAAGGGCCGGCCGGTGACGCTGCTGGTCCGCATCGTGGCGCCCCACGTGTCACGGATGCCGTTTACGAAGGGCGTCCCCACCGCCCGGCGTGATCCCTGCCAAAGGATTGAGGCGGCGGTTTCGGGCACGTTATGCGGATGGGTGCTCTTCTCGCGTTGGCCTCTGCGGCTTGTTACGGTCTCGTGGACTTCGCCAGCGGGCTGCTGTCCCGCCAGGTCCACTTCGCCGTGGTCACCTTCCTCGGACAGATCGGGGGCATGCTGCTTGCGCTCGTATGCGCTCTCTCCGTACCGGCACAGGCAGTTCACCATGCGGATGTGGTGTGGGGAGCTCTATCCGGGGCCGGAAGTGCCATGGCTATGCACTTCCTCAATCGCGGCCTGAGCCGCGGGCCTATGAGCGTGGTGATACCGGTGAGCGCCGTCACGGGGGTGGCGCTGTCTGCGCTGTGCGGCGTGAGCTTTCTCGGCGACCGACCGACTGCACTGGCGTGGGCGGGCATCTGCGTCACCATGCCCGCGCTGTGGCTCGTCTCCGGGGGGACCACCGGTGGCAAGGACCGGCCGCAGCCTGGACAGCTGCCGGTGGACGGTTTGGTCGCCAGTCTGGGGGTGGCCGTGCAGTACATTTCCCTCGCCCAGGCAGACCGGGCCAGCGGCTTGTGGCCCGTAGTCGTCGGCCGGATCGCTGCAGTAGTCCTCCTGGTGCCTAGCACTTGGCGGCACAGTTCCGACCTTCGTCAACCAGCAAGGCGGCTGGGCTGGGCTGTTCTGATCGGGGCGGGAGCGGCCCTCGCCCTCATCCTGTATCTCTGGGCCGCTCAAGAGCAGATGTTGGCCATCGCTGTCGTCCTGGCCTCCCTGTATCCGGTCATCCCGACGGCTCTCGGACTCTTGGTACTGCGCGAAAAGGTCACCCGGGCACAGGCAGCCGGCCTGGTGAGCGCAACCGCCGCCGTCATCCTTCTTACCTTGGAGTGACGATCGTCCTGCACAGAAGCCACATCGGCATCGACCGGTTGCATTTCCTACGCTTCGGCGCCTCAGCGGAAGCTGTGCACTTTTCCGTGTACCGGGCTGAGCACTTTCACTTGTACGCCGACAGGTGATCCTCGAACTGTCCGGTCAGGGCTTCGACGAGGGCGGCTTTCTTGCGGACCAGGTTGCCGCGGGCGAGGTCGGCCAGGGCCCTCGCGTCGCGCTCGCCGGCGATGAGTGCGGCGAGCATGGCCCGGCCCGAGACGCCGAACAGGTCGGTGACCACGCTGGTCAGCTTGATCTGGGCGTCCTCCAGGACCTTCTCGACGCGCTGCTTGTGCACCCCGGTGCGGTCCCCGTACAGGATCGCCTTCATGATCTCGCGGAGATCGTGCTCCGGCGGGCGTCCGATATTCAGTGCATACCGGCGCCGCTCGGCCCGCCAAGCGCTCAGCACCGGCTCGATCAACGCCCAGCGCGCATCGGACAGATCACTGGGATACGGACGACGTTCGGCCATGACCTGGACATACCGCCGGTGAGGGCGTGCGCCCAGGCGTGCACCGCAAGCGGCGGAAGCACGGGCCACGCGACGGGCGTCTTGGGATGAGACAGGCGCAAGCCATAGCCCGCCCCAGCCGTCACCCCTTGGGGCACATCCGACGCACTGACTCCGCCAGACCCACCGGAACGACGACTCCTCCTCGAAAGAGGGAGGAGGGACAAGCGCGCTTCACGAGAGAAAACGACCCCTTAGCCCTTTAGTGGAGATATCACCCCTCTGTTCTCCCATTTGTCCGTTCGCGGCGATCTTGTCCGTAGTCTGTGGGCATCGGGTGGCATCGAGGTGAGGGCGGGCAGTGGACCGGGCGACGAGCGAACCGCAGGGGGGAGGGGACGGTGCCGGGCCGCGGGTGGTTGCGGTCGAGGTGGCTGTGCCGCCGCACCAGTACCGGCAGGAGGACATCACAACGGCGTTCGCGGATCTGCTCCCCGGACCTGCGGGTGCGCATCGTGCTCTGGGCAGGGTGTCGGCGAACGCCGGGGTTGTCACGCGGAACCTGTCGCTGCCGCTTCATCAGTACGCGGCGCTGGACGGGTTCGCCGGCGCCAACCGTGCCTGGCTGCACACAGCCCTGGAGCTGGGCGAGCAGGCGGTGAACGAGGCATTGAGCGCGGCCGGGGTGGAGCCGGACGAGGTGGATGTGGTGATCAGCACGACGGTGACCGGCCTGGCTGTGCCGTCGCTGGAGGCCCGCCTGGCGCAGCGGATCGGGCTGCGCCAGGACGTCAAGCGCATCCCGCTGTTCGGTCTGGGCTGCGCCGCGGGGGCTGCGGGCATCGCGCGGTTGCACGACTACCTGCGGGCGTTTCCTGACCAGGTCGGGGTGCTGCTGGGGGTCGAACTGTGCTCGCTGACGGTGCAGCGCGGCGACTGGTCCCTGGCCAATCTGGTGGCCACGAGCCTGTTCGGGGACGGTGCTGCGGCGGTCGTTGCCGTGGGGGAGCAGCGGGCCCGGGGCTGCCGCGGGCCGGAGGTCGTGGCCACCCGCAGCCGGCTCTACCCGGACAGCACCGACGTCATGGGCTGGCGGATCGGCGCGAACGGGTTCGGCATCGTGCTGTCCCCGGACGTGCCCACGGTGGCGGAGCGGGAACTGCCCAAGGACGTGAGCGCTTTCCTGGCCGATCACGGCCTGACGGTCGGCGATGTCGTCGCCTGGATCTGCCATCCCGGCGGGCCCAAGGTCATCGACGCGGTGGAGCGTGCCCTCGGCCTGCCCGAGCAGGCTCTGGCCCACACCCGTCATTCCTTGGCGACGCGGGGCAACCTGTCGTCGGTGTCCGTTTTGGACGTGCTGCGGGCGACGCTGGAAGCACCACCCACCCCCGGCTGCGTCGGGCTGCTCACCGCGATGGGGCCGGGCTTCGCCAGCGAGCTGGTCCTGCTGCGCTGGTGACCCAGAACGTCCCCTGACCGCGGCGGCTTGCCGTCTGCCCGCCTTCGAACCGCTTCAAGGAGTCGGCGTATGCCCTTGTCCGAGCTTGTCAGGCAATCATGCGCGCCGCCTGGCAGGACTGATTGGTGCCCGCAGGCCGTGGCCGGCCCGGCGGACAGCGGTGCAGCGTGGTGATGCGCATGGGGATGCTGCCAGCGTGGCTGATCGTGCTGGTGGCGGCGGTCGCCGCAGAGCGGCTGGCGGAGCTGGTGGTCTCCAGGCGGCATGCCCGATGGGCTCAGGTGCGCGGTGGTGTGGAACACGGACGAGGCCATTACCCGGTCATGGTGGCCGTCCACACGGCGCTGCTGGTCGGCATCCTCGCGGAAGTCGCCGTCGCGCGGCGGGCGTTCATCCCCGTGCTGGGCTGGAGTGCGCTGTGTGCCGTGGTGCTGCTGCAGGGGCTGCGGTGGTGGTGCGTGTGGTCGCTGGGCCCGCGCTGGAACACCCGGGTCATCGTCGTTCCGGGACTGCCGCTGGTGCGGCGTGGCCCGTACCGGTGGCTGCGGCATCCGAACTACCTGGTCGTCGCAGCCGAGGGTGTTGCGCTGCCGCTGGTGCACAGTGCGTGGCTGACCGCGCTGCTGTTCACCGTTGCCAATGCCGCGGTCCTTACCGTGCGCCTGCGGGTGGAGAACGCGGCGCTGGGACTTTCAGCGTGAGCCGCGACGTGTACGACACCGATCTGCTCATCGTCGGCGCGGGTCCGGCCGGGCTGGCCGCCGCGCTGTACGCTGCGCGGGCGGGTATGTCCGTGACGGTCTGTGAGAAGCGGCCCGACCCGGTGGACAAAGCATGTGGCGAAGGGCTGATGCCCGGCGGGGTGCGACGGCTCCACGCCCTGGGGGTGTGCCCGGCAGGGGCGCCGCTGACCGGGATCGACTACCTGGATCTGTCCGGCCGCCGGGCGCACGCGCCGTTCCGAGCCGGGCCCGGGATGGGCGTGCGCCGCACCGAACTACAGGCCGCACTGTCTGCCGCCGCGCACGCCGTCGGCGCTCACCGGCTCGATGCCCGCGTGACGGCAGCGGCGCAGGATGCCACCGGGGTGAACGCCGCAGGATTGCGCGCACGCTGGCTCATCGCCGCCGACGGTCTGCACTCCCCGCTGCGCCGCCACCTCGGTGTCCCCGTCCGGCGCGGGTTCCCGCGCCGCTTCGGACTGCGCCGGCACTGGCACACCGAGCCTTGGAGCCAGAACGTGCAGGTGGTCTGGGGCCCGCATGCCGAGGCGTACATCACCCCCGTGGCTGCGGACCAGGTGGGCGTCGCCGTCCTGTACCGCCCCGACGCCACGCCGTCGGGCGCGGCGGCACACCACGCCTACGCCGGGCTGCTGGAGGCCTTCCCTCACCTGCACCATCGGCTCGCTCACGCCGCCCCGGCGTCCAGCGTGCGCGGCGCCGGCCCGATACGGCAGCAGCCGGCGCGCCGCGTCGTGGGCCGGATCCTGCTCGTCGGTGACGCAGCCGGGTACGAGGACGCGCTCACCGGCGAGGGCATCAGCCTGGCACTGGCCCAGGCCGAAGCCGCAGTCGACGCCCTGGTCGCCGACGCCCCCGCTCGCTACGGGCACGCCTGGCGGCGCCTGACGCGCCGCTACCGGTGGCTCACCCACACCTTGGTCCTCGCCACCACCCACCCTGGCGCCCGCTCGCTGCTGGTGCCCGCATGCCTGGCCGCGCCGACGGTCTTCCGCGCCGCGGTCAACCAGCTCGCCGACCCGTGAACACCCCACGCTGCACATCACCTGGAACCTCCGAGGATGTCCCGGCCTTCAGGCCGGGGAGGAATCGGACTGCTGCGGAGCAGGGCAGGAAGAGGGGTTTCGCCCCCTGGGC
>NZ_JBHXVG010000076.1:0-14878 GCF_042672405.1 Streptomyces sp. NPDC127197 | reverse complement strand
GATCACCAGCATGCCCGGCCTGGGCCTCGTCCTCGGCGCCGAGTTCCTGGCCGCCACCGGCGGCGACATGAGCGTCTTCGGCACTCCCGACCGCCTCGCCGGCTTCGGCGGTGTCGCTCCGGTCCCGCGTGACTCCGGCAAGATCAGTGGAAACCTACGACGCCCCCAGCGATACAACCGTCGCCTCCAGCGGGTCTTCTACACCTCCGCGCTGTTCAGCATCCGCAGGTGCGAGGAATCCCGTCGGTTTTACGATCGCAAGCGAGCTGAGGGCAAGCGCCACACCCAGGCCGTCCTCGCTCTCGCCCGCCGCCGCGTCAACGTCCTCTGGGCCCTCTTGCGCGATGGACGACCCTACGAGCTCACGCCGCCCGCTGCCCTCGCTGCTTGACAAACGGCATTAGGAATCGCTGCGACAGATCAACAGTCACTGTCCTGTGTCACCGAACCGTGAACGTGTGCCATCGAAGTTTGACCAGTCAGCCCCAGATCAGTGGAGGTTCGCGAAGAATGGCCGCAGCGAAGGGGCCTGTCATGGCACCACGCCGGCGCCCGCGCACGGGCGCCATGGAAGCCGGGTGACGACTCTGGGCACTCACCCGGAGAGCTCGGCCCGCCAGGGCCGTGGCCATTCCCCCGACGGCGGCGGATCTCCCGCGATGCCGAGGTCACGCCGCGCGCTCTCGTAGAAGGCATCACGTGCTGCACTCGCCAGCCGATGGGCCTTGGTCCACATCTCGGCCTCGACCGGCCCGTCCCGTACGAGCAGTTCGATGGTCCAGATCGTCTCGTGCCAGCGCCGCGCCGCCGCGATCGTCGCCGCGTCCCCGACGAGCAGGACGGACTCCCACTCTGTCGCACGGCGGGACTCCGCGTCGGCGAGCAGAGGCAGACCGTCGGCCGGCTGCAACGGATCGGCCACGTCCGCGAATCCGAGGGCGGCGCCGATGCGCTGGGCGACACGAAGCTGCGCCTTGAGGGCATTGGCGTAACGGCCGTACGTCTCGAAGCGCTTCTCGTCCCACCGCTCCTCCCGCTGCCGCTTCCACCGCCGACGCTCGGTCAAGCTCTGGACGGCGTACGAGCCGAGCGAACCGATCACAACGCCTATCAGAGCGGGCAGTTGATCCAGAAGCGCCACAGTCCCTCCCCGACCCGTTCCCGGATGCCGCATGCTCATCGCTCCACGGCCGGGAACCTCCTACCCACCTTCGCCATGGAGCACCTCTGCTCGGTGGGGCGCAGTGCACTGGATCGCTGACCTGGGCAATTCCAGCAGTCAAACTTCGGTGACACGAACTGCCCGGTGGGCAAACTTCGCTGACATTCCGTGAAGGTTCGATGGCACAGGACAACCAGTCACAGCACGTTCGGGTGATCTACGGGGCGGCGGCTTGAATCTATCGCACGTTTATTCGAATATCGGGGCATGGGTGCACTGGTGATGAGCGAGGGGACGGCGAGCGGCACCGGTGAGCGGGAGGCTTCGCCGCTCGGCGCCCTGCTGCCGGGCGGGCGTGTGCGGGCCGGGACGGCGGTTTCTGTTGGTGGAGATGTGCCGCTGCTGCTGGCGCTCGCCGCCGAGGCGTCCCGCGGCACGGCCGGGTGGGCGGCCGTGGGCCTGCCCGAGCTGGGGGCGCTGGCGGCCGGGGCGGCCGGTCTGGATCTGGCCAGTGGCATGCGCATCGACGATCCGGGCCGTGGGTGGGCTCAGGTCCTGGCCACCGTGCTCGAAGCCGTCCCCGTCGTCCTGGTCGGCGCGGTGGGTGCAGTGCCCGACCGTGTGGCCCGCCGCCTGGCGGCCGTGCTGCGCCGCAGCGGATCGGTGCTGCTGTCCGTCGACCGCTGGCAGGGCGCCGAGGTCCGGCTGCAGGTGGTGGCCGCGTCCTGGGACGGTGTCGGGCAGGGGTACGGCCTGCTGCGCGGACGGCGTGTGACGGTCGCGGCCACCGGCCGCGGCGCCGCGGCCTCGCCCCGCTACGCCGAGATGTGGTTGCCCGGCCCCGGCGGCGTCATCGCTCCGGTACAGCGCCGCGGCAGCATTCCGAGCCCTGCACTCGCCGTGGCCCCGGCCGAGGGACGGCCGGTCTTGCACGTGGTGGGGTGACCCGCCGTGGCCGGCAGAGCGGTCGTGGCGTGGGTTCCTGATCTTCCCGTTCTTGCCTGCGGCGGCACGGATGCCGAGCCCCTTGCCGTCGTCAACCGGGACGCGGTGGTGGCGTGCTCGGCCGCTGCGCGGGCCGCCGGGGTGCGGCGCCGGATGTGGCTGAAGGCGGCGCAGGCCCGCTGCCCGGGGCTGCGGGTCGTCGAGCGCGATCTGGCCGCCGAGACGCGCTTCTTCGAGCGCGTGGCAGGTCATCTGGAGGACACCGTGATGCCGCGTCTGGAGGTGATCCGGCCCGGCCTGCTCGCCGCGCCCGCGCGTGGCCCGGCCCGGTACTGGGGCGGCGAACCTCAGCTGCTCGACCACCTGGTGGCCGCGATCGCCGAGTTGCATCTTCCGGCCCGGGCGGGCATCGCCGACACGCTGTTCACCGCCGCGCTCGCCGCCCGCCGCGGCCACATCGTCCTGGTCGGCAACGATGCCGCGTGGCTCGCGCCCTATCCGGTCGGGGTGCTGGGTGTGCCCCGGCTGACGGCACTGCTGGAGCGTCTCGGGATCCGTACGGTCGGGGCGTACGCGCAGCTGCCCCCGGACAGGGTCCTGGCCCGGTTCGGCGCCGATGCCCTCGCCGCGCACCGCACCGCCCGCGGCGAGGAAGCCCGCCCGCTGTCGGTACGGGCCGGCCGCGACGAGCACGCGGTGGCGCACGCCTTCGAGCCGGCGGCAGAGCAGCTCGAGCCCGTGGCGTTCGTGGCCAAGGCGCTCGCTGAGCAGCTTCACGACCGCCTGGCGGCGGCCGGCGTCGTGTGCGCGCGGCTCGAAGTGGCCGTCCGCCTCGCCGGCGGCCGCACGATGACGCGGCTGTTTCGGCATGAGGGGCGGCTGTCCTCGCTCGCGGTCGCCGAGCGGGTGCGCGGCTTGCTGCAGGCGTGGACGGATGCCGGCGTGCTCGACGCCGGCGGCGAACGCGGGATCGTCCGGCTGGGGTTGCGGCCCGAAGAGCTCAGCGCGGAGGTGGGCCGCCAGAGCGCGCTGTTCGGTGAGCGGCACACCCCGGAGGAGATCGAGCGGGCCGCCGCCCGGGTCCAGGCCCTGCTCGGCCACCAGGCGGTGGTGCGCATGGAGGTCGGCGGCGGTCGGGCGCCGGCCGAGCGCGTCCGGCTGGTCCCGTTCGGCGACCTCGACCCCCGTCGCCCGGCCGACGGGCCGTGGCCGGGGCGCCTGCCCGCACCGCACCCCGCCGTCACCTTCCCGAGGTGGCTGCCCGCCCAGCTCACCGACGCCGAGGGCCGACCGGTTGAGGTCTCTGGCCGTAGTGCCCTGTCCGCCCCGCCGGCGCGCGTCGGAGTGGAGGGACATGGCGCGGCTGCGGTGGCGGGGTGGGCCGGGCCGTGGCCGGTGCTGGAGCAGTGGTGGGACCGTGAGCGCGCCCGCCGGATGGCCCGCATGCAGGTCACCACCGTCGGCGGGCGGGCCTGGCTGCTGGTGATCGAGCACGGCCGGTGGTGGGCGGAGGCCCACTATGGGTGAGGCACAGGTTCTCCGTTTTCCCACGGCCGACGCCGACGGCGCAGCCAACGGCGCCGGGCCGGGCTGGGCGGAGCTGCACGTGCACTCCGCGTTCAGTTTCCTTCAGGGCTGCGCGCAGCCGGACGAACTTGTCGCTGAGGCCGTCCGGTTGGGCATCACCGTCCTCGCGGTCACCGACCGGGATGGCCTGTACGCGGCGCGGCGCCTGGCGGAGGCGGCGAAGCCGGCCGGGATCGGCACCGTCTACGGCGCCGAACTCATCCTCAGCGATCCGGAGCTGGGCACCCCCGTGATCCTGGGCCGCACCCTGGAAGGCTTCCGCCTGCTGTCCGCGATGATCAGTGCCGCCCAGCTGGCCGGCGTCAAGGGCGCCCCCATCTACGACCTTCACGCACTCGCCCACGCGGCGGCCGCGGGGCAGTGGGCGGTGCTGCCCGGCTGCCCGCGCCCGGACGCCGACCGGCGGGACGTCGCCGTGGTGGCCCGCCGCCTGGAGCAGTTAGCCGAGGTCTTCGGCACCGGTAGCCTCTACGCCGAGCTGGTCGACCACCACCTGCCTGAGGACTCGGCCGCCAACGACACCCTGTTCGTCGCCGCGCGGCGGGTCGGCATCCCGGTCGTGGCGACCGGGGCCGTCCACTACGCCGCCCCGCGCCAGGCCCGTCTGGCCCAGGCGCTCGCCGCGCTGCGCCGCCGCGAACCCCTGCAGCAAGCTGCCGGACACCTGATGCCGGCCCCGACCGCGCACCTGCGTTCGCACGCGGAGATGGCCCAGTGGCTGGCCCGCTACCCCGGCGCGTTGGAGACCACCCTCGAGCTCGGCCGCGCCAGCGTCATCGACCTCGATGAACTCCGGCCCCAGCTGCCAGGCTTCCCCACCCCGGACGGATTCACAGAGGACTCGTGGCTGCGCTATCTCGCCGAGCGGGCCTGCACCGCCCGCTACGGCGACCGGGACGATGTGGACTCTGAGACGCGTGCGGCGTGGAAGCAGCTCGACCACGAGCTCGGCGTCATCAGTGAGTTGGGCATGGCCGGTTACTTCTTGATCGTTCACGACATCGTCCAGTTCGCGGTCGGCCACGGCATCTGGTGCCAGGGCCGCGGCTCCGCCGCCAGCAGCGTGGTCTGCTACATCCTCGGCATCACCGCCGTCGACGCCCTCAAGCACGGACTGCTCTTCGAGCGCTTCCTCTCCCTGGAGAAGGCGGGCCCGCCCGACATCGACCTCGACATCGAGGCCGGACGCCGCGAGGAAGTCATCCAGTACGTCTACACCCGCTACGGCCGCCGGCACGCCGCCCAGGTCGCCAACGTGATCACGTATCAGCCCAGGCTCGCCACGCACGACGCGGCCAGAGTCCTGAACTATCCCGCCGCGCAGATCCGGGAGATGGCCCGGCACATCCACCACACCCCGCCAGGCCCGGACGTCGACCTGCCTGCGGACGTACGCGAACTCGCCGCCCAGCTCCACACCCTGCCCCGGCACCTGGGCGTGCACTCCGGCGGCATGGTGCTGACCCGCCAGCCGATCGGCGAGATCATGCCCACCGAGTGGGCCACCGCCCAAGGCCGCTCGGTCCTGCAGGGCGACAAGGACGACGTCGCCGCCGCCGGACTCATCAAGATCGACCTGCTCGGGCTGGGCATGCTCTCCGCCCTGCACACCGCCTGCGACCTGATCCACGAACACTACGGCGTACGGCTCGACCTCGCGTCCATCCCCCAGGACGACCCGGACGTCTACCGCATGATCGCGCGCGGCGACACCATCGGCGTCTTCCAGGTCGAATCCCGCGCCCAGGTCTCGACCCTGCCGCAACTGCGGCCCGCCACCTTCGACGACCTGGCCGTCGCCGCCTCGATCATCCGCCCGGGCCCGATCCAGGCCGGCTCCAAGCACCCCTATCTGCGGCGCCGCCGGGGCGAGGAACCGGTCACCTACCCGCACCCGCTCGCCAAGCGCGCGCTGGAGAAGACCCTCGGGGTCCCGCTGTGGCAGGAGCAGGCGATGCAGCTGGCCATCGACTGCGCGGGTTTCACCCCCGGGGAGGCGGACCGGCTGCGCAAGGCGATGGCCGCCAAACACGCCCCGGAGAAGGTCGCCCAGCTCCGCGACCGCCTCCTGCAGGGCATGGCCGGCAACGGGATCCCGCCTGCGGCCGCCGAGCAGATCGTGTCCATGATCGAAGCGTTCTCCGACTACGGCTTCCCGCAGTCCCACGCCCAGTCCATGGCCGGGATCATCTACGCCAGCGCCTGGATCAAGCACCACTACCCGGCCGCCCTCATCGCGGGGATCATGGCCCATCTGCCCATGGGCTTCTACGACGTGCAGACCCTCATCCAGGACGCCAAACGCCGCGGGATTACTGTGCGCCCGGTCGACATCCAGACCTCTCACGTGCACGCCACGCTCGAACCCGACCCGGATGGCGGGCAGATGGCCATCCGCCGGGGCCTGACCAGTATCACCGGCCTGGGTACGGACGCGGCCCGCGCGATCGTCGCGGCCCGCACCGAGCAGCCGTTCACCGGCCTGGAGGACGTCGCCCGCCGCACCCAGCTGCCCGCCCGGCTCATGGAGCAACTCGCCACCGCCGGGGCGTTCGACGGCTTCGAAGGCCACCGCCGCACCGCCCTGTGGACGGCCGGCGCCTTCCCCCGCACCCACCAGCCCTACCTCCCCGGCCTGGGCGCTCTCGCCGCCGCCCCCGACCTGGAACCGATGACCGCAGCCGAGGAGACCGCCGCCGACCTCGCCGCCACCGGCGCCAGCACCACCACGCACCCGGTCCACCACGCCCGGCCGTATCTGGAGCGGCGGGGCGCGCTGACCGCGGCCGCCGTACGCGGCCTGGCCGACCAGACCCGCGTACGGCTCGGCGGACTCGCCAAGTACCTGCAGCGCCCGCCCACCGCCAACGGAGTGGCCTTCGGCGCACTGGAAGACGAGACCGGCATGGTCAACCTCATCTTCTCCCCACCAGTATGGGAACGCTGCCGCCGCACCCTGCTCGAAGGCCCCACCGTGCTGCTCGAAGGGC
Organism: Streptomyces sp. NPDC127197; assembly: GCF_042672405.1. Taxonomy (NCBI): domain Bacteria; kingdom Bacillati; phylum Actinomycetota; class Actinomycetes; order Kitasatosporales; family Streptomycetaceae; genus Streptomyces; species Streptomyces sp. NPDC127197. The sequence continues at coordinate 8,194 of NZ_JBHXVG010000076.1, read as the reverse complement.
ATGTAGAGCGGGCCTACGACGCGGTCAACGTCCTCGTACACCGCGCGGAGGCGGTCGCCGCGCCCACGCCGATGGCACCCCGCCGTTCTTGAGGCAATCGCCGTAGATGTTGCGCAGGCCGTCACAGCGTCCTGGAGTCCGCCCAGGTCATCACGGGCGTACGGCGTGGTCGGGCCGCTGACATTCCCGTTGCGGCCCCCTTTCTCCCATGCCCTGGCTGGAGTTGAGGATGAGGAAGGACGGGATGGGCGGCGCGGTCGCTGCCGGGGATCGGGGCGCGCTCGCCGGTGTCGCGCGGCGCCGCCGCGCTCTGGCGCCGCCAGGTCCCGGCGGCCTGGTCGACGCCGCGGTGCAGCTGCGGCGTGCGTCAGTCGTCCGTGGGCGGCCCTATGTGGAGTGACCACTGCCCGGTGAATTCGTCCAGGTCGATCCGCAGCGGCTCCAGCGCATTGGCCTCCTGGACGTCGGCCCGGATGATGCGGCCGGTCCCCAGATGTAGCGACACCCGTAGTTGATGGCGCTGAACGGAAAATCAATGCTCAGGCGGGCAGGCGGCAGCAACCGGTCGGCGAAGCCGACCGGTTGAGTCTGTGCTGTCACGCAGTGGTCGGGGCGAGGGTGACGGTGTGGCCGAGGTGTTCGAGTTGCCGGACGAGGTCGCGTGTCCTGCGCTGCGGGTTGAGGTGCTTGTGGTGCCAGTCTGGTCCGAGTTCGTGGTAGCGGGCCTGCGGATCGTTGATGAGGTGCCAGGCGATGACGAGGATCGAGCGGGCGACGGCGACCAGGGCCTTGGCGTGGCCCCGGCGTTTGACCAGGCGGCGGTAGCGGGCGCCGAGGAAGGTGTCGGTGCGTGCGGCCGCGCTGGCCGCTTCACCGAGGGCGCCCTTGAGCCATGGGTTTCCCTTGCCGGCCGGGCCTGTGGTGCTCTTGGCGCCCGACTGGATAGTGCGGGGACAGAGCTTCGCCCAGGACGCGAGATGATCCGGCGAGGGGAAAACGCTCATGTCCGGGCCGATCTCGGCCAGGAGCGCACGGGCTGCGACCGGTCCGACGCCGGGGATCTCGTCCAGCCGGATCAGCAGCTCACAGCCGAAGCGCGTGCCATCGGGGCCTGCCGATGTGTCGATCGGGACACCGCGTGGATCGGGCAGGGAGTCGATCGACGCAGCGATCTCCTGTTCCAGAGCGGCGATCTGCTTGCTCAAGTGATCAACCGTGGCGAGCAGGAGTTTCAGCAGCCGGGCGTGGTGGTCCTCGAACTGTCCCGTCATCGCCTCGATGAGCGCGTCGCGTTTGGCGGTCAGCTTGCCCTGAGCGAGGCTGGCAAGGGACCGCGGGTTGCGCTCACCGGCGATCAGCGCCTCCATCATCGCCCGGCCGGAGACACCGAGCGGATCGGTGGCCACGGACGAGAGCCTGATCTGCGCGTCCTGCAGGACCTTGTCGATGCGCTGCTTGTGACGGGTGCGTTCATGCACGAACACGGTACGAGTACGGGTGAAGTCCCTCAGCTGCCGGACCGGCTTGGGCGGTACGAAGGAAGGCCGGACCATGCCGCGTTCGGCGAGCTTGGCCAGCCAGACCGCATCCAGCTTGTCGGTCTTTGGCCGGCCCGGAACGTTCTTGACCTGGCGGGCGTTGACCAGCCAGCACCGAAGTCCACGGCCCTCAAGCAGGTAGAAGAACGGGCGCCAGTAGTTGCCGGTGGCCTCCATCACCACCAGCGTGACGCCTTGGCAGACCAGGTGGTCGCCGAGTTCGACGATCGCGTTGGTCGTCGCCGGAACCGTCCAGACCCGCTGAGCGCGCTTGCCCTCGCGCTGTTCGTGCGGGAGCCGCGTGCAGACGACTCCGCTGTTCTTGGCAATGTCAATCGCGGCAACCCGGGCTACCGCTTCCTCCTGTAGTTCTTCGCGCGACTCGTCCACCGTGGCTCCTGTGTCTTGGTGCTGGGCGGAGGCTGTCCGGGGAACCGGAGGGGAACGGAGAGGCTGATCGGCGTGCACGAGGCAACAGTTGGCGACCCCTGGCTGGCTCCCGCGTCAGACTCTTTCTCGGGCTCACCAGCCCAAACGCCATCGACGTGCGCAGACAGCCCCCGCATCCATGGTCAAGGCGCACACATCTCGATCGGCAGGGCGCCTGGAAGCACGGAACTCAAGGAGTCCGACACACACCGATTTTCACGCCGCCAGGCGTGACGGGAGTTACGGGAAGACTCTTTGAAAATCCCCACCCCCTGCTCAGAGCCTCGCCACACCTGCTCGCCCCGGTTCCCCACCGCAGCATGCCGACAGTGGCTCTCGTGGCGGCGTGCGGCCGGGCCCCATGTCCCAACTCCGGGTGGCCTTCGGCGCCAGTGAGAGCCCGCTTGAGGCGCTTTGGTGCCGAGTATGCCGCCCTGACGTGGTTATCGAGTCTGCGGGTTGACGGTCAGTGTGAGGCTGCCGGGAAGCGCGGTGAACGCGTTGCGCATGTCGGTGGCCAGGTCGCTGCGGGTGGGAGTGTCCGGCCGGTGCGTCCATCTGTCGAGCGCGCAGTGGAAGGCAGCAACCAGCAAGTCCAGGGCGAGTTGCGGTCGCAGGTCGTCGGGGGCGGGGAAGTGGAACCGACGGTGCAGGGTGCCAAGCGCCGTGCGGCTGGTCTCGTGGCAGAAGCGCAGGCCGTGCGCGTCCATGGACGGAGTCTTCTCGGCCAGCCGTCGGCTGAGCAGGACGCGGCGGTCCCAGCCTTCTTCGGTCATCCGCTCAAGCGCGGCGAACAGAGCCTGCTGAAGCATCTCCGCTAGCGGGTGGCCGTCGGGCTCGCGAGTTTCCAGTTCGTCGAGGAAGGCCCGCCACAAGTCCTGCGTCGGCGCCATGGCCACGTCTTCCTTGCTGGCGAAGTTGCGGAAGAACGTGCGCTTGGAGACGTCTACCGCGTCGCAGAGCGCGTCGAGGGTCACCCCACTGAAACCCCGCTTGGTGAACAGTTCCAGGGCAGTGTCGATCAGCGCCTGTCGCATGCGCAGCTTCTTGCGCTCGCGCAGCGGGAGCCGGCCGTTGTCGGTTGGCGGAAGCCCAGCAGTCATGGCCTGATCGTACCCGAGGGGCAAGCGCCACTTGCGCACTAACGCCACTGAGTGGCATAACTGTGGTTCTTGATCCTCTTCGAAGGGTGCACCCATGCGTGCTCTGCTCGTTGACCGCTCCGCTCCCACCGGACTGCGCCTCGGTCAGGTGCCAGATCCCGAACCGGCCCCCCACCAGGCCCTGATTCGGGTAACGGCGACCTCCCTCAACTACGGCGAAGTGCGGTTCAGCCTGCAAGAAGCGCCCAACGGCGCCGTCCTGGGCTGGGATGCGGCCGGTGTGGTGGAACAACCCGCCGCCGACGGATCCGGCCCGGCAGTCGGCGAGGCCGTCGTCACGCTCGGGATCGACGGCGCATGGGCTGAACTCCGCGCCGTGGACACCGACTGGATCGGCACGGTCCCGCCCGGAGCCGATCCGGGAGCCGCCAGCACGGTCCCCGTCGCAGGAACCAGCGCCCTGCGCGCTCTGCACCGCACTGGCCCGATCCTGGGCAGGCGCATCCTGGTCACCGGCGCCACGGGCGGAACCGGCCGGTATGCCGTGCGGCTCGCCCGCCTCGGTGGAGCGCACGTCATCGCGTCCACGGGCAACCCGGACAGGCATGGCGAGAGTCTGCGGGCAAACGGGGCGCACGAGGTGGTGGCCGGGCCACTTGAGGCCAAGGAGCCAGTGGACGGCGTCGTAGACCTGGTGGGCGGCCAGCAACTCGTCGACGCTTACAGCATGCTCGCTCAGGGAGGCACTCTGGTCGCGGTCGGGCACTCCGCGCACCAGGGCGAAACCTTCCCCTTCGGCGCCCTCTTCGGCGACCAGGGTCGGCACAACCGCTCGATCGTCGCGTTCTCCCTGCCGGCTTGCACGGGCCTCGCCCCTGACCTGACCTGGCTCGCCCACCGCGTCGCCGCCGGCGAACTCGACCCGCAGATCTCATGGCGCAGCTGCTGGGATGGGGCCGCCGACGCCATTGACGCCCTTCTTCAGCGCCGACTCCACGGCAAGGCGGTCCTGGAGATCTCCTGATACCGCATCGCAGACAGGCCCTACGGCGGTTGGATCCGGTTGATCGTTGACTGGGCAACCAAGTGGGGAAGAGAAGCGTTTCTGGGGATTTTCACGAATCCCCATCACAGTTGGCGGCCTATCCGGTTGGGCACCTCCATCCCCATAAGAACTCCTAATACTCCAGCCGTAGATCGTTATGTGCCCTGGTCTTGGGGCTGTCTGCCACTGGCGGAAACTCAGGTGGCCTCAGCGCACGATCTGGGTAGAGTCGGGCAATGCCCGAGCTGAAGCGGCTGCATGCCGGCCACGCCCCGGCGGTCCTGGCCTTCGAGCTGGCGAACCGCAGCTACTTCGCTGCCTCGATCTCCGACCGCGGCGACGACTTCTTCGACCAGTTCACCGACCGGTACAACGCCTCGCTGGCCGAGCAGGAGGCCGGCATCTGCGCCTTCTACGTGCTCGTCGCCGAGGACGGCTCGGTACTCGGCAGGTTCAACCTGTACGACTTGGAGGACGGCACGGCCAGACTCGGCTACCGGGTCGCGGAGCGGGTCGCCGGCCGCGGCGTGGCGACCGCGACCGTCCGGGAGCTGTGCCGGATGGCGACAGCGATGCACGGCCTGCGCACACTGCGGGCGGCCACCTCCCACGACAACGCCGCGTCCCAGAAAGTCTTGGCCAAGGCCGGGTTCGTCTCGGTTGGCCCTGCCACCCCGGCCGATCTCGGCGGCAAGTCAGGCACTTGGTACCAGCGCGACCTCCAGCCATAGAACTTGATCTTGCTCGTGGGTCGGCTGCGGGACGGCTGCGGCCACCGCTGATCATCGGTGTGTGAAGACTAACGATCTTGCGGTGGCCGCAGGTCACAGCGTAGACCCTGCTCGCTGGCAGGAAGCGTTCGAGGGCCTGATGAGCCGGATAGCCGGCCGGTTCGCCCGGGTCGAACCCCGGCGTCGGGTACGGGATCTGATGCTGGGGCTGCTGTCGGACCTGCCACGCAAAAACTGCTGGAGCATCGCCGAGTGGGCCGGAGAGGCCACCCCGGACGGCATGCAGCACCTGCTCGGCCGGGCCCGATGGGACGCCGACGCCGTGCGCGATGACGTGCGCGCGTACGTCCTGCAGCATCTGCACGACGAGGGTGCAGTGCTGGTGGTCGACGAGACCGGGGACGTGAAGAAGGGCACGCACACCGTCGGCGTCCAGCGCCAGTACACCGGCACCGCCGGGAGGATCGAAAACGCGCAAGTCGCTGTCTACCTCGTCTACGCGGGACTGCGCGGGCACGCGGCGGTGGACCGTGAGCTGTACATCCCGCACTCCTGGACGCGCGACCCAGATCGCTGCCGAGCCGCGGGCCTGGACGAGGACACCGTCTTCGCGACCAAGCCGGAGCTGGCCGCCCGCATGATCGGCCGATTTCTCGATGCCGGGCACCGCGCCGGCTGGGTCGCGGCAGACGAGGTCTACGGCGGCAACCCGAAGCTGCGCTCCGCGCTGGAAGAGCGCCAGGTCGGCTACGTGCTCGCCGTCGCCTGCTCACATGAAGCCACCACCGGCGCGGGGAAGTTCCGCGCGGATGCCCTGGCCGCGAAGGTGCCCAAGCGGGCCTGGCAGAAGCTGTCGGCCGGGGCCGGTGCCAAGGGCACCGCTTCTACGACTGGGCGGTCATCGATCTGGCCGAACCCCGCCCCGGCAGCCGCCAGCTGCTGATCCGCCGCAACCGCACCACCGGTGAACTCGCCTACTACCGCTGCTTCTCACTCGACCCGGCGCCCCTGAACACCCTGGTCCGCGTCGCTGGATCAAGGTGGCGGGTGGAGGAGACCTTCCAGTCCGGAAAGGGCCTGGCCGGACTCGACGAGCACCAAGTCCGCCGCTACACCTCCTGGTCCCGCTGGGTCACCCTGGCCATGCTCGCTCACGCCTTCCTCGCCGTTGTCCGCGCCGACGAACACGCCCGGCGCCCCGCACCTGACGGGCTTATCCCGCTCACCTGCAACGAGATCCAGCGACTGTTCATCACCTTGGTCGTCCGGCCCGTGCGCGAGGTAGCCCACCGGCTCGCCTGGTCCGCCTGGCGACGCCGCCACCAGGCCCGAGCCCAAGCCAGCCATTACCGACGACAAGCCGCGAATCAGACATGAAGATCACGATTTACGGCTGGAGTACTAGACAAGTCCCATCGTCCCAGGTCAGCGGCACTCCTCGCTCATTTGACCAAGCCTCGGGCACCCACACTCGCGATAGCGGGAGGCTAGGCCCTTTCCTCTGGATCACCTGCAGAGTCGCCCACCGGGGGTGGGATCACTCTTCGTAGGATGACGGCGTGAGAAGCCACCGATGGGTAGTTGCGATCGGCATGATCGGGTTCAGCGCGTTCTTCTGGTCCCTTGGCGGCGCCGTCGACGTGGGGTTCGAGGAACACGCCCGTGGGCGCTACGGACTTCCTGATGAAGGCGATCGCTACACCTTTGCGCTGTGGGTCGGGGGTTTGGTCGCTGTGGGCGCCTTGCTTGGTCTCGCCGGCCGTCTCGCCGGCCCGAAGATCGCCTTGCTCCCCGCGTTCGGCCTCGGCTTCGGCGCGATCTCCGTGCTGGTCCTGGGCCAGCAGCCCAGGCATTGGGTCGCCGCCTGCGTCATGGCGCTTGCCGGGATCACGACAGCCCTGGCAGCGCATCTGTACGGCCGGGCGGGCCGACCGCACTGATCCGGAAGAAACGCTCTAGGTTGGTGCGTCTGCACCCAGCCGGGCGCGCCGCGTGCGATTCCGTCGGTGAGCGATGAGCGGCAGGGCAGATCCGATCAGTGCCAGAGCGGCGGCGGCGACCCAGTGCCGCGTCTGCTGGCCCATGAGCAGGCACGAGACGACACCGAACCAGGCGCCCGCGGCCGGGACCAGGGCCGCGTGCCGACCGGCGGTCGTATCGGTGAGGGAGGCCACGCTGAAGTAGGCGACGATGAATCCGGCAAACACGCCGAGTGTGTACCACCTGCCGCCGTCAGGGAGGGTGTAGCCCTTGAGGTTTCGCTCCAGTCCCAGGTCAACGGCCCCGGCGACTCCCCAGAAGAACGCGCTGGAAGCCACCACGCCGAGAGCGACGCGCCACGCCGTATTCGTCATGCCGGGATCGTATGAGCGACGAGTGGAGTTCGGCCAGGGCATTGTTCCGGCCCGCCGTGTACGCAGAGCCGTGACTGCGGCGTCGAGGGTGGCGGGCAGTTGCCGGGGCCGATGCGCTTCGTCACCTGGAAAGTGTCTCCGCCTGGTACGAGAACCAGAACCTCAGCGATCCTCATTCTAGCTGTTCAGAGGCACTTCCCGCTTCCCTGATCACGTGCCGGACAGACCGCTTCGTGAAAGCGCGAGGCTAGGCGATACAAGCCCTGAACGCCCCCACCAGGAAGAACATCAGTCGACGGACCGGCTTGTCATGCCGCCGATATGTGAGCCACGTTCTCGGCGCATATTGACGGACGGAAATTCGAAAAACGCCCGACCTGCCTCGGTCTCGGAATTCTAGCTACGTTCCCGACGAGTCAAAACCACCGGGCAGGCGGCACTCGGCCACGCGGCGGCGGCGAGCGCTGCCTGTACTGCGGCTACTTCACCCCGTACTCGCGCGAAGGCGGCAGCTCGCCGCACTGATAGGCGGCGCGTTGATCCGCCACCCATCGGCGGTTGACCAGGAGAGATACAAAAGCCCGGCTGGAGTGCTGGAAGCAGTCCTCTTTCCGGTCATGCAGTCGTTCTTGAGCGAACAGGGTCCTGGACCGGGTGAGTTGGCTGCTGTTGCGTATGAAGGAAGGCCGTCGACAGAGTCTTCATGCTCGGGTGAAGAGCCTGGCGATCTTCGTTCCATACGGAGGCGGCGTTGCCGTGCGTACATCGGCCAATGCACCACCCGCCGCCCGTATCGGCGCCGCGCGGGAGCACGTCCCCCGCACCTCACGCTGTTGGGCTGTCGGGTTGCCGTGTGGGGAGACGGATGGTGAACGCCGCTCCCTTGCGTGGCTCGCTGTCGGCGGTGACGGTTCCGCCGTGTGCCTCGACGAACTGGCGGACGATGGACAGGCCCAGTCCGCTGCCCCCGGTGTGCCTGCTGCGGGACTTCTCG
>NZ_JBHXVG010000075.1:0-15502 GCF_042672405.1 Streptomyces sp. NPDC127197 | reverse complement strand
GCGTACTCCTCCAACGGCCCCGGCGCGGGCGGACACGGACGGCGAGCGGTCATCTCCAGCCTCCAGCACGGCAATTGACTCCTGCCACCGGCCTAAGACCAACCCGACCTGTCGTCAACCCGCACCACCACCGGATTTAACGAACTACCGGTAACCTCTCAAAGTCCTGCACCAGACCTGTTTGCCCTGCGCTAGCGTCCCTCCCATCCATGCGATCACGGGGGCGTTGGCGCATGCACGCACGATTCCAGGCCATCCGACGCTGGTGGGACGACACCCCCGGCCCCGTCCGCTGGGTCGCCTATGTCTGCCTACCCCTCGGTGCCGTCACCCTCGTCCTCGGTGTTTACGGAGACGGTCACCATTGGTGGGATAACCGTAGCTTCCTCACAAACCTCGTCTCCAGCGTCACGAGTCTTCTCTTCGGCGTCCCGACCGCGCTGTTCGTCCTCAGCAGCCTCGGCGACGCCCAGACCCAAGCTCGTGAACGTCGTAGACTCCGCACGGCTGTCAAGCCCGAGATCCGACAGTTCGAGTCCCTGATCACCCGGCGGTTCAACGTCAGCAGCGCCAGTGAACTGCAGCAGCGATGTCACGGACTCCTGCGCGACTACATCCAGGCAAGGGGGCGCGATGAAGACATCGGGCCTTACACCCAGCGCTGGGAAGAATTGGTCTTGCGTAGAGACGAGCAGGGACAGGCGCTCAGAATGGAAGAGCAAGAGCGGTTCCACGGCGCCTGGCTCCGGGAGGTCCAGGCCCAGTGGGAGTTCCTCGACAATGACCTGCGCCCTCGCGCCCTTGAAGCCGGCACCGAATGGGTTCCAGCAGTGTGGTCTCGCCACGTGCGTGAATATCTCACCAACTTGGCCGATCCGGACCGATCCGCCAGCCTCATCGAGCACTGCGAAGGAGTGGAACAGCTGGTAGTTGTCGTGCACCGTCTGAATGAGCTGTACATGTAGCCGGGGGACCACGGACTCGACACACCCGCGCCGCTCACTAGCCCTCGGTGTCTCTCATGGCACCGATGGCCGGAGAGGACTCACCCAGGCATTGTCCCGAAGATCGCCCTGCGCCGGGACGACGCACCAGCATTCGAAAGGACCCCTGAGTGATCGGGCACGGAGATTCGGGGTCGCCTCCTCCACGGGTGGGTTCAACGGCATCCGTCTCGATCGGGCTGGGGCGGGCATGCGCATTCGGACAGGTCCCATACAGACCCTGGTGAGGGGAAGCTTCCTCCCAGAGACTTGACGGTCTCAAGCCGTCAAGAAAGGGAAGGACGGGACATCGTGAAACCCAGACGCGCATTCATCGGAACCGTCGCTACTGCTGCCCTCACCGTCAGCCTCACAGCCATACCCGCCGCCCAGGCTGCGCCCGCCGCAGACTGCAACTTGGGCACGCCGATCAACGGCAACTACGACGACATCGACACCACCGTAGACTCAACACCCGCCCGGACAGGCCCGTACCAAGCCTGCCGTCAGGTCGCGACCATACCGGCGAACAGCAGCCTCTACGTGTCGTGCTACGTGACCAACAGCTACGGGAACACCTGGTCCTACGAGTGGCTCCGCGGCTTCTGGATCTACGATGCACACTTCTTGGACGGCGGGGCCGGTACTCGCTGCGTGTTCTAACGACCTCGTGCAGGGTTGGCCGTGGCACGGTGAGGGCTGCGGTGCTGACGCTGTTCATGCTCGAAAGCCGGGAGAACCGAGAAGGTAGCCAACGGCGAGTACGGCCGCCGCGGTGGCGAGAACGCTGGTCATGGTCGGCTCCCTTCAGGACCAGCGCATGCCGAGCGCGGTGAGCGTGTCCTTCAGGTCGTCGGGCTGGCTGGCCTGCCGTGCGCGCACGTTGTTGATCCAGGCGCCGAGCCCGACGGCGGTTCCGTCGGCGGGCTCGCGGTGGGAGCGGGGGACGTCGAGGTGTCCTTCCCGGGCGTGGAACTGGCGGGCGGCCGCGAGGTTCAGCTCGCGCTGCTCGGCGCGGCTGACCTTGCGCGGGGCCGGGGCGGGCGTGAAGCCGAGCATGCCGGTGAGCATCCACTGCTGGGTCACGGTCAGCTTGCTGAAGGCGCGGGCTTGAGCAGCCAGCCACTTGCCGATGTCCGCGCGGTCGACGATGAGTTCGTCGGCCTTCGCGGGGAGGGTGCCGCTGGTCTGTACGTGGTGCCAGGCGAGGCGGAAGTGGCGCTGCCAGTCGATGGGCCAGGGCGGGCACCAGCCCGGCCAAGCCTAAGGTATGACCTGACGCACGTAATATCATGACCGTAGGCGATTTCACCGGCCCGCGAGTCCTGACCGATGGTTCAGGACCGGCGGCGGGCGCCGGGTCCCAGCCGGGCGGTGACTTCCCCGGGGGTGAGGGCGGAGTGGTCCGCGGAGCACTCGACGACGACGCGGACCGGAGCGTCGCAGTCGGTGTGGCGAACGTCCAGTACCGGGCCCTCGGGGCCGAGGGCGTACGCCTCGCCCCACTGACTCAGCGCCATCAGGACGGGCCACAGGTCCCAGCCCTTGCGGGTTAGCCGGTACTCGTTACGGGAGCGGCTGCCCGCTTCCTGGTAGGGAACGGTCTTCAGGACACCGGACGAGACCAGTTTGCGGAGGCGATCGCTGAGGACGGCTTCCGACAGGCCGATGTGGCGGTGGAAGTCGTCGAAGCGGCGGACTCCGTTGACGGCGTCACGCAGGATCAGCAGCGTCCATTTCTCTCCGATCACGTCGAGCGTGCGCTGGACGGGGCAGTTCTCTGTGCTCGCCTCAAGCCACTCCATCCCGCCATCGTAGGGGCCTGGCTTCGTCATTGACAGTCAGGTGAGCTCGCAACTAGCTTCATTTCTAAAAGTCAGATGGGAAGGCGCTCGGTCGTGGGACGAACACGTACGTATCAATGGGAAGATCCCGCGATCCTGGCGGAAGCCGCCGGGCGCATGGCAGGCATCGATTTCCTGCGCGAGCTGCAGGCGGGGCGACTGCCGGGGCCGCCCATCAATTACTCCATCGACTTCACCCTGGACGAGGTGGAACCCGGCAGGGCGGTCTTCTCGCTGACGCCGGGGGAAGAGCACTACAACCCGATCGGCAGCGTGCACGGCGGCATCTTCGCCACCCTGCTCGATTCGGCTGCGGGTTGCGCCGTTCAGTCCACCTTGCCGCAGGGCGTGGCGTACACCTCGCTGGACTTGACGGTGAAGTTCCTTCGGCGGATCACCGTGGACACGGGCACGGTGCGGGCGATCGGCACGGTTGTCAGCAAGGGGCGTCAAACCGCCCTCGCCCAGGCTCAGTTGTTCGACGGGACGGACCGGCTGCTCGCCCATGCCACCAGTAGTTGCATGCTCTTCCCGGTGCCTTCCTCTCAAGGGTGACCCTCAACGGCGACCGGTGAATCGAGCCTTGCCCCACATGCACCGATGCCTCACCCCTCTTCCGCCTCCTCCCCCTAACTGTTTGACCTGCGCAGGGTGATCTTTGTGCGGCGATGCCGGACTCCCTCGACCGCGGTGCAGAACGCCGGAGTGCGAGGTGAAACGGCTGTGGCGCGCGTCGGCGGCGGCCCGTAGCTCCTCGGGTCGCCGGGCCGCCGTGCGCCATAGCGGTGTTGAGGCGCCTGGGGTTCGGTGTTCCCTCGGGCGCAGGGTCATGCGCGATGTTCACCGCTGCTCTGGAGGCGATCTCCTGGGCAGCAGCAGTTCGTCGTCGAAGGAGTCTGCCGTTTGACGGCGGACGAACTGTGCGAGTCCCAGCGGGCTTCCGCGGGCCCACCGCGGGACCAGGAGCATGGAGCGCAGGCCCGAGGCGCCCGGGGTGGGCTCATGGCCCGCCGACATCGCCAGCCGGACATCGTCGGCGGTGACGCGCAGCCGGAGGGGCTGTCCAGTGGCCCGTACGCGAGCCGGCTCCGAGCCTTCCGGATAGGTGTGTGTCTGCCCTGCGTCGGGTGCCGGGTCCGGACAGCCGTCCGAGGCCGCCTGGGCGGTCCGGCGGAGCGTCGCAGGACTGTCCACCGCGTGCGAGGTGATCGGCACCGACGTCCGTCGGTGTGGAACGTGCTCCCCGTGGCTCATGTCCTGGGGCAGCCATTCACGGCGTGTGATCGGCGCGGCGGAGAACCGGGCGCAGGGTTTCGATGACGCCGGGGTCGTCCACTGTGGAGGGGATGGGTTCGTCGTGGCCGTCGGCGATGCCGCGCATCGTCTTGCGCAGGATCTTGCCCGAGCGGGTCTTGGGCAGGGCTGCCACGACCGCGACGTCCTTGAGGGAGGCGACGGCGCCGATGCGCTCGCGTACGAGCTGGACGAGTTCGGCCTCGACCTCGGTCGCGTCGCGGCTGATGCCGGCTTTCAGGACGACGAAGCCGCGCGGGATCTGGCCCTTGAGTTCGTCGGCTACGCCGATGACGGCACATTCGGCGACGTCGGGATGGGCGGCCAGGGCCTCCTCCATGCTGCCGGTGGACAGTCGGTGTCCGGCGACGTTGATGACGTCGTCGGTGCGGCCCATGACGTACACGTAGCCGTCGTCGTCGATGTGGCCGCTGTCGCCGGTGAGGTAGTAGCCGTCGTAGGCGGAGAGGTAGGAGGCGATGTAGCGGTCGTCGTCGTTCCAGAGGGTGGGCAGTGCGCCGGGCGGCAGGGGAAGCTTCACCACGATCGCGCCGTCGACGCCCGCGGGTACGGGCTCGCCCGAGGGGTCGAGGACACGGACGTCCCAGCCCGGGAGCGGACGGGTGGGGGAGCCGGGTTTGAGGGGAGCGGTTTCGATGCCGACCGGGTTGGCGACGATGGGCCAGCCGGTCTCGGTCTGCCACCAGTGGTCGATCACCGGGATGCCCAGGAGAGCGCTCGCCCAGTGGTAGGTCTCGGGGTCGAGGCGCTCGCCGGCGAGGAAGAGGTGGCGCAGGCCGGTCAGGTCGTAGTCGGCGGTGAGCGTTCCCTTCGGGTCCTCCTTGCGGATGGCCCGGAAGGCGGTGGGGGCGGTGAACATGGTCTTGGCCCGGTGCTCGGCGGCCACGCGCCAGAACTGGCCTGCGTCCGGTGTGCCGACCGGCTTGCCCTCGTACAGGATGGTCGTGGCGCCGGCCAGCAGGGGCGCGTAGACGATGTACGAGTGCCCGACGACCCAGCCGATGTCGGAGCCCGTGAACATGGTCTCGCCGGGGCCCACGTCGTAGACGGCGCCCATCGACCAGTGCAGGGCGACCGCGTAGCCGCCGCAGTCGCGGACGACTCCCTTGGGTTTTCCGGTCGTTCCGGACGTGTAGAGGATGTAGAGGGGATCGGTGGCGGGGACGGGAACGCAGTCGGCCGGGGATGCGACGGCGACCAGATCAGTCCAGTCGAGATCGTCGGGCTCCAACTCGGCCGGTTCCTGCGGGCGTTGCAGGATCACACTCTTCTGCGGTTTGTGGACCGCGAGTTCGATCGCCCGGTCGAGCAGGGGCTTGTACGCGATCACACGCTTGCCCTCGATGCCGCACGAGGCGGAGACCACGACCTTGGGGGCCGCGTCGTCGATGCGCAGGGCGAGTTCGCGCGGGGCGAACCCGCCGAAGACGACCGAGTGCACCGCGCCGATCCGTGCGCAGGCCAGCATCGCGACGACAGCCTCGGGGACCATCGGCATGTAGATCACCACTCGGTCGCCGTGCCCCACGCCGAGCCCCGCCAGAGCTCCGGCGAAGGCCGCCACCTCGTCTCTCAACTGCGCGTAGGTGTAGGTGCGCCGGGTGTCGGTCACGGGTGAGTCGTAGACGAGTGCGGGCTGTTCACCCCGGCCGGCCTCGACGTGCCGGTCGAGTGCGTTGAAACAGACGTTGAGCTGTCCGTCGGGAAACCAGCGGTAGAAGGGCGCGCCCGAGGAGTCCAGGGCGCGGTGCGGAGCGACATGCCAGTCGATGCCTTCCGCCGCCTTCAGCCAGAAGCGCTCCGGGTCCTCGGTACTGGCGTGGAAGACATCCTCGTACGTTCCCATCGCGCACTCCTTTGTGGCATCGGGACGGTGGTGTGGTTGCGTGCGGAACGGTGTCGGACACACGTACCGTATGCCGGTCGGCGTGGTCGAGCAGGATGCCGGTGACCGGTGGACCGGTCACCGGCATTGCGGTGGTGCGGCGGACAAGCGGGCAGACCCGGCGTCAGGCGGGGCTTTCGCTCACGCGCCGAGGTGCTTGCGGAGCCACTGGCCCATCTGCCCGATGGCCTGGTCCACCTCGGGTACGCGTCCGGCGCCCAGGACGAACGAATGCTGCCCTTCGGGCATCGCGTGGGTCTCGGTGGTGACCTTGAAGTCCGCGAGGCGGCGGCCGAGCTGCGCACCGTCGTCGGCGAGGGTCTCGTACTCACCGTAGTAGACGAGCGTGGGCGGCAGGCCGGTCAGGTCGGCGTTCACGAGGCTGATCTGCGGGTCGGTGAAGTCCACGGCGGGGTCCTGCAGCCAGGCTCCCCGGAAGAGCTCCAGCGTGCCCCGGCTGAGCATCTTGTCGTTCGTCTCGTTGGCGTCCACTGCCGGGTTCTGGAGCGTGAGGTCGGTCCAGGGGGAGACGCTGACGATCGCGCTGGGCGTGGCCTCGCCCTTGGCGAGCAGGCGCAGCGGCAGCATCACCGCCAGGGTGCCGCCGATCGAGTGGCCGGTGCTGCCGATGTTCTGCGGCTCGTAGCCCTGCGCGAGCAGCCACCGGTAGGCGGTCTCGGCGTCGTCGAGCTGCGCCGGATAGGGGTGTTCGGGTGCCAGGCGGAAGTCCACGACCAGCGAGTGGGCGCCGGCCGCCTTCGCGATGTGTCCCGCGGCCTTGCGGTCGGAGTGCATGGAGGCCGTGACAGACCCACCGAAGTGGAAGTGCAGCAGCGCGCGGTCGGGATCGGCACCCTCGGGGATGGCCCACAGGGCGGGGACGCCGCCCGCGTCCACTTCGGCGTAGGTGACGCCTTCCGGCTCGGTCGACGCCTTGTGGTTCGAGTCGACGATGTCACGGATGACGGCCAGGTCGAGGCCCGGTGTCGACGACTTCGCGCTCACACTCGCGAGGAACTCCGCGAACTCGTGTGCCTCTGGGCTTACTCCCATGGAGGTGCTCCTTCTCGGGCGGGTGCCGTGCCGGGTTCCTCTGCGGCAGCCGGGTCGATGTGCCGGCCATGACGCTATTGGCTGAGTATAGAAAAGTAAACTCAGATGCGGTGAGATCACCCTCATAGATGCGAGGAAGCCCTTCGGAGCATCGGAGATGGGCTGGCGGCTGCTGGAGGGAACGCCGATGACGAGAGCAAGATCGAAACCGGACGGGCGCAGGGCGAGCTGCCGTGTCGCGGTGATGAGTTCGACCTGGAGCCTGGGGTACCGGCGGCGAACCCGTCCAGGGCGGAGGTGGCGAAGACGGTGCCGAAGTCCCGCCGTGGCCGCCGGTAAGCTCGTCGAGCCGCTCCGCGCCTTGTGCAAGGATCTTGAGGTGCCTGGTGCCTACCCCTCAAGCCCGCGGCGTCGACAGCGAGTTAAGGAACGTGATGGCCACGACAGCCAGGTCCGCCGGGGGACGAGAAGACGAGCCATGACTGATACCGCTGCGGTCGAGATTCTCGCCGACGTCCACCGGGGCGTCGGCCGCATCCTGCTGAACCGGCCCAGGGCGCTCAACGCCCTGACCACAGACATGGTCTCCGCCATCGACCGTGCGCTCGCCTCATGGGAGCACGCACCGCTGTCCGCTGTGGTGCTCGCCAGTACCAGCACGAAGGCGTTCTGCGCCGGTGGGGACATCCGGACGATCCGTGAGCACAGCCTCGCTGGCGATGTCGAGGCCAGTGAGCGGTTCTTCGCCTCCGAGTACCGGCTCAACGCCCGGATCGCCGAGTATTCCGTGCCGGTCGTGTCGCTCATCGACGGCCTGTGCATGGGCGGCGGTCTGGGGCTGTCGGTCCACGGTGGCTTCCGTGTCGTCACCGAACGCGCGGTGCTGGCGATGCCCGAGACCGGGATCGGGTTCTTCCCGGACATCGGGGCGAGCTACTTTCTGCCGAGGCTGCCCGGCGCGATCGGCATGCACCTGGGACTGACCGGGCAGAGGATCGACGCGGCCGATGCCTTGTACACGGGGCTGGCCACGCATTTCGTTCCCGCGGACCTGCTGGACACGGTGGGGGACGCCCTGGCCGGACAGCCCCGATGAGCCGGTGGACGTCGTCCTGAACCGTCTCGCCGGCCGTTCCCCGGTGGCGGAGAGCAGGTTGGCGGAGGTTCGCGGGGACGTGGACTGGGCTTTCGGCGCGTCGACCCTCGGCGAGATCGAGAAACGCCTGCGTCACCTCGACACCCCTTGGGCGGCAGCCGCGTTGGGCGCCCTGGAGTCCGCCTCGCCGCAGAGCCTGGAGATCACCCACGCCCTGCTGGCCCGAGGCAGACAGCGCACGTTGCGCGAGTGCCTCGACGCCGAACTCGCCCTCACGCGCACGACCATCCACACGCCGGACTTCCTGGAGGGCGTCCGTGCCGCCCTGGTCGACAAGGACCGCACTCCCACCTGGCAACGTGCGTCGCTCGGCGGACGGACGCTGCCGTCCTGAGCATGTCCGCCGTGAGCAGGACATCGCCTTGCGCGAGGGGGGCAGGAGGGCCGCGCGTCAACGAAACGGGAACGCATGGCCCCCGCAGACTGCCGCGGCAGATGTTCGACGGGGCCGGGAGCCATGCGGCAGCCATACTGTCCATGACAGCCGGTTTGCCGCTGATGCGAGCGGTCTGACCGCGTCCGTACAGAGCCGGATCTCATCGACCACAGCGACAGCGCGCCACCGTTGTCGCGGTTGCGCGCGTTCTGGACCGAGTGGTGGCGAGGAACGATCTACCGGGGTTTGGGGCGGCAGGGCACACTTTGCGCGGGCATCTAAAGCCGCGCGCCGCGCTGTGCCGCGGGCATACGGCATGCCGAATGGCACCGAACCCCTACAACTGCAGCTCTCCGCGACATAGTTGCTACTTGGACCGCCAACGGGGTCGTCCTCTGATGACCGTGCCGGAACGGAGGGGCTGATGCCGGCCGCGTCTCAGTCGTTGCCGGGAACCATTGAGACCACGACCTTGCCGGCCTTGGTGCGGCCCTGCTCGACGTGCGCCATCGCCTCGAGTGTCTGGTCGAAGGGGAAGGTGCTGTCGATGACCGGGCGGAGCTTCCCGCTGTCGTAGAGGGCGCTGAGTTTGCGCAACTGGGAGCCGTTGGCCTCCATGAAGAAGAACTCGTAGCGCCCGCCCAGCGCCTTGGCCCGCTTGCGGATCTTGCGGCTGAGGGTGTTCATGACCAGGCCCAGGATGGAGGGGGCGCCGAGCTGCTTGGCGAAACCGGCGTCAGGTGGGCCGACGACACTGATGGCCAGGCCGCCGGGCTTCAGCACAGTCAGCGACTTCTCGAGGTTCGCCCCGCCCACGGAGTCCAGCACCAGGTCGTAGCCGGAGAGCACCTTTGAGAAGTCTTCCTTGGTGTAGTCGACGACGAGGTCGGCGCCGAGGTTCTTGACCAGCTCCTCGGTCTCGGTGTTCGTGGTTGTCGCCACCGTGGCGCCGAGGTGCTTGGCGAGCTGGATGACCGTTGACCCGAGGCCGCCGGCTCCGGCGTGGATAAGCACCTTCTGCCCCGGCTTCACGTGCGCCCGCTCGACGAGGATCTGCCAGGCGGCCAGGGCCACCAGCGGCACTGCGGCTGCCTCTTGGAGGGTGAGGGAGGCGGGTTTGGGTGCGACGTCGTCCGCGTCGATCGCGATGAATTCCGCGAAGCCTCCGATCCGCAGGTCGCGCGGCCGGGCGTAGACCTCGTCGCCGACCTCGAAGCCGTGTACGGCGGAACCGACCCGCGTCACGACGCCGGCCACGTCGTGGCCGAGCACGAACGGGCGCTTGTACTTCAGAAGCTGCTTGAACTCCCCGTTGCGGACCATCTTGTCCAGCGGGTTGATACTGGCGGCGCTCACTCTGACCAGGACGTCACGGTCCCCGACGGTGGGCTCGGGTACCTCTGCGGCGCGGACGCCGTCCTTGCCGTACTTCTCGACGACGAATGCCTTCATGGCGGCCGCCTTTTCTGCGGTGTGTCTCGGTGGTCGATGTCATTCTTCGGGCAGGTCCCCCTGCGCGCCCGTTTCTCGTGTGCGGCGGGTTGATGTGCCGACCACGACGCTACTGGCTGAGTATAGGAAAGTAAACTCAGGTGAGGTTAGAATCACCCCCATGGATGCGAGGACCGAAGCTCTGCAGGATGCCGGCGTGGACCCCCGTCTCGACCGGGACACGTCGAACTGCTCGATCGCCCGAACCCTTGAGGTCGTGGGCGAGAAGTGGACGATCCTGATCCTGCGCGAGGTCTGGTACGGCTCGTCCCGTTTCAACGAGTTCGAACGCGTCCTCGGCTGTCCCCGCAACCTCCTCTCGGCGCGACTCCGAATGCTCGTGGAGGAAGGGATCCTGGCCACCGAGACTTACAAGGAGCCGGGCTCGCGAAGCCGGCCGAAGTACGTGATCACCCCCAAGGGTGTGGATCTGGTCCCGGCCGTGATGGGGCTCCTGCAGTGGGGCGACCGCTACCGCGCCGACCCGGAGGGTCCGGCCATGCTGTCCCGGCACCGTGGATGCGGCGCGCATGTCGACGCCCAGATCCGCTGCGACCGGGGCCACGCCGTACAGCCGGAAGACATCGAGAGCATCCCCGGCCCCGCCTTTCGTCTCAGGCCCGCCGAGTGAACTGAGCGCGGTGGCACCAGGAGCTCGTGACGGGCTCAGTCTGCCGTGGTGCGCTCGCTCCGTCTGGCCCGGGCCTGGTGGAGGCGGACCTTTGTGCGGTTGCCGCAGCGGGACATGGAGCACCAGCGGCGGTTGCGGGCGGGGGAGCGGTCCACGAAGCGCAGGGCGCATTCGTCCGCGCCGCAGACGCGTACCCGCCGGATCTCGGCGGACAGGAGTAGATCGACGGCGTCCTGGGCGATCAGCGCCAGAGCGGCTGAGGCATCGGTGGCGATGCTCGCGGTTCCGGCGGGCTCCAGGCGCCCGTCCGTGACGGCGATCTGCAAGGCGGGTCGAGGAGCCTCCGCTGCTGATCGGTTGAGCATGGTGATGTCGCCGGACAAGGGCAGCCGGTTGTCGGCGACCGCGAGTACGGCCCGGTCGACCGTCTCGCGCAGTCGTCGACCCGACGGCAGGACGGCGGCAGCGCCGGGGTCCGGGATGCCCGGTGTGAGCAGGCCGGCCTGCTGAAGCCAGAGAGCCAGGTCGCCCGGGTTCCGGAGAGTCTCCTCCGGCGCGGTCCGCCACCGGTAGCGGAGGGTGTTGGTGAAGTCCAGGCAGACCCGCCCGCCGTCCCAGATCCACATGTCGTCCGTTGCCACGCCTCCATTCTGCACGTTAGCTTAACCGTCTAAGACGGTTAGTCGTGCCAAGGAGGCGCATTGATGGGACAGCCGACAGTGACGACCGGAGTGACGCAGGTGGACGGGGTCCGCCTGCACTACGTCCGGGCGGGATCCGGCCCCCTGCTCGTGCTGATCCACGGCTGGCCGCAGACCTCCGACTGCTGGCGGCCGGTGCTGGCGGATCTCGCGGCCGACCGCACTGTTGTGGCGCCCGACCTGCGCGGCTACGGCCTGAGTGACAAGCCCACGGCCGGTTACGACAAGCGGCGCATGGCTGCCGACATCGCCGGTCTCGTTGAAGCGCTCGGCTTCGAGAAGGCCGCGGTCGTGGGGCACGACCGCGGCGCCCGTGTGGCGCACCGTTGGGCGCTGGATCGCCCGGAGCAGGTGGAGCGGTTGGCCGTACTCGACATCGTGCCTACCCGGGAGATGTTCCGTCGCTTGGATGCCTCCCTCGCCTCCGGGTACTGGCACTGGCTGTTCCAGATGCAACCCGACCTGCCAGAGCGCCTCGTGGGACGCGACATCCGCGGATATCTCGAGTACTTCTTCGAGCGGTGGACCTACAACCGCCACGGTCTGACATCCGAAGCAGTCGACGCCTACGTCCGAGCGTTCTCCCGTCCGGGTGCCATGCGCGCGAGTTTCGACGACTACCGTGCCATGGAGCAGGACGTCGCCCTCGACGATATCGACGCCGCCGAGGGTCGTCGTCTCACGATGCCGGTACTGGCGCTGTGGGGTTCCGTGGGGCTGCCCTCCCGCCTGCCAACGCTGGAAATCTGGCGCGAGTACGCGGACGACGTCACCGGTGCCGAGATCCCGGAGTGCGGCCATTTCATCCCGGAGGAGCAGCCGACAGCGATGCTGGCGCATCTGCGGCCTTTCCTGGCTGACGGAAGGGCTGTTTAGCGCGGGTTTCCGTCCATGAGCGCATCGGCGATCTCCTTGGAGAGCACCCACGATCAAGAGCGACGAACGGATGTGTGTGCGAAGTCGGGAGTTGATCAGGGTGGTCAGCGCTTGGGAGTGTCGGGTTCCTTGTGTGAGGTCTCGGGGAGGACGGCGATGCCGTAAGAGCTTCCTGCGCACAGGCCGATGCTTGCGCCCATGCCGAGACTGTCGCTGAGGAAGCCGACGAATGCCGGGAATGCTGGCGCGACGATGCGGCACCTCGCCGCGAAGAACATGATGTTCCTCCGGCGGCCCATGCGGTCGGCCAGGGTTCTCGACGTCAGGTACCCGAAGAACGCGGCGGTGATGAAGACCGCCAGATAGCCGCTGGTCTAGAGGACCGGCAGGCCGTGGGTGGTACGGAGGTGCGTGGGCAGGAAAGTGGTAAGCGCGTAGTAGCCGCCGTGGCTGCCCAAGCCCCTCAGGGTGCCGAGCAGAGTGACCCGCAGCAGGTCCGGCTTGAAGATCCATAGCAGTGACACCCTGCGCTTGCCGAATACCTCATCCATGCAGGTAGGAGCGGGTTTTGCGAGTGTCTGAACGCCAGGCGGGGGTGGACATCTGTATGCGCCCGCGTGGGCGCGATCACCGCGCCATGATGGGTCGTCGTGCTGCTGAGACTGGCGTACCTGGGCGTGACGAACGCATTCGCGATGCTGCGGCTCCTGCCGATGAGCGACCAGGAGAAAGATGTCGAGACCCTGGCTCTTCGCCACCAGGTCGCCGTACTCGAGCGGCAACTGACCGGGCAGCGGGTCCGATTCGACGCAAGCGACCGGGCGTTCCTCGCCGCACTGCTCCACGGCCTTCCGCGAGAGGCGCTGCGGCGAATCCGGCTGCTGGTCCGACCCGACACGGTGCCGCGCTGGCACCGCGACCTGATCGCCCGCCGCCACGCCGCCCAATCCCGGCCCAAGCGAGGCGGCCGGCCACGCCCCGTGCGCTCCATCCGAGCGCTGGTGCTGCGCCTGGCCAGGGAGAACCCGAACTGGGGCTACCGCCGCCTGCACGGCGAACTGCTCGTCCTCGGGGTGAAGGTGGCGGCGTCCACCGTCTGGGAGATCCTCAAGGACGCCGACATCGACCCAGCGCCCGAACGAGCCTCGACCACCTGGACGGCCTTCCTGCGCTCTCAGGCCGACGCACTACTGGCATGCGACTTCATCGAAACCATCACCCTGACCGGAGCACGGCTGTACGTGCTCGGGGTGATCGAGCACTCGAACCGGCGGATACGGATCCTGGGCGCGACTGCGCAGCCAACCGCCTCCTGGGTCGCCCAGGCCGCGAAAAATCTTGTCATGGACCTCGAGGACGCCGGCTGCCGGGCCCACTATTTGATCAGGAACCGGGACAGGAAGTTCTCGCAGCTGTTCGACGCTGTCCTTCAGGACGCGGGCATCGAGGTTGTCCTCAGCGGCATCCGGATGCCCCGCATGAACTCAATCATGGAACGGTGGGCGCAGACCTGCCGACGAGAACTGCTCGACCGCACACTGATCTGGGACCAGCGCCATCTCCTGTATGCCCTGCGCGAGTTCGAGACCTTCTACAACGAGCACAGGCCCCACCAGGGCCTCGCCAACGCCCGCCCTCTCCATCCTCTACCCGATCCGATCGGGGATCCAGAGCGGATCGCACGCCTCGACATACGACGACGCCCGCGACTCGGAGGCATCCTGCACGAGTACGCACATGCAGCCCGACCAGGCTGGATCAGGTATTCGGCAAGCGCAGGGTCTGCCATGCGGCCTCGTGACGGATGCGGAGCCGTTCCGCCTCCGCCGGCGGGCTCGCCACGAGGGCGTCTGCGGTTTCTTCCAGCCGCTCCAACTCACGCTCCTCGGTCTGCGTATCGCCTCAGCCTAGCCAACGCGCCACAGCCTGTCGGAGTCCGTTCCATGCGTCCGTACCGGCCGCCGCGACCACCGCCCCGCCACCGGCCGATCCCAACGCCAACAGCGTCTCGCCGAGCATCCCGTCCTCCCCGCCCTGCAGATGTCCCCCCTAGTACTCCAGTTGCACTTCGCTATCGCTGCTGGTCAGGGGCTGGTTTCTGAGCATATTCAGCTGATGTGTCGTCATGTGGTCGAAGTTCGTGACCGGCGGTGCGGCGTTTGTAGTGGCAGCGCATGGCAATCGCCTGGTGACGACGGCGCCACTGGGACCATGTCAGTATCCGATCAATGTGGCGTCGGTGGTGGCTTGTCCTGGGCCGGCAAGTCGCCAGGAGCCTGCGGATCTCTGCCAGGCTGAGCGGGACGAGGAAAGATCCGTTTCTGCGGCCCCCCTTGCGTCTTCGGCCTGGGCTGCCATGGCCGCGAGGAAGGCATGGGCGAGCATCGCGAGAGTGATGTGCCGGTACCAGCCCGGGTAGCGGCGGACTTCGTACTGGTCCAGGCCGCACTCGTTCTTCGCGCTCTGGAAACAGGACTCGATCGCCCAGCGGGAACCGGCAACCCGCACCAGCTCCGCGACACTGGTGCCGTCGGGCGCATAGGCTAGGTAGTAGGCGATCTCGTCCGGGTGGGCAATGCTGCGGAGGGCCAGTACCCACCGGTGGTGAGAAGGCTCGCCGGCGCCGAAGAAGGAAACAGCCGGGAGCTGGGCGGCCGCCCAGTCGTAGATGCGCGGGCCCTTGGCTCCGTCGCCGCAGGAGAGCCGCTCCCAGGCTTCGTCGGGGGCATCCCCGATGAGCTGGTCGATGCGCCAGCAGCCGGCGAGGGACTTGACCTGCTGCGACTTCGGGACCGCGACGACGTAGCCCAGCCCGGCCTCCTCAAGCATGCGGCGGAAGTGCCGGTCCTGGCCGTAGAGAGCGTCCGCCGTCACCCAAGCAATGGGCAGGGGTGAGGCAAGCGCCCGGGCGATAAGGCTCCGGGCAAGCTCGGTCTTGGTCGCAAAGGCCCGGGCGTCGGGCACTCCTGCCGCGCGACACCGGTCCCGGTCGGACGTCCAGGACTTCGGCAGGTACAGCTCCCAGTCCACCAAGGTCCGGCCGCGCGACGAGGCGTAGGCGGCGAACACGGCGACCTGGCAGTTCTCCGTGCGTCCTGGGGCTTGTATCTGAATAACTGTCAGAGTGGATCCGCTGGGCGATCTTCGTGGAGTGGCAGGCGGGCTTTGAGCTGTTCCAGGGTGCGGGCGGGT
>NZ_JBHXVG010000074.1:0-16912 GCF_042672405.1 Streptomyces sp. NPDC127197 | reverse complement strand
GACGACAGCCGCCTGATAGCCACACCCAGCACCCCTGGGCGACCCAACCCTACGAATGGCTCGATCAACCCGATCAAGACGGTAGAGCCGCCTGACTGCCAGCATCGTGCTGCGCCCATCTCGCAAGAGTGGCCTGCCCACTTCGGCCTTCGACCTGCTGCGCCCAGCGGCCCAGGACACCACGGCCTGGCCGTACCGGCGGCGCCGGGCGGCACTGGAGACACTGTTCTCTGAGCACCGGCTTACGGCACCGCGGGCGCTGCCCCCGTCGCCCACCGACCCGGACACGGCCGCGAATTGGCTGACGTGGACAACCGTCGGCCTGAAGGGACTGCTGTTCAAGCGGCTGGACAGCCCGTACCAGCCGTCGGTGCGCGAAGGACGGAAGACCAGGGCTTCCTTGGCGTCATCGACATACAGCTCTGCTGGGCCGAGCAGTACATCGTGGTTGCTGGTGAGACCCTGCCGACGTCCGAACAGCAGATACCCCTCGCGCAACGCCGCCGGCAGCTGAGAGGGCGTTTGAGGTGGGCAGATTGTCGTTTACGTCCTAGTGCGTTACTCGCCAGGTGGATGTCGTCTCGTCCGTTATGCGCTTGGCGAGGTTGTCGATCGAGGCGATGTGGATCAGGGCCTCAGAGCTGGCGGTGAGGGTTTCGCAGTCGCAGGCGAGGCGGCGGTGCATCATGATTCAACCGATACTCCGCTCCACTACCCAGCGTCTTTTCACGACCTGAAAGCCTCGGGTCTCCGGATTTCGGTTGACGACTTCGACGTCGATTCCGAGGGTGGCTCCGTGCTCGACGACGGCATTCTTGAAGCCGGTGTCGACCCAGCTCTTGGAGATGGTCGGGTACCTCTTCTTCGCTTGGTCGAGGAGGCGGATTCCCAGGGCGTTTTCCGACAGGCCGGCGGCAGTGACGGTCGCGGCGAGGATGAGGCCGCGTCCGGCCATGATCTCGCCGTCACCGGTGGTGGCGATGTTCACGACGCCCAGGTCGATGCCCAGGAAGCCCACCGGTTCCGTGTTCAGCGCTGCTTCGGGTACTTCGCAGGTGGCGTTCAAGAACCACATGCCGTCCCGGTACACGAGGTCGGACTCGCCCCGGCGGTACAGAGTCAGGGTGGTCAGCTGCTCGGGGGCGGCGGTGAACGCCACGTCCTTGACCCGGCCCTGCACGGTCCAGATGGAGACCCGGCGTGCGGCGGTCTGCCAGGACAGCATCCGGCCGTCGTAGGGCTGCGCGCCCTCCGGCCGGAAGGCGATGGGCTTCCCGGCCGCCTTCCGGTGCCGCTTGGAGCCCGGCGCGCCCAGGTTCCCGGCCTTCAGGTTGGCCTTCAGCGTCGCGTAGGCGTCACAGGTCTTCTTGATCACATGCTGGGCGGCCTGCGCACCCAGCCCCCACCTGGTCTTGATCTCGTCGTAGGTGAGCCGGCGTAGCGCGAAGTTCCTCTTCACATCTTTTCGAAGGCCACCTCGCCGGCCCAGGTCGCGGCCTCGTTGCAGGCGCGCAGGGTCGCCTCAAGTGCCGCCGCCTGCACGGGCGTCGGCAGCGGCTTCACCTGCACCACCAGCTTCACGCCCGCGACGCTACCCGACGCCTTCAGGCCTTGCATTCGAACACAGAAATCCTCTCCGGCCGCCTGCTGGACCATCCCGGCGCTCCGCGCCAGACACCGCCGCGGTGCTCCGCACCGCCCACCCGGGATGCGATTCCTCCCGGGCGTAAACGCCCGGGGTTCCTCGCAAGAATCCGCTGAATTCCCGGCGACCCCGGGGACGCCCCCGTTTCGCATGGCGTGCCGAAACGAATTCTTGTCTCAGCCTCACCAGGTCCGCCTCCCGCCCCGCGCGGTGGGGGGCGGACCCGGGAAGGATGAGGGCGCCCCGCGGCCTTCAGCCGCGTCGGGCTCCTTGCACCGGTGTGATGATCTAGCAGTCCGTTCACGTTGGACGCCCTCATGGGGCAGGGCTACTTGATGGTCAGCGTGCGCATCGGAACCTCGGCCTGTGAACTGTTGGCCACGTAGACATGGATGTCTCCCTGTTCGATGACGAACTCGCCCTCCGGGGCATTCGTCCAGAAGCCGATGTCCTCTGCGCCGAGAGTGAATCGCACCGTGGTGCTCTGCCCGGCGGCGAGGCTGACGCGTTGGAAGCCGCGCAGGCGGCGTACGGGCTGGACGAGGCTCGCGACCGGATCGTGGACGTACAGCTGGACGACCTCGTCGCCGTCCCGGTCGCCGGTGTTGCGCACGGTCACCGAGACCTCGACCGTGGCTCCGTCAAGGAGCTCCCCGGCGGAGAGAGTGAAGGTGGTCAGAGTCGGCTCGCCGAATGCGAACGTGGTGTAGCTGAGGCCGTGACCGAAGGGGAACTCGGGGCCATGGTCCAGGTCCAGGTAGCGCGCACCGTATCGGGGGTCCTGGTGGTCGGGGCCGCAAGGGCGGCCGGTGTTCTCATGGTTGTAGTGGATGGGGACCTGGCCGGTGGTGCGGGGGAAGGACGCCGGGAGTTTTCCACCGGGATTGACGGCGCCGAAGAGCACGTCGGCGATGGCGTGACCGGCTTCGAGGCCGGGATGCCAGGCGACCAGAACGGCCGGGGCGGACGCGAGCCAGGGGCCCAGTGCGAGCGGTCGGCCGCAGGTCAGCACCACCACGAAAGGACGGCCGGTGCGGGCGATGGCTTCGATGAGCTCGCCTTGCTCGCCGGGCAGGCCGATGTCGCTGCGTGAGCCGCCCTCGCCGCTCAGGCCCGCGGGCTCGCCCACGACGATCACTGTCACATCGGAGGCCTCGGCTGCGGCGACGGCCTCCGCGATCCCGGGGGTGGCTTCTCCCCCTCCCTCGGACTCAACGCCCTTTGCATACCCGATCTTTGCTCCTGGTACCGCCAGCCTGATGCCCTCTGTGACGGTGACGGCGGGGAACGCGTCGGCGCCGGGGCCTGCCCACGCGCCGTGCAGGTCTGTCGAGTCGGCGAACGGCCCGACGACCGCGATCGAGGTGATGTCCGGCGAGAGGGGGAGCAACCGGTCGCGGGAGACGCTCCGGCTGTCGTTCTTGAGCAGCACCATGGAGCGGGCCGCTGCCTCACGCGCCGACCGACGGGTTTCTGCGGAGGGAGCGCTGATCTCCGCCCGCTCGTCCGTGTATGGGTGCTCGAAGAGGCCCAGCCGGAACTTCAGGCGCAGGATCCGGGCGACCGCGTCGTCGAGTCGTTCAGCGCTGATGTGGCCGTTCGCCAGGAGTTCCTCACCGCGATCGGCGATGCAGGTGCTGACCATCTCCATGTCAATGCCTGCGTTCAGAGCGAGGCGGGCGGCGTCTGCGGGGTCGGCGGCGAAGCCGTGGGGAATCAGTTCCGCGACGCCCGCCCAGTCGCTCACCACCACTCCGTCGAAGTCCCAGTCCCGCTTCAGGATGTCGGTGAGCGCGTGCGCGTTGGCGTGGGCCGGGATTCCGCTGAGGGTGTTGAACGCGGCCATGACCGTGGCGACGCCGGCGTCGACGGCCGCTCGGAACGGCGGGAGGTGCAGTGCCCTGAGCCGGGATTCGGAGACGTCCACGGTGTTGTACTCGCGTCCGCCTTCGACGGCTCCATAGGCGACGAAGTGCTTGGCGCAGGCAGCCATACGGTCCGACGCGATCGGCCCGCCGCCTTCACCCTCGTAACCGCGGACCTTGGCGGCCGCAAACGCCGCAGTGAGATATGGATCCTCACCACTGCTCTCGGAGACCCGCCCCCAGCGCGGCTCGCGCGTGACATCCATCATCGGGGAGAACGCCCAGTGGACGCCGTTGGACCGGGCCTCCCGCGCCGAGACCTCGGCGTCCAGCCTGGCGATGTCCGGGTCGAAACTCGCCGCCTGGGCGAGCGAGATGGGGAAGGTGGTCCAGAATCCGTGGATGACGTCCAGGCCGAACACCAGCGGAATGCCCAGCCGGGACTCCTCGACGGCGATCCGCTGGAGGTCGTTCGTCCGCCGGGCACCGTGGAGGTTGAGTACGGAGCCGAGCCGGCCCTCACGGGCCGCGCTCTCGATCAGGCGAGCCTGCCCCTCCCCCGGGCCGGTGTCTCCGGTCCATGCGAGTTGCTGTAGCTGACCGAGTTTCTCCTCGAGTGTCATTCGGGCGAGCAGAGCGTTGATCTCGGACTCGTACGGCACAGGGCGGTCCATGGCGTCGTCTCCTCAGGTCGGTGCCCGGCCGGTGCACGCACGCCCCCGCGGCATGGCGCGGCATGGCATGGCGGAGTGAGCACGGCGACCGTGGTGGTTCGCGGGCAGGGGGAAGTCGGCGCTGTGCGCCGGGAGATGAGCGGCAGACCGGCGTCCTGACACGGCGGTTCCACTGGGCCGGTGACGATAGTGCAAGGGTGCGGTGTGACGCCAACCCGGTACTGGACGGTGTGACCCCAACCGGCCACCCGTGTGGTGCGGCCCTCAACCCGGCCGTGAAGCGGACGCGTCGGGTCAGGGCAGCAGCCCGCGGCGGCGGGCCGCGACCACCGCTTCCAGTCGGGAGCGGGCGTGGAGTTTGCGCGTCGCGCTGCGCAGATAGCTCTTCACCGTCTCCACCGTGATCCCGAGATCGACCGCTACCTGCGGATTCGTCCAGCCCAGGGCGACACAGGCAAGTACGTCCAGCTCGCGGGCCGACAGCGTGGGTTCGGGGCGTGCCACGCCCGCGCCCTTGTCACGCCGGGTGCCCAGGCCTGCCGTGGACAGCTTGTCGCAGACCGCCTCGATGCGCTCCCGCAGCGCCGGGTCGTCGGTGTCCTTGGCCAGGATCCGCAGCTCCGCGTAGGCCTCGCGAACCTGCTCCCGTCCCGACCCGGCCGGCTCGGCGGCGGCCCCCTTCGGCTGCGGCGTCTGCTCGGTGAGCCACTGCAGGCGGCGCTCGAGTTCGTCTCGTACGGCGAGGTCCTGCTCCAGCTCCCTGGCCGTCTCCACGACCGACTGGATGACCCGGTCACCCAGCGGCGACGCGCTGCGCACGGCACCGTACAGGACACCTCGCATGCTGCGCCGCACCACCACGGGAACGGCGACAAGGCCGCGCAGGCTCTCGGCCTTGATGATGTGGTCGTAGTCGTGGCTGATGCCCGGCGAGCCCACGTAGTCGTTCACCAGCTGGGGGCGACGCAGGGTCACCACCTTGCCGCCGAGTCCGCGGCCCGGATCGAGGACGGCTCCGCGCAGGGCACCCGTGATGGCGCCCACGAACTGCGTGAGCTGCAGCTGCATGCCGCTGTTGACCGCTCCGCCGAAGGTGAGGGGCAGGTCCGTCGCATCGCGCAGCCGGGCCAGCGTGCGCTGGATCCGTGTCTGGTCGTCTGCTGCCACAGAGCGGTTCACGCCGCCTCCTGGTCATGGGCCGAGAACGGCCGGGGCGCTCCCCTCAGTCGGGGGTACCTCACCCGGCCACCGCGCCGGAAACATCTGGTTAACAGTCGGGGCATCAAGGTGCCCCATGGATCCGGGAGCCGCAATGACTTTGCCACACGAACGGATCGCGGAGCACCTGGCTGCGGTCACCGGGCCGGACGTCAGCGCCGCCGAGCTGCTGTGCGACCGCCATCCGCCGCACTCCGTGGCCCTCACCGTGGTCGAGCCCGACCTCACCACCCACGAGCTGACGTACGGCGAGCTGCACGACCGCTCGGCCCGGCTCGCGACCGCGCTGGCCGAGCTGGGGGTCGGGGCAGGCGACCGGGTGGCCACGCTGATGGCCAAGTCGGCCGAACTGGTCGTCGCGGCCTTGGCGATCTGGCGTCTCGGAGCCGTGCAAGTGCCCCTCTTCACCGCTTTCGCCCGGCCGGCGATCGCACAACGGGTCACCGGCAACAACACCAAAGCCGTGATCTGCGAGCCGTCCCAGCGGGCCAAACTCGCGCCCGGCGACGGCATTCCCGCCGACCCGGGCTGGCGCGTCATCACCACCGGAGCCCCTGGCTCCGCTGGGACCGCCTCCGAAGACGATCTCGCCTTCCACGACCTCCTCACGGCGGACCCCCTGCCCGAACCCGTGACCGTCGGCGGCGACGGCGTCTTCATCGAGCTGTTCACATCGGGCACGACCGGCACCCCGAAGCCCGTGCCCATCCCGCTGCGGGCGGTCGCGGCGATGCGGATGTACCAGGAGTACGGCCTGGACCACCGGCCGGACGACGTGTTCTGGAACGCCGCCGACCCCGGCTGGGCGTACGGCCTGTACTACGCGGTGATCGGCCCGCTGGCCCTGGGCCGGGGCACGCTGCTGCTGCACGGCCCGTTCTCGCCGTCGCTGACCTGGTCCGTCCTCGCGAAGTTCGGCGTCACCAACTTCACCGCGGGACCCACGGTGTACCGGGCCCTGCGTGCTGACGAGTCACCGGTGCCCGACGGTCTCGCGCTGCAACGCTGCTCATCGGCCGGCGAGCCGCTCGGCGCGGACGTCGTCGCCTGGGCCGAACAGACCCTGGGCGTGCCCGTACGCGACCACTACGGACAGACCGAGCTCGGAATGGCCGTGGCCAACGCCTGGCACCCCGATGTGGCGACGCCGCTGCGGCCCGGCTCCATGGGACATGCGCTGCCCGGCTGGCGCCTCGAGGTGCTGCGGACGGACGCTGACGAGCCGGCGCCGCGCGGTGAGACCGGCCGGCTCGCGGTCGATCTGGCGCACAGCCCCCTGATGTGGTTCACCGGCTACCGCGACGCCCCCGCGCGTACCGCGGAGCGCTTCACCGCGGACGGGCGCTGGTATCTCACCGGCGACAGCGCCGCGCAGGACGGCGACGGCTACATCACCTTCGCCTCCCGCGACGACGACGTGATCCTGATGGCCGGCTACCGCATCGGACCCTACGAGGTGGAGAGCACGCTCGAGCGGCATGCGGCCGTGGCCGAGGCCGCCGTGGTCGGCGCACCGGACGAGCTGCGCGGCGAGATCGTGGTCGCCCATGTCGTACTGCGCCCCGGCGCCGCAGCCGGTGAGGCCCTGGCCGCCGAGCTCAAGCAGCACGTGAAGACGCACCTCGCGGCGCATGTGTACCCGCGCGAGATCCGCTTCGTGGCGGACCTGCCCAGGACACCCAGCGGCAAGCTCCAGCGCTATCTGCTCCGCGGGCACCGCGGCAACTGACCTGCGCCCGGCCCATCCCCGAAACCCTCATCCCCGCCCATTGATCCCTGACTGTCCCAGGAGGCAACGATGCCCCGAATAGACAGGCGCACGTTTCTCGCAGGCGCCGCGGCAGCCGCCTCGACTGCCGCACTGTGGCCCACGACGGCGACTGCCGGGGCCCGCTCGTTCGGCGAGGCGCGGGTCGTGGCGGAGACGTACGTCGACGCCAGAACCCTGGACCTGACCATCGACTCCCCCGCGCTCGCCGACCCGGCCGCGAAGGTGCGGCTGCTGCTGCCGCCCGGCTGGACGCCGAACCCCGCCCGCCGCTGGCCGGTGCTGTATCTGCTGCACGGCGCGGGCGACGACTACTCCTCGTGGACCCGCTCCACCGACGTCGCGGCCCTCACGCAGGACACCGGGGTCCTGGTGGTCATGCCGACGGGCGGCCGCGCCGGTTTCTACTCGGACTGGTGGAACCACGGGTTCGGCGGCGCCCCTGCCTGGGAGACGTTCCACCTCGTGGAGCTGCTGCGCATCCTGGAAGGCGGGTACGGCGCCGGGTCCAGCCGTGTCATCGCCGGTCTGTCGATGGGCGGATTCGGCGCCATGTCGTACGCGGCGCGCCATCCCGGCATGTTCCGCGCGGCGGCGGCCTACAGCGGCGTCGTCCACACCACGTACACCGGGCCGCACGAGCCGAGCCCCTTCGACGGTCCCGCCCTCGTGCGCGGCACGCTCCAGGTGGAGGGCTTCGACCCGGATGCGCTGTGGGGCGACCCGGCCATCGACCCGGGACGGTGGGCGGCGCACTGCCCGTACGACCTCGCGTACCTGCTGAAGGACATCCCGCTCTACCTCTCCAGCGGCAACGGGCAGCCGGGTCCCTTCGAGCCGCCGGGCACACCGGCCGACCCCAACATCGAGCCCCTGATCGAGATCATGAACAAGGCGTTCGTCGACCGGCTGCGCCGGCTCGGTGCGAACGTCACCGCCAACCTCTACGGCGCCGGTATCCACAACTGGCCTTACTGGGAGCGCGAGTTGCACGCATCCTTCCCCCTGCTCATGAACGCGGCCGGCGTCTGACCCACTGCGGCGTCCCACTCCCGCGTCCGACCCACTGCCGCGTCCGGCCTGACACAGACGCGGCCGTGAAGAGGCGGGTTCCGCGGGCCCGGCCTGACACGGGCCCGCGGAACCCCCTCGGTGACCGACCGGCCCGCCCTGCCCCTCCACCACGCACCGAACTCGCAGGACAACTGTCCTGCGGTGAAAGGCAACCATGAACGCATCCGCGCCTTCTGCCGACGGCTCCGGCCGTCGCCATGAGGTGGCCGTCTACCGCGACGTGCGCATTCCCACGTCCGGACCGGGGGTCACTCTCTCCGGCGACCTGTTCCTGCCCGAGGGCGCCGGCCCCGCCCCGCTGCTGCTCACGCTTCTGCCGTACCGCCGCGATGTCACCGCCCTGTCCGGCTCCGCTGCCTTCCGCTGGTTCGCTTCCCGCGGCTACCCCTCGCTCCTGGTCGACCTGCTCGGCCTCGGGTCCTCGGACGGTGTACGGCGACCGCCGTTCCACCCCGATGAGGCGGATGACGCGCTCGCCGCCATCGACTGGGCCCTGCGACAGCCCTGGTGCGACGGCACGGTCGGCATGTGGGGCGGCTCCTACGGCGGGATGACGACCATGCGCGCAGCGGCCCGCAGGCCCTCCGCGCTCCGCGCGATCGTCATGCTGGAGAGCACAGCCGACCCCGGACGCGACTTCGTCCATCCCGGTGGCGCCCGGGGTGCGCTCGGGCCGCTCGGACTCTGGTCGA
The DNA here is from genome assembly GCF_042672405.1 of Streptomyces sp. NPDC127197. Lineage (NCBI taxonomy): Bacteria > Bacillati > Actinomycetota > Actinomycetes > Kitasatosporales > Streptomycetaceae > Streptomyces > Streptomyces sp. NPDC127197. Next base: position 7,976 of record NZ_JBHXVG010000074.1, on the reverse strand, counting down.
TGACCATGCTGCTGGGTCAGCTGCTGCCTCCGCTCGACGACTACGCCGACCTGACCGAGCAGTCGCGCTGGCGCTCCCGGATGCGCTCGAAGCCGCATCTGCTGGACCTCTTCCGCCCCGGCCCCGACGACCCGGTGTGGCTGGAGGGCCGTATCGACGCCTCGGCCATCGAGGTGCCCGCGCTGTGCTTCGCGGGCTGGCGGGACCTGTTCTGCGAGGGGACGCTGCGGGCGTACGAGGAGATGTCCGGGCCCAAGCGGCTGATCGCCGGTCCCTGGCTGCACACCATGCCGAACGAATCGCCCCACGTCGCCGTCGACTTCCTCGAGCTGGCGCTGGCGTGGTGGGACCGGTGGCTGCGCGACGAGCCGAACGGTGTGGACAAGGCTCCGCGGGTCAGCGTCCATGTCCAGGGCGGCAGGCCACACTGGCTCGGACTGCAGGAATGGCCTGCGGACGCGGCCTCTCGGCCGGCAAGCCTCGCGGACTGGGAGCGTACGGAGCCTCACGCGCCCGATGCCGAGCCGAACACCCCCGACCCTGCGACCGGCGTACTCAGTGGTCTGTGGGCCGTGCCGTCCGGGCCGTTCGGACTGCCGCTCGACCAGCACGACGACGACACGCGCAGCCTGTGTCTGACCTCGCTGCCCCTGGCGGAGCCGCTGCTGCTCTGTGGCCGGCCCAGGGTCACCGTGGCACGAGCCTGGTCACGGATGTCGGTGAAGCTGACGGACGTCGACCCGCACGGTCGCTCCACCCTCATCTGCGCCGGCCTCGAAGCCCGCGTACAGCAGGACGGCACGATCGAGATCACGCTCAACCCGACGGCGTACGAGCTGCCTGCGGGCCACCGGCTGCGCATTGCCGTCGCTCCCGGCGACTTCCCGCGCGTCTGGCCGGAGCACCCGGGTGGTGACGGGCTGCCCGAGGTGACAGGGCTCGTGCTTCCGGTACTGCCCGACGACGCGAACCCCGAAGAAGGGCTCGACTATCCGGCCCCGGACCCGAACTCCCTGCTGGCCGTGCGGTCCGAACCCCCGGCCGCAACCAGCGCGACCCCCACACCGCCCGTCTGGGAGATCGCCAACGACCTGCTGGGGAACACCGTTTCGGTACGCATCGCGCTCAGCGACGACGGTGCGGCCGTGCGGCACAGCCACGGCCGCGGCCACCGCATCCGGGGCAGGCAGGAGGTCACCGCCACCGCCCACCGGGCACAGCCGGAGGCGGCCACCGTCACCGTCAGCGCTGCCGGTGACGTGCGGACCGAAACGGGTCAGCACGTCGCCGTCGAAGCCGAGATCACAGCCGCCGCCACCGGCGTACGCGCCACCGGTCGCATCACGCTCGACGGCAGCCTCCTGCTCGACCAGCAGTGGCGCGCCGAACTCCCCCTGACCGAAGCCTCGTCACGACAGGACTGACACAGACATGACTGACATGATGCTCGCGCCGGAACACCCTGGCGTCTCACGGTCCGGCGTCTCACGGCGACAGTTCACCGCTACGAGCGCCGCGACCGCCGCTCTGCTCGCGTCCGGTTTCACCATCACGGCGTGCGGCGGCTCCTCCGGTTCGGCGACCGCGAAGCGGGCCTTGCGGATCGGCCAGTTCTGGCCGCCGGTCAGCCTCGACCCCGCCAAGGCGGGCGGGGAGTCGCTGTTCTACATCAACCCGGCCTACGACCCGCTGATCCACCGTGCCGCCGACGGCAGCCTCCAACCGCGCCTCGCGACCTCCTGGCGGTACCTCGGGAAAGGCAACACCGCCTTCGAGATCAGGCTCCGGGAGCGTGTGACCTTCAGCGACGGCGCCCCGCTGAACGCCGAGGCGGTCAAGCGGAACATCGAGTACTTCCAGAAGGCGGCCGGTCAGGCAGCGGCGTTCCTCGCTCCCATCACCAAAGTGAAGGCACTCGACGAGCTCACCGTCCATCTCGAACTCGCGCAGCCCCACCCCCAGCTCCCCGCCCTCTTCAGCCAGGACTACTTCGCCGGGAGCCTGATCAGTCCCAAGGCGCTCGCCGATCCGGGCACGCTCGCCAAGCAGACCTTCGGCGCGGGCCCGTACAAGCTGGCGCCCGGCGAGACCGTGGCGGGCGATCACTACACCTACGTCCCCAACCCGGAGTACTGGAACGCGAAGGACCGCCACTACGACAAGATCGTCATCAAGGTCCTGCCCAACGAGAACACCGCTCTGGCCGCCCTCAAGACCGGCCAGGTGGATGTCATCTCCGGCAGCTACGCGATCGCGGGAGGCGCGGCGAACGCCGGGCTGCGGATCGCGTCCAGCCCGAACATCGTCATGGGCATCCAGCTCAACGACCGTGCCGGAAAGCTGAGTCGGCCACTGGGCGACGTGCGGATACGGCAGGCCATGAACTACGCCGTGGACCGCAAGAAGATCACCAAGGCACTGCTCGGCGAGTACGGCGTACCGACCGACCAGCCCGCCGTGCCGGGACAGGACGGCCACAACGACAGGGAGTTCTACCCGTACGACCCGCAGAAGGCCAAGGAGTTGCTGGCCGAGGCGGGGCACGCCGACGGGTTCACGCTGCCGGTGGTGATCCCGTCGACCCCCGCTTTCCCCGGTGAGATCGCCCAGGCGATCGCAGCCGATCTGGAGAAGGTGGGCGTCACGCTGAAGATCTCCGCCAAGGAGGCGGCCAGCGCGGCTCAGGAGATCACCAAGTTCCCTGCCTCCACGATGGGTTGGGGTGCTCTGCCGGTGTACTTCATGGGGCGAGGGCTGTGGCTGCGGGACGCCGTCGGCATGAACCCCTTCCGCAGCTCCGATCCCGAGGTGGAGAAGCTCGACCGGCAGGCCGCGGCGGCGGACGAGAAGACGCGCGCGGGGCTCGACAGGGACATCGTCCGTCGCGTGGTGGAGCAGGCCTGGTTCCTGCCGGTCTGCCTGAGCCCGGTGTTCCTCTTCTACCGCGACAGCGTGCGGATCGAGGCGCCACAGGGCAAGCCGTTCCCGAGCGTCGTCGACTGGCAGCCTGCGAAGTGACCGGAGGCATGACACCATGCTGCGGCTGATCGCACGCCGACTGCTGATCTCGGTCGTCCTGGTCCTGGTGGTCTCGCTGCTGACGTTCCTGCTGCAGGCAGCGGCGCCGGGCGACACGGCGCGGACGATTCTGGGCGACCACTACAGCCCTGAGGCACACCAACAGCTGCGACACCAACTGCGGCTCGACGAGCCGGTATTGGCGCAGTACGCGCACTGGCTCGGCAAGGCCCTGCGCGGCGAACTGGGCTCCTCGCCCGTCAGCGGGCTGGACGTCGCAGGGGAGATCGCGGGCCGGCTCCCGGTGACGCTCTCGCTCATCCTGTGCACCACAGCGGCCACGGCCCTCCTCGGTGTGGCACTCGGAGTGCTGAGCGCGGTGCGCGGCGGGCGCACCGGCCGCGCCGTCGACGTGGTGTCGCTCATCGGGTACGCCGTGCCCAACTTCTGGCTCGCGCTGGTCCTCGTCGCCCTGCTGGCCGTGGCCGTCCCGCTGTTCCCCGCGACCGGGTACGTGCCGTTGGGCGACTCCCCCGGCGAGTGGGCGCGCAGTCTCGTCCTGCCCGTGGTCACCCTGGCGCTGCCCGGCATCGCCGTGTTCGCGAAGCAGACACGGGACGCGATGCTCGAGACGCTGTCCCGCGATTTCGTCACCACGCTGCGCGCGAACGGGGCTTCGGAGGCCTCGATCGTGTTCCGGCACGCGCTGCGCAATGCCGCGATCCCCGTGGTGACGCTGGTCGGCCTCACGTTCATCGGGCTGCTCAGCGGCACGGTCTTCGTCGAAGCCGTATTCGCCATGCCGGGCCTGGGCGGGCTGGCCGTTCAGGCCACAACTCAGCACGACATCCCCATGATCCAGGGCGTGGTCGTCGTCTTCACGCTGGTCGTCGTCGCCGTGAACCTCGCGGTCGATGTCGCCTACGGCCGGCTCAATCCCAAGGTGCGTGTCCCATGACCGAACCGACCCCCGTAGTCCGTCACCCCCGATCGGTGCTGCGGGGAGTCCTGCGGCGCCCGGCCGCCTGCGTCTGCCTGGGGTACCTGGCGCTGCTGGTCCTCACCTCACTCCTGGCCCCGTGGCTCGCGCCGTACAGCCCGACCGCCACCGATCTGGACCATGTCCTGTCCGGTCCGTCGGGGGCCCATCCACTCGGGACCGACAACCTGGGTCGCGACGTGCTGAGCCGGCTCATGCACGGCGGCCGGGTGAGCCTCACCGATGCCGCGGTGGCCGTCCTCACCGTGCTGTTCGTGGGCGTCGGCTGCGGTGTCACGGCCGGCTTCCTCGGCGGCTGGTTCGACCGGGTCTTCACCTGGGCCGTGGACGTCATGCTCGCAATCCCCGTCCTGGTCACCCTGCTCGTCGTCCTCGCCGTCATCGGCGACCACCAGGCGTTGGCGATGGCGGTCCTCGGTGTGCTGGTGGCACCTGGTCTCGCCCGGGTGGTACGGGGTGCTGCCCTCGCCGTACGGAAGGAGCTGTACGTCGCTGCCGCGCGTGTCAGTGGGCTCGCTGGGCGGCACATCCTCCTGCGCCATGTGCTGCCGCGTGTCACAGGGCCGGTCATCGTCCAGATCTCGCTGTTCGCGGGTGGTGCCCTGATGATCGACGCGGGTCTGAGCTATCTGGGTTTCGGCGCCCAGCCGCCCACCCCGACCTGGGGCAACATGATCGCCGATGCGGCCGCCGTCACCGACCGGCAGGCCTGGCTCCTCGTACCGCCCGGTCTCGTCCTGGGGCTGGCGATCCTGGCGTGCGGGCTGCTGGGGGATGCTGTGCGTGACGCCACGGCGGACCGGGCCACCTCGGCCTCGGCCTCGCCGCCCCGCGGACGCTCCACCCGGCGAGGCTCCTCCCGGCCGCCGCGCTCCTCCGGGCAACCTGTGCAGGTCCCCCGCACGTCCCCCGCCTCCTCCCTGCTCTCTCTCCGGGGCGTCTCGATCGGGCTGTCCGGCCCGCACGGCATGACCACCGTCGTCGAAGACCTCGACCTCGACATCCGGTCCGGCGAAACAGTGGGCCTGGTCGGCGAGTCGGGCTGCGGCAAGTCCGTCACCGGGCGCGCGATCCTCGGGCTGCTCCCCGGCCTCGGGGAAGTCACCCGGGGCAGCATCGTCTTCGACGGCGTGGAACTGGCCGGTGGGGATCCACGGACGGTACGCGCCCTTCGCGGGGCGAAGATCGCGCTGATCTCGCAGACGCCCCTCGCGTCCCTGGATCCCATGTTCCCCGTCGGCAGGCAGATCGAGGAGCTGGTGCGGCGGCACCCGCAAGGCCGCCCGCGCACGTGCCATCGAACTGCTGCGCGAGGTGAACCTCCCGGAGCCGGAACGGATCGCCGGGCGCTACGCACACGAGCTGTCGGGCGGAATGGCGCAGCGCGTCGCCATCGCGATGGCCCTGGGCGGAGAGCCGGAACTGCTCATCGCCGACGAGCCCACCACCGCACTCGACGCCACCGTGCAGGCCGAAGTCCTGGACCTGCTCGGGCGGTTGCAGCGGGAGCACGGCATGGCGATCCTGCTCATCAGCCACGCCTGGAAGGTCATCGCCAGGATGTGCCGCCGGACCTACGTCATGTACGCCGGCCATATCGTCGAGTCGGCGGCCGCAACCGACATGTTCGAGCGGCCCCTTCACCCGTACACGGCCGGGCTGTTGGCCTCCACACCCAGCCGCGCCACTCCCCGCGAGCCGCTGCCGACCATCCCGGGGACGGTCCCCGCCCCCTCCGCCTGGCCGCACGGCTGCCATTTCGCTCCCCGCTGCGAACTCGCCACCACCGACTGCGAAGCCGCGCCGATCCCCCTCCTCGAACCGACCGCCGACCGCTACACCCGATGCCTCCGGCACACGGAACTCAGCACACTCACCAATGGAGGCGACCGTGACCGAACGACTTCTGGACGTCCATGACCTGCGGGTTCTCTACCGAGAGCGCGGCCGGCGCCGGGGCCTGGCAAAGCCCGCCGTCGACGGCGTCACCCTCCACCTCTCACGGGGCGAAACGCTCGGCCTGCTGGGCGAGTCGGGCTCCGGCAAGTCGACGATCGGCAACGCCATCCTGGGCCTGGTGCACCCCACCGCCGGACGCATCCTCTTCCACGGCGAGGACATCACCCAGGCGCCACCGGCACGACGCCGTCAACTCGCCCAGCACATCCAGGTGGTGTTCCAGGACCCCTACGGTTCGCTGAACCCCTCACGCACCATCGGCCAGACCCTGACGGAGCCACTGCACGTCACACGACGGCTCACCCGGAGCGAGGCCGCGGCCCGTGTCACGGACACCCTGACGCGCGTCGGCCTGACCGGGGACGCCGCCGACCGCTACCCCGGCGCCTTCTCGGGCGGACAGCGCCAGCGCATCGCCATCGCCCGCGCCCTGATCCTCGAACCGGACCTGATCGTCTGCGACGAGCCGACCAGCGCCCTGGACCTCTCCGTACAGGCCCACATCCTGAACCTGCTCCTGGAACTCCAACAGACCCTGGGAATCGCGTACTTGTTCATCTCGCACGACCTCGACGTGATCCGCCATATGTCGCACCGCGCGGCCGTGCTGCGCAGAGGGGCTCTCGTCGAGGAGGGGCCGATCGACCAGATCACGGACTACCCCGCGAATCCGTACACGCGCGCCCTCCTGGCGGCGGCGTAGGACGGCTGCGTAGCCGACGGCCCCTGCCGCCTTTCCCGCCCTACCCCATGTCACCAACCCAGCAATGAGGAGCACCCGTTGAACATCTCAGGGAATGTCGCGCTGATCACCGGAGGCGGTTCCGGCCTGGGGCTGGCGACCGCGCGCCGCCTGGTCAAGGCCGGCGGGAAGGTGATGCTGGTCGATCTGGACACCTCACACGGAGCACACGCCGCCGAGGAACTGGGCGATCAGGCGCTCTTCGTCGCGGCGGACGCCACCAGCCCGGAGCAGATGACGGGCGCCCTGGACGCCGCCGAAACGCTGGGGCCCCTGCGCATGGCCGTCACCTGCGCCGGAATCCTCCGGGCGTTCCGTATGGTCAGCCAGACCAGGGCCACCACCCAACTTGCCGATTTTCGACGCGTAGTCGAGGTGAACCTGATCGGAACGTTCAACGTGGTCCAGCTCGCCGCCGAACGGATCGCCGCGCAGCAGCCGGTCGACGGCGAACGCGGCGTCGTGGTCACGACCGCTTCGGTGGCCGCTTTCGACGGGCAGATCGGCCAGGCCGCGTACGCCGCTTCCAAGGCGGGTGTCGCCGGAATGACCCTGCCCGTGGCACGGGACTTGGCGGAGAACCTGATCCGCGTGGTGAGCATCGCACCGGGCCTGTTCGAGACTCCCATGCTCGTCGGCCTGCCCGACAAGGCGCGAGCCGCGCTCGGCGCCCAGGTCCCGCACCCGGCGCGGCTCGGTCATCCGGACGAGTACGCCGCACTCGTCGAGCACATCGTGGCCAATTCCATGCTCAACGGGGACACCATCCGCCTGGACGGCGCCATCCGCATGGCTCCCCGCTGAGCCGAGCCCTTCTGAACCACTGCCAGTTGTCAGACTTCTGCACACGTTCACACTCGACGCCCACGTAGAGATCAAGAAGTGACAAGGCGCTCGCAACCTCGTCGTCCGCAAACGTGGCGCTACAGAGCTGACGTGTTGCAGATGACACGGCCATGGCTGCCATCCTGCCCGTCACGGGTGGCACCGGTAACGAGGAAGGACCTGGTCACCATCGCCCGCTGAGCACGACTCCAGCCCGTCACCACGGGGGGAAGTGACCGGCCAGAACCACCCCCTACGGTGCCACACGCGCAACGCGACGGCGGCCACGGCGTCCCCGGGCATGGCTACCACACCCGGAACGCTGGAAAGCCTTCAAGGGGTCGGGTGGCCCGGGGGAATCGCACCCCCGGGCTCCCACAGAACGGAGCGTGACAATCTCTCGTCACTCCGCTCTTGCCATCCTGTTCACCA
>NZ_JBHXVG010000073.1:0-17059 GCF_042672405.1 Streptomyces sp. NPDC127197 | reverse complement strand
GGCCGCCGTAGCGCGAGTGCCACTCGGTGAACAGGTTCTGGTCGTAGGCGCGCACGTGGGTGGAGTCGGAGGCAACCGCGGTCGAGCCCTGGCCCACAGATCTGTGCTGCGGGCGGCGAAGGTGGCGTTCGCGATCTGGATGGCGTGGGCGGCCTCGACGGACAGGTACCGGCGTCGCACGTAGCGCAGTTCGTCTTCGGTGTGGCCGTGGCCGCCGGAGGCTACGGCCTTGATCCCGGTGTTCGTGCCGTAGGCGTAGATCCCCAAAGCAGGCGCTCGGCCAGGCCCTTCGCCGAGAGGGTCCCCCCCTGAGACGGAGGTGACCGCGTCCAGGCAGCCGGTACGCAGCACCGCTTCTTTGAGCATGTCGATCAACGGCACTACGCCCGCCCGCCACTTCACCGACCGCAGCGTGCGCCCGGCCTGCTCCTGGGCCATCCGCACGACCCGGTCATTGACACGCACGCCCTGGGCCGGGCGACGGTCCAGCCCAGACGCCGCAGCGCCATCCACGCGTTCGACGGCAGTCCTCGGCCTGCGCCGCCCACGCCCGAGGCCAGCAGGTCCACATCGGCGGCGTTCCAGTGCACGCCCAGCAGATCGGCAGCCATGCCGGACACCAGATCAGCCGCCCAGCCCACCCTCCCCCATCGCCGGCACCGCGGCCGACAGCACCTCACCCGTCTTCTCCACCACGCCCGCACGCAGCAGACCACAAGCACAGGCGGTACGGGCCGTCTCGCCCTCACCCAACGGCAGCCTCCGGCTCCGCACTCACATACGACGTCGGCATCGGACACCCGGCTGAGGCCGGTGGACGACCCATCACTACGGATCCCAACGGAAACACGTAAGCCTTCGCTGGGCGATTCGTAGGAGAACGTGATCCACTGCTCTGCGGCATGCGCGGGTGAAGCGGCAAGGGCCGTGGCTGCTGCTATGGACACAGCGGCAGCAGCCCCCGGACTCACGACCACGGCCTTTGTGTTGATCCACTCCGTGCCGGAGCCGAGCGCGGTGCCGCGCGGTCGGTCACCTGCCGGATCCACCGCACTCCGCACGGCCTGGCCGGCGTATCCGAGGTCGACCAGTTCTCGGGACGCCCTCCGGGCGGCCACCGAAGGCCCAGGCCATGGTGTGTGAGGTGGTCGCCTCTCAACGGGAGGGCCGCAAGGGCACAACGGTGCCGGCCGCTGAGCTGCCCGGCGACGCGCAGCAGCCGTTCACCGTCCGCATCGACCGGTCGGGAGAGGCAGCCCGTGTGCCCGTCTGTGTCATGGAAATCGACGGCAGCCACTCCCCCCCATGCCCTATGCGCGGCTCACCGCCCGACAGGTGCCGCCCCCGACCGGCGCTCCGGTGCATTCCATGCGATGGCTGCACAGGGTCATACGCCGACGCGTCCCTGGACGCCAAGCCGAGTTCTCACCGGCTGTCCGTCCCGCGCAGTGTGTGGCGCTGGACGATCCGTGAGACGTCACGCATGGTGATGATGCCCACCAGGTTCGGTCCGTCGGTGACGAGGATGCGCATGCCGCTGACCGGGCGGAGCCTTTCAAGCACGTCTTCCAGGAGGTCGTCCGGCGCGCAGGTCGTGCACTGCGACAGCGGGGTCGCCACGTCACGCACGCGCTGTGTCCCCCGCTGCGGCGCGGGGATCCTCGCGAGCCGCGGCAGGTCGAGCAGGCCGCTGGGGCGCCCTTCGAAGTCGATCAGTGCCAGCGTCGAGTGGCGGGCGCGCAGGGCCACCTCCTCGACGCAGCGTTCCACGGTCCACCAGTCCGGGCAGGTCTCCACCGGACTCGACATGGCATCGGCGGCTCGCACGCCGCGCAGGGCCGGGGCGAGTGCGGCGCGTCGGCGTTCCGCGCCGGCGACGATCAGGACGAACAAGCCGAGGAGCATCAGCCACAGACCGCTCAAGGCGCCGCGCAGGAGGGAGATCCAGCCGACGGCGATCATCAGGATGCCGAGGACCTGGCCGCTGCGTGCGGCTGCGCGTTCGGCCCGGTCGCGGTCGCCGGTACGCCACCACATCAGCGCCTGTACCACCCGCCCTCCGTCCAGCGGTGCGGCCGGCAGCAGATTGAACACGCCCAGGACGAAGTTCATCCACCCGAGCCAGACCAGGACGGCCGACGGCACCACCCAGCCGAACAGCGCGTCCAGCCCGATGCCCGCCCCCAGCGCCGCCGCACCGACGACCAGGCTGGTGAGCGGCCCGCTCACGGCCACCAGGAAGGCAGCCCCGGCCGCGCGCGGCTTGCCCATCTCGGTCATCCCGCCCAGTGCCCAGAGCGTGATGCTCTGGACCGGGATGCCCTTCCTCAGCGCCGTGACGGCGTGCGCGGCCTCATGCGCCAGCAGGCTACCCAGAAGCAACAGGGCCCCCGCCAGGCCGGCGACGGTGTAGGCGGCGTTCGGCTGGCCCGGAGTCCAGGCGGGGAGCGTCTGGCTGCCCAGGCTGTACCCGAAGAGCACCACGAGCAGGGGCACAGTCCAGTGGATGCGCAGCGGCACCCCCAGAACTCGTCCCATCCGTACCGAGCCGTTCATCGCCATCTCCTGCGAACTGAAGCAGGCGGTCCTCCGTCCGAGCCGGTACGCCGGGGCGTACAAAGGGACCGGATCAGCGTGGTGTCCGTCTCCTACCAGTCTCGCTCGGCAAGGGGCGGTCGCGGAGGGAGTGACGGTGGGGCATCGCCGTCGTGGCTACGTCGCCGTGCTGTCTGTGTTCTGCTCAACCCAGACGATCTTGCCGTCGTCCGTGTAGCGGGTCCCCCACCGGTCGGAGCACCGTGCGACGAGGAGCAGCCCGCGGCCGCCCTCGTCAGTGGTGCGGGCGTGCCGCAGCCGCGGAGATGTGCTGCTGCCGTCGGACACCTCGCACGTCAGGACGTGGCTGCGAACGAGTCGAAGTGTCACGGGCGGCTTGCCGTGCCGGATCGCGTTGGTGACGAGCTCACTGACGATCAGTTCGGTGGTGAATGCGGCGTCGCTCATGTCCCATGTGGTGAGCTGCCGGGTGGCGAGGGAGCGGGCTGTGGAGACCGTGGCCGGATCGCTCGGGAGGTCCCACGACGCGACGTGGGCCGGGTCCAGCGCGTGTGTGCGGGCGACCAGGACGGCGGCATCATCGTGGGGCCGAGCCGGGACGAGTGCGTCGGTCAGCGTTCTGCATGTCGCCTGCACAGAACCGGGAGAACGGGCGAGCAGGGCGGTCAAGCGCTCTTGGCCGCCCGGGTCGTCCGGCTGCTGTGCCCGCTGGAGGAGCCCTGGGGTGTACAGGACGAGCGTCGAGTTCTCGGGAAGTTCGAAGTCCTCCTTGCCGAACGGCGAGCCGGGGCAGCACAACGCGTCGGCGGCCGGACCGTCCACAGTCCCTACGGTGCCGTCCGGACGCACGACCACGGGCCAGGGGTGACCGGCGGTGGATACCGAGCAGCGCCGGGACACGGGATCGTAGATCAGATAGAGGCACGTGGCGCCGCACTCCGGCCCGTGGGCAGACGTTTCCGTGTCCTGTACGGAAGACGGCTGGTCGTCGCTCCCCGTGAAGCCGTTCGCCCTGCCCGTCCGGCGCACCATGTCATCGAGCCGGGCGAGCAGTTCATCCGGTTCCAGGTCCAGGTCCGACAGGGTGTGCACCGCCGCCCGAAGCCGTCCTGCCGTGGCGGCGGACTGTATGCCGCGACCCGGCGCGCGGCCGGCCACGAGGGCCACCCGGGCCCCGGAGAGCGGTATGGCGTCGACCCAGTCGCCACCGGATCCCGCGGATACGTACGCGTGCGCCACCTCCATCGCCTGCTGTGGCGGAAGCCCGCCCGGGCGCAGGATGTGCTGCAACGCGACCAGGGAGTTGTGCTCGCGCCGGTGTCGGCGGGCGTTGTCCAGGCACTCGGCCGCGCGCTGGGCGAGTTGCGCGGCGAGGGTCAGATCGTCGCGATCAAAAGGCCTGCGTTCGCCCCAGCGGCAGAACGTCACGAGCCCGAGGGCCCGGTCGTGAGCGACCAGCGGCGCGGCCATCAGCGAGTGGACTTCTTCGCCGGTTCGCCCGGGCGTTCTCAAGCTCCGCACCATCTGCCGTCCCAGCGAGGACAGCGGGTCGACCAGACGCGGCTCAAGATCGGCCAGGGCCTCGATGGCGGCCGCACGTGGGACCGCGGCATCGTCGTCGGCAGCCCTCCCCCGGGGTTCGTCTTCCCGGGAACGGGAAGACGCCCGGCGCAGCACAGCATCGTGTCCCACGGGCCCCGCATCCAGGTCCTCGCCCGCAAGCACCGCCTCCAGCACATCGACCGCGACGCTGTCGGCCGGCACAGGCACCGACACCTCCGCCAGACCCCGGGCTGTGTCCGACGCGTCGAGCGTGGACCCGATCCGGGTGCTGGCCTGAGCGAGCACGGACAGCCGCTCGTGGGCCAGGTAGCGGTCGGTGACATCGACAGTGGCGTCCGCAACGCCCAGGATCCGGCCCTGAGCGTCCTCCAGACGGAAAACGGATGCGGAGTAGACGTGCTCGTGCTGTGGATCGCCCGGGGGACGGACCCGCTTCTCGACGCCGATCACCGGCTGGCCTGTGGCGAGCACCTGTTCCATGACCCGCTCCACCGTCTCCACGCCGAAGCCGGGCCACACCTCCGTCGGGCGCCTGCCGACAGCTTCCTCCACCGAGGTGCCCTGCATGCCCTCGGCCGCGGGATTGAACCGGACAAGGCGCAGCTGAGGGTCGAGGAGGAACAGGCCCGTGGGAGAGAGGGTGAAGAGCGTCTCGAGAAGCGCCCGATCGAGCTCCGCTGTCCCGTCCGGTTCCGCAGGCGCAAGCATGACCTCCCAGCTCGTGCCCGCGTCATCCATGCGCTCGGGCCGGACGGTCAATCGGCACGTCAGCAATCCGCCGTCGCGGCACTGCAGCACCACGGCGAAGTCCTCGTCACGGGCCGGCGGACGCCCAGCGGCAGCCATCCCGGCGAGCAGATCCACTGCCGAACGCCCCAGTACCGCGTCCTTCGGGTAGCCGAGCAGCCTTTCGGCCTCCGGGCTCCACCCCGTCACCAAGCCCTGCTGATCGACCAGAACGTGAACCCGCTCCTGCCCCAGGGGCCCATGAGCCGGGCCCCTGCGGCCGGTGACATGCGACGCACGCATAATGATCAGCTCTCACTCACCACAGTGCCTTGAATGCGTCCCAGTGTCCTCCAAGGTCCACGTATGCGACATCGGAGCGGCTTGGCCAATGCCCGGGCAGCGGCCGCGGCGCAACCACTACGCGGTCCTCGACGTCCCACGCGATGCGTCCGCCGGGGGATCACCTCCGCCTGTCGCAGGCTGGTGCGGTCGCTCCATCCGGACGCCCGGCCGGAGGAGCCGGCAGCAGCGGATCGCCTCGCCGACGTCCTCGCCGCCTACGACACACTGGGCGATCCCGAGCGGCGTGCGGCATACGACGCCGGGCGCGGCAGCCCGGTGTCGCGTACGGGTGCTGGTCGGCCGGTAGCCGTCCGTGTTGTGTCACCGGGCTGGGTCAGTCGCCGCGCCGGGAGCGCAGGAGCTGCTCGCCGAGTTCGGCGCCCGTGCGGCTGTCGGCCGGCCTGTAAGGATCGAGGGCCGGGGACGTCGTGATCCGGTCGGGGCTCATGGCGTCGTAGTCCGGCCAGGGCTGCGTTCCGCGCAGCTCCTCGATGGCCTGCAGCACCGTTGCCCGGTTGGCATGGGCGCGCTCGAAGCCTTCGATGACCGTCAGGTCGCTCTGGGAGAGATCGCGCAGCCGCTGGGTGATGTCCGTGGCGGACAGCCGGCCGTAGCCGGCGATCGGGAGGTCTTCCTCCCGGATGACGGTGCCTTGCACGTGCTCAGCCAACCGCGTCACGCTCGGCATCTCCCGGACTGCCCCGGCGGCCGTTCGGTGGGTCTGCTGCCCGCCGGTCCGGGTGGCCTCGCGGATCCGGGCTACGGCGGTACGCACGAGCTGTACAGCCGCCGCGGTGGTGCCGCCGTTGTCCTCGTCCGGCGGGCTGCCGTTCGCGGTTGCGGCGGCCAGGGCCCTGGCCTGTTCGTCGACGGTGTCCTGCAGTGTCTGCAGCAGGTGCTCGTCCTGGCGGCGCAGTGCGGCGAGAAGGTCCACGGCCTCCTCGTCGTCGGCGAGGACGGCGATGCTCTCCGCGGCCCGGCAGGCCATCAGGGCCCGGGCGACGGCGGCGTACTCGCCTTCCGCCTTCTTCAGCTGCTCACGCTCGGCGGCCTGACGCCCCCAGCGCAGAGGACCGCTCACGATCAGCATGCCGATCTCCAGCGGGATTCTGGCTGTGCGGACCGCGCCGTCGGAGACACTGCGGACCAACTCGGATGTGTCCCGCATCAGCGTCCGCGGGCGGATCTCGCGGGCATGGTCGTCGATACGGGCCAGGCGGTCCTCGGCACCGGCGACGTGGCGCTGCAGGGTCTGGCGGTACGGGCCGGCGGGGGTGACGGCCATGTCGGCGCGGAACCGGTCGATGACTGCGGCGTGGGCCTCCCGGACGTCTTCCAGCGCCGGGATGAGCGCGTCCGTCATCACTGTCATTGCCGTACTCCCTTGGTTTGTGGGACAGCAGGGTGAGGCCCTGTCCGCCGGACGGATGCCTGGCGTGGAGCCAGGCCCCGTGATCAGGGTGTGGGAAGGGGCTGAAGATCGCCTGGCGGCCACCACCGTCCCGAGTGGGGACCGCCCGCTTTCGGCAGGTGACAGGCTCATGGCCGGACGTCAATGGCGGACTGGGTGCTGACCCGTCCGGGTGACCGGCGCACCGGACGGGCGCGCGTGCCGGCGAGGTCGCCGACAGCCTTCGCGCTCACCGCCCTGCCCTCGCGCCCGGTCTCCGGGCACCGGGTGCATGCCCGGGGACCGGGGCGCATGTGCGGGAGGAGGATGCCTCACTCCCCGCTGGTGATCTCGATGTGACGTGGCTTGGCCGCTTCGACCTTGGGGACGTTCACGGTCAGCACCCCGTCTGCCAGGGTGGCGCTGACGCCTTCGGCGTTGACCTCGCCCGGCAGCAGCGTCCGGAACCCGAACCGGCCCGTCCGGCGGGTGCCGCGGCGCAGGACGCCGGCGCGTTCACGCTCCTTGAACTCGCCGCTGATGGCGAGTTCGCGTTCGCTCATCTCGATGTCGATGTCGTCCCGCTTGACGCCGGGAAGATCGACCTCGATGAGGTAGGCGTCGTCGGTCTCGGAGAGATCAGCCATCGGAGCCCACGCCCCGGCGGTCGGCGCCAGGCCACCGCCGACCGTGGTTTCCAGAAGGTTGCCGATACGACTGAAGAGGTCGTCGAACTCGGCGAGCGGATCCCCGGCCCAACCAGGGAAGCGCCGTTCGGCCAGCCGACTCCCCGTGCCGCGTCGCACAGGCAGAGTCATCGTTCGTCACCTCCCGAGCAATCTCTTCCTATTTGCCCCGAATTGGGATACCCGGTGTGTCGTGGGCCTGAACACCTCCCGCCCCTTCTGTCGGCGGCTCGGGCGTCATGACCTTGGCGCCAACCCCGCCGTCCTGCGGCTGCTGCGCTGCAATCCCTTCCCCGACCCGCCTGCCACCCGTCACGAAAGCACCCAAGGAGGCAGGAAATGGGACTTCTTGACAACTCAAGATGCGGACTTTATCCAGACTGTTAGTGGGGTTTACTCCGAATCCGCAGGTGGCGACGCCGGGCGAGGCGGCGCAAACGCCCCGGTGGCCGGTCGCTGGACGGCCCCGGGCGACCCCGTTTCACCAGGCGTCGGCATCTGCCCTCGGTGTGGGACGCAGATGGAGGAGAGGACCCATGGCACGTGCAGTGGGAATCGACCTCGGCACGACGAACTCGGTGGTCTGCGTGCTGGAGGGCGGAGAGCCCACCGTCATCACCAACACGGAAGGCGCACGGACCACCCCGTCCGTGGTCGCCTTCGCCAAGAACGGCGAGGTGCTGGTCGGTGAGGTCGCCAAGCGCCAGGCCGTCACCAACGTGGAGCGCACCGTGCGCTCGGTCAAGCGTCACATAGGTGATGCGCAGTGGCGGTTCCCGGAGACGGGGAGCATCGACGGCAAGCAGTACCGGGCGCAGGAGATCTCCGCGCGGGTGCTGCAGAAGCTGAAGCGGGATGCGGAGGCGTATCTGGGAGAGGACGTCACGGATGCGGTGATCACGGTTCCGGCGTATTTCAACGACTCCCAGCGCACCGCGACCAAGGAGGCCGGGGAGATCGCCGGGCTGAAGGTGCTGCGGATCATCAACGAGCCCACCGCGGCGGCTCTCGCCTACGGCCTCGACAAGGAGAACGACCAGACCGTCCTCGTCTTCGACCTCGGCGGCGGCACCTTCGATGTGTCGTTGCTGGAGATCGGTGAGGGCGTGGTCGAGGTGAAGGCCACCAACGGCGATACGCACCTGGGCGGTGACGACTGGGACCAGCGGATCGTCGACCATCTGGCCAAGCAGTTCAAGAACAACTACGGCGTCGACCTGACCAAGGACAAGATGGCCGTGCAGCGGCTGCGTGAGGCCGCCGAGCGGGCGAAGATCGAGCTGTCGTCGTCCTCGGAGACCACGGTCAACCTGCCCTACATCACGGCCTCCGCCGAAGGGCCGCTGCACCTGGACGAGAAGCTGACCCGCGCCCAGTTCCAGCAGCTGACCGCGGACCTGCTGGAGCGGTGCAAGACGCCGTTCCACAACGCGATCAAGGATGCCGGGATCAAGCTGTCCGACATCGACCACGTCATCCTGGTCGGCGGCTCGACGAGGATGCCGGCGGTGACCGATCTGGTGCGGCAGCTGACCGGCAAGGACCCGCACAAGGGCGTCAACCCCGACGAGGTCGTGGCGGTGGGCGCCGCCCTGCAGGCCGGTGTGCTCAAGGGGGAGGTCAAGGACGTCCTGCTGCTGGACGTGACCCCGCTGTCCCTGGGTATCGAGACCAAGGGCGGCATCATGACCAAGCTGATCGAGCGCAACACGACGATCCCGACGAAGCGTTCGGAGATCTTCACCACGGCCGAGGACAACCAGCCGTCGGTGCAGATCCAGGTCTACCAGGGCGAGCGCGAGATCGCGGCCTACAACAAGAGGCTCGGCATGTTCGAGCTGACCGGTCTGCCCCCGGCCCCCCGGGGCGTGCCGCAGATCGAGGTGTCCTTCGACATCGACGCCAACGGCATCATGCACGTCACGGCGAAGGACCTCGGCACCGGCAGAGAGCAGAAGATGACCGTCACCGGCGGCTCCTCGCTGCCGAAGCAGGACATCGACCGCATGATGCGCGAGGCCGAGCAGCATGCCGAGGAGGACCGGCGCCGGCGTGAGGCGGCCGAGACCCGCAACCAGGCGGAGCAGGTGGCCTACCAGACCGAACGGCTGCTCACGGACAACGCCGACAAGATCCCCGGGGACGTCAGGAGCGAGGTCGACACCGCGCTGGCGGAGCTCAAGGAGGCCCTCAAGGCCCAGCCGGCCGACGGCGACAACACGGTGGCCCTGCGGCAGGCGACCGAGAAGGTGATGACGACGGCTCAGAAGGTCGGAACCGCCATGTACGCGCAGGCCCAGGGCCAGCAGGCCGCCGGCGGCGCGGGCGGCGGTGAGGCCGGCCCTGCCGGGCAGGACGAGGAGGTCGTCGACGCCGAAATCGTCGACGACGACAAGCGGCAGGAGGGAACGTGATGACCCGCTCCGGCGAGCACCCGCTGTCGATCGTCCGCGACAACCGGCGGCGGGATCCGGGAACCAGCCTGGAGCCCCGCCGCCGGGGCGACGTCGAGCCTGCCCCGCGGACCGACCGGGACGGAGGCGAGGCCGGCCTCCTGCGCGCGCAGCTGCGCGAGCGCACAGCAGACCTGCAGCGCGTGACGGCCGAGTACGACCACTACCGCAAACGGGTCCGCCGCGACCGCCGCGCGGTCGGCGAGATAGCCGTGGCCAACGTGCTCACCGGCCTCCTCCCCGTCCTCGACGCCATCGACCAGGCCCGCAGGCAAGGGGACGTCACCGGCGGCTTCGCGCACGTCGCCGCCGTTCTGGAAGACGAACTCGCCGCCCTGGGGCTGCAGTCCTTCGGCACGGCGGGCGACCCCTTCGACCCCGCCTGGCACGAGGCCGTCTCCTGCACCCGCTCCGACCACGTCGAACGGCCCACCTGCACCGCGATCCTGCGCCCCGGCTACCGGGTCGGCGACCAGCTCCTGCGGCCCGCTCAGACAGAGGTCGCCGAACCACCGCCCAGACGATAAGGCGCCCCGCCCTCGCCATCACCCCCGGGAGGACATCATGCGCACGAACCAGGACGCCTTTCTGTCCGCTGTCCAAGAACGCGGCGAATATTCCACACCGGCGGAGGCAGAGCGAGTCTCCCGAGTAGTCCTCGCTCTCCTCGGCGCCCATCTGGTGGGCGAGGTGCGCAAGGAGCTGGCCGACCGGATCCCCGAGACACTGGCGCGCATCCTGCTCAACCCCCTCCAGGCGCATGAACCGCTCCCACCCGAACGGTTCATCCGGGCGACTGCGGCCTGGATCGAAGGCGCCACCGAGAAGACCGCGGCCTGGGACGTCAGCGCCGTGCTCAGCGTCGTGGCCGACAGCGCAGGCGAAGACCTGACCCATCGGATTCTGCTCCAGCTCCCGCCCGGCTACGACCTGCTGTTCGGCCGTCCACAAGATGTCGAGGAAGGCGGCATCCGTGGCACGGCTGATCGAAGAAGCTGAGGACCTTGTACTCCGTCTGTCCTGGTGGGAACAGCTCCTGGCCCGGCGCCGCGAGGTCCGGGTGCCCTTTGCCGACGTCAAGGACGTGAGGATCGAACCGGACTGGTGGCGCAGCCTGCGGGGCCTGCCGCGCGGCGGCCGGTGCCGTCCCGGCCGCTGCCTGGGAGAAAGGCCCCACCGCCACGGCAGGGATTTCGTCGCGGTGCGGGCCGACGCGCCCGCGGTCGTCGTGGACCTGTGGCCCTCTGCGCCCTTCGCCCGCTTGGCCGTCACCGTGCCGGATCCCGTCAATGAGACCGTTCGGACCATCCAGCAGCGACGAGTACGTGAGCGCCCGAAGTCGGCTCAGCGGGTCAGCCCGGACCCGCTGAGCCGGACGATGTGACGTGGCTCCTACCCGAGTTCTTGCACAGCTGCGGAGGATGGTCGCGTTCAGTCTGTCGTCTGGTCGGCGGGCTGGCGGAAAGGAAGAAGTCCGCCCATGTCCGAGCATGTGCACGTCCGCATCAACCGGGGTCTCGGAGTCACCGAGAACGGTGAACTCGTGGAGCACTCCTCCTGCCGCTGTGGAGCCACCTGGACCAAGACCTACCAGGTCCGGGAAGAGGGTTCCGAGTAGGGCGTACGCAACGACGTACGGGACAATGAAGTCATCATCCTGACGCGTGCTGAAGGCGGTGGGATCAATGACGCTGCCCTTGGTCGTGGGCGTCGACGGGTCGGAGGCCGGCCTCTGGGCGGCCGACTGGGCCTCGGATGAGGCGGCCCTCCACGGCCTGCCGCTGCGGATCGTGTACGCCTGCCTGTGGGAGCGCTACGAAGGCCCCGTCATCATGCAGTCCGAAGAGGTTCCCCCGGAGCATGCCCTCGCACAGGACATCGTGGACCGCGCTGCCGAACGGGCTCGGCAGCGCAATCCGGACGTGAAGATCACGGTCGACATCGTTCCCGACGACGCCGAGGCGGCGCTGTTGCGCGAGGCGCGCCACGCCACCGCCGTCGTGACCGGGTGCCGGGGCCGAGGACCGATCAGGGGCGCACTGCTGGGCTCGGTCAGCCGCTCCCTGGCCACGCATGCCTCCAGCCCGGTGGTCGTGGTACGCGGTACCCCGCACAACCGGCAAGGAGCCAATGCCCGCATCGTGGTCGGCGTGGGCGATGTCGCGACCAGCACGGCGGCGATACGGTTCGCGTTCCGCGAGGCCGAAGCACGGCGCTGCGCGCTGGACGCCGTACGCGCCTGGCGTCGCCCCGCCCACAAACCCCTGGCGCATCCGCTGCTCGCCGGGGATCCCGCCCACCGCTACGAGGAGCAGGCGTCGGTCCTGCTCGACGAAGCCCTGCGCGCCCCGAAGCACGACCACCCCGGCGTGGTCGTGGATCGCGTCACCGCCGAGGGCCCGGCCCACCACGTCCTCATCACGCACTCGGCCAGGGCCGACCTGCTTGTCCTCGGCGCCCCTCGACGCCACGGGCCTGTCGCACTGCCCCTCGGCCGCGTGCCGCACGCCGCGCTCCAGCACGCCGACTGCCCGGTCGCGGTGGTGCCGCAACGCGCGGCCGCATCCTGAGCCCTGCTCCGGATGCCACCGCCCTCGGCGTCGATGGGTTCGTGCACGGCGAGGCGACGACGGACAGTCGGTGAGCAACGCTCGAAACTCCCGCGAGTACCGGCCCTTGGGGGGCCGGGAACGGAGAGCTGGTCCGGTGCTGAGTGATGTCCGCAAGGCGGCCGAGAACACGCCACCGCAGCGTGACCGGTACATCGACCTGCTGCGCGCCGTGGCGATCACGATGGTCGTGCTCGGCCACTGGCTGGTCGTCGCCGTGACCTATGACGAGGCCGATGGTCTCAGCGGATTCAGCGCGCTGGTGGCCGTGCCGTGGAGCCACCCGCTGACCTGGCTCTTCCAAGTCATGCCGCTGTTCTTCCTGGTGGGCGGTTACGCCAACGGAGCATCGCTGCTGGCCCACCGTCGCAGCGGAGGTGACGTCGCGGGCTGGCTGATCACCCGCAGTGCCCGCCTGCTGGGCCCCACGACGGTGTTCCTGGTCACCCTGACGGCGTCCGCGCTGCTCGCCCGCCTCCTCGGCACGGATCCCCAACTCGTGGGCACCGCCGTCTGGTTGGCCTCGATTCCGCTGTGGTTCCTCACCGCTTACGTCGCCGTCCTGGTCCTCACTCCGGTGCTGTACCCACTGCATCAGCGGGTCGGGATGATCGTGCCGGTGGTCCTGGTCACCGCGGTGGCGGCGGCCGACGCGGCCAGGTTCCTGCTCGGACTGCCCTACGCCGCCGCCAACTACCTGCTCGTGTGGCTGGCTGTCTACCAGGTCGGCTTCGTCTGGCGGGACGGCAGGCTCACCGACCGCCGACAGCCGGCACAGGTGGTGACGGCGGGCAGCCTGCTCGCGCTTGTGCTGCTCACCGCGGTGGGACCGTATCCGGTCAGCATGGTCGCCGTCCCGGGCGAACCAGTGCAGAACACCGCACCGCCCACCCTTGCCCTGCTCGCGCTCGCGGCCACCCAGATCGGCCTCGCGCTCCTGCTGCGCCGACGCGCCGATCGCTGGCTGAGCAGGCGCCGCCCATGGTTCATGGTGGTGGCTGTCAACAGTGTGGTCCTGACGGTGTTTCTGTGGCACATGGCCGCTCTCGTGCTGGCGGCCGTCGCTCTGTACCCGCGAGGGCTGATGGCCCAACCGCCGGTCGGTTCAGCCGACTGGTTCCTGTGGCGGCTGCCCTGGCTGGCATGCCTGCTCCTCATGCTCACGGTGCTCGTGGCCGTCTTCGGCCGGGCGGAACGACGTAGTCGGCGGGCACACGGCGACGCAGTACACCGCGACATCCCACGAGGTGGGAAACTCGCACGCCTGGTGCTGACGTACGCGGGGCTGGCCATGGTGCTCGTCGGGCTCTTCGGCATCACCACAGCAGGCCGCGGCGACCACGGCCCCCTCGGCCTGCCCGGCGAGGCACTACTGGCCTACTTGCTGGGCACCGTCATCCTGTGGCTCATCCCCCTGCGCCGACCGCGCCGGCCGTTCTCCGCACCCCCGGGCTCACGTGGCGGTCGCGGGGCTCAGGGCCGTCGGCACTGGTAGGTCCACAGTTCGTCGACGGAGGTGAAGCCGAAGGAGTCGAA
Source organism: Streptomyces sp. NPDC127197 (assembly GCF_042672405.1). Classification (NCBI taxonomy): domain Bacteria; kingdom Bacillati; phylum Actinomycetota; class Actinomycetes; order Kitasatosporales; family Streptomycetaceae; genus Streptomyces; species Streptomyces sp. NPDC127197. Next base: position 3,195 of record NZ_JBHXVG010000073.1, on the reverse strand, counting down.
GAGCCGGGGTGCGGCCTGGCTGTCGTGGACGGGGTGCGGGGGGGCGTCGACGACGAGGGCGACCTCGCTGGCTCCCTGCTCGGCCAGCAGGGCCAGGGCCTGGCCGAGCAACTTGTGGCCCAGGCCACGGTGGCGGTGAGTGGGCAGGGTCTCGATCCAGTACACGGTCGCAGTGCCGTCGGGCCCTACGCTGACCACGGCCTCTGCGACTGGCTCCGCCGCCTCCCGGACGATCAGTCGCTGGCCCGGGGGGAAGTCGCAGGGGACGACGTCGGCGACCGGCTTGGCCGGCGCGAACTCGGCAGACAGCGCACAGTACAGATAGCAGCCCTGGCGACGGCCGGTGAAACCGCTGCACAGCAGGGCGTCGTGGGTGGCGCCACGGCGGGCGCGGGGCAGGCCGCCCGGCCCCAGCGGGCCTGGCGGACCGCCGACAAATGCCTCGATCAGCGGGCAGGGGGCGAGCGCTGCGAGGGCATGGCCGATCAAGGCACGCAGGGCAGAGGGTTCCTCATGGGCGTAGAGCCAGCAGATCAACCCGGTGTGCACATCGATCCAGGACAGATACGCGATAACACCCTCAGGACGGTCCCCGGCACCGGCCAGAACACTGATCTGCGGCCGAGCCTGCACCGCCCAGCCGGCCGGGGGAACCAGACCACGCCGCGCGGCGGCCAGCCTCTCCGGGGTGCAGCTCGGCTGTCCCGGCAGCCGGTCGGCATCGATCAGTTCTCGCACCCCCGGTTCGTCGTCGGGACGGTATGGGCGTACCGTCGACCCGCTCTTGGGGCTGGGCGAAGAGGCCATGCTGTCCGTCCGCACAGGTGCTGACGTCCTTACCAGCTGTCTTTCAGCGTCCTCCGTTTTGCCCCTCCTGTCACGGGAAACGGCGACTGTGCCCTGGACGACCGACCCACCACGCTACGGAGAGCTTCCCTGCGGGGGGCACACGGCGAACGTGACCTGGGCCGCGGCCAGCAGCGCGCGCATCTCGTCGATGACCGGCCGGTGAAGGGGCAGCGTCAGGTGCCCGACGCGGGGCACCAGCACGTTGCGGGCCTTGAGGTCAGGATGGTCGATACGGCCCCGGGCAGCGGGGATGACGGCCTCGTCCAGGTCGCTGTAGAACGCCACGAACCGAGTGCGGCATCCCGCGGCCGGCTCGGCGAGCTCGACCAGCAGCTCGCTTCCGGGCCGTAGCTGGCGCAGCAGCGGATGGGCCGGGGCCAGCAGGGCGGTTGCGGTCCCGCCGTGCGGCGTGGCCAGCGTGATCACCAGCGGCACGTAGGCGTCACCGCCGAGCCGCTGCACGTAGTAGCGGGCGATCAGCCCGCCCAGGCTGTACCCGATCACGACCGCGGCCCGTCCCGCGCCGTGGGCACACGCCGACTCCACCTGGTCGCCCAGCTTCCGGGCTGCCGTGGGGATGTCCGGGCCGAACGCGTTGCAGGTGACCGGGATGAAGGGGCCCACACCGTCCCCACGCAGCTCGCGCTGCAGCGGTGGGACGACCGATGCCCCGTCGGCCAGCCCATGCACCAACAGCACCGGAATCCCGGAATCGGTGCGTGGCGGATCACCCGGGCCCGTCGATCGCCAGGGCGTGGCACGACCCAACAGTCCGATCAGCTGCCCGAAACCGTCCGTGGCCATGTCGACCGGGAGCCGGGCCAGACGCACCGCCGCCCTGCCCGCCTCGACACCCACGCCGCGCGCCGGCGACAGCCCCGGCACCGTCAGTTGCGGCCCGAATGGAATGCCCGTGGCCGATCACCTTCCCTGCATGAACCGCACTTGCCCTGCGTGGCGGAACACGCTGGATCTATAGAACTACATATGAAACATCGCGCAAGTCGGGCGCCCGGGTGTAGATCGACATATGCCGTGGGTGCGCCGGGCGGAAGATGCGGGGCCGACGGTTTCGGGGCACGGTGGGTGTGGGGGCGGGGCCGGTTTCCGGCCGATTCTTGCCGACCATCGACACATCCGAAGGAATCGTGATGGCCGTAGCCACAGACATGCTTGTTCCCGCGCTGCGCGAGGTCCGGGAGGCCAAGGAGTCGCTTGCCGACCGCTTCAAAGCCCACCTCACGGTCACGCCCCCCGGTGAGTACCGGGAGGTCCTGGAGCGCCGCATGGGCGACGCCCGGGGCCACGTGTACCGCATCGACGAACGCCTGGCCACGTTGCAGCCCCGCGGAGTGGTGCCAACCGTCCTGGGGAACGCCTGGCGCCTGACCGAGCAGGCAGCACGGCTGCCCATCGACGTGGCGATGTCGGTCCCGGGCGTCGTGTTCCGGGGCCGGGCGACGGCATCGGAGCAGCAGTTGCTGAAGAACGCCGAGGACGAGTATGCAGTCACCGCGCTGGCCCTAGCGGTCTGCCGGGCCGCAGAGCGCATCGCTCAGGAGGCCGAGGACGCCGCCAGCTCGGAGCTGCTCAGCTCCATCCGCCGTGACGACGAGGAGGCCTTGGAAGAGCTCGCCAACAGTGTGGAACAGCATGCCGAAGCAGCTGTGGCGGCCGCCGAGACCGCCGAGACCGCTGAGGGCCCGAGCGCCGGAGGTGCGGCACAGGCGGTCCGCGACTGGAGCAGCTGGCTGCGGGAGACGGCCGAGCGCATGCCGGGCGCGGATCGGTTCCTGGGCGCACCGGAGGGCGCGCTGATCGCGGAGGACGAGCTGCCGATCCCCGACTACCGCAAGCTGAGCACCAGGGCGGTCCTGGACCGGCTCCCGCACCTGTCCCAGTCGGATCTCGCCACGGTCGGCGTCTACGAACGGTTTCACGCGGGCCGCGCCGCCGTCCTGGGCAAGGTCGCTGAGCTGCTCGAGCCTGTGCCCTGGCCCGGTTACGACAGCATGACCGCGAACGAGATCGTCAAGCGGCTCGGCGACGCGGAACCGATCCACGTCCGTCGGGTGCTGGACTACGAGCGTCGCCATCAGGCCCGCTCCACGATTCTCAAGGCCGCTGAACGAGTGCCCGCCTGATCGCCCGTCGCTCACCCGAACGACTCACTCCCCCGAAACCGCGGATACCTCGAACCGGGCGCAAGGGAGCCGGATGGTGAACACCGCTCCCTTGCGTGGCTCGCTGCCGGCGGTGACGGTTCCGCCGTGTGCCTCGACGAACTGGCGGACGATGGACAGGCCCAGTCCGCTGCCCCCGGTGTGCCTGCTGCGGGACTTCTCG
>NZ_JBHXVG010000072.1:0-20515 GCF_042672405.1 Streptomyces sp. NPDC127197 | reverse complement strand
GGACTGCGATCTGCCATGACCGGCATTATCAACCGTCCTACCGACACCCCCGTCGGTACTGAGCGTCACCGTTCCACAGAAGTTGGACCAGAGCCTGGGAGCTGACACCACTTGTTGCTCAAAACGGGGAACGCCCGGTTTCGCCGGAGGGCGATGTCTCTGAGTTCTGGCAACGCCCGGGGGCTTGCGGTGGGAGCGTGAACGTGCTCTGCGGAATGATGGTGCAACGGCCCCACCGAAGTCCAAGGTCGACTTGTACGCGGCAATCCGCCTCTCGGGCCGTGATGCGCGCGGTATCGGATTCCGCACACCCAAAGAGGCGTGGGGTCGGTCTGGCCGAAGTCTCTGAGCGTCCGCGGTGACTCATAGTCAGTTCAACAGAGGACCTATACCGTTTCCACATGACAAATGGTCCCGGCCTCGTGGGCACCCTGAGCCCTTTGGAACAGGCGCTGATCGACCACGTTAACCGCGGCGAGGAACTCGACCTGGATCGTGATGTGGCCATCGACGAGGCCGTGATGCGGGCTTGGGACGACTCACGGGCGATTCGCGCCGAGGTGGTACGTGACATCGTCCGTGGTCGAGGGTCCTGTGACCCCGACCCTCATGGGATTCGCCTTCGAGGTGCACGCATCGTCGGACGCGTCGACCTGCAGAACCTCACCAGCAGTGTCCCCTTGTCTCTCCGGGAGTGTTTCCTAGCTGGGGGTCTGGATGCCCGGAACGCGACACTCGAGAGTCTGTCGTTGACGGGATGTCTGATTGAGCATGCATCGCAGCCGCCCTTGGACGGTGCCGGAATGACTGCTGCCGGTCTGTCCTTGACCACGTCCATCGTGCTTGGGGAGGGTGACGGTGGTGCAGTAAATCTGTGGTATGCCCGTCTGGGTGCACTGGTCTGCTCTGGGGCGACAGTACGCAACACCTCAGGCCCAGCTCTGAGCGCCGAAGGACTGCAGGTCGAACGGTCCGTCGTCCTCCAAGATGGTTTCGAAGCCGTGGGCTCGGGCCAGTTCGGAGCCGTCAGACTGACCATGGCGCATATTGGAGAACTGTGGTGCGACGGAGCGACAGTACGAAATGACACTGGGCCGGCCGTCTTCGCTGATGGCATGGAGGTGAGTCGATACGCGGCTCTGCGCAACGGCTTCACCGCGATTGGTAAGGGAGAATTCGGCGCGGTCAAGATCCCCATCTGCCACTTCGGCACACTCGATCTCCAGGATGCGGTCATCCAGAACGAGGTAGGCCCAGCGCTCAACGCCAACAGCACACACGTGGAGCAGATCGCGTCTCTGTACGGGTTCGAGGCAGCGGGATCCGCTCAGGCAGGAGCAATCCTGCTGAACGGCGCACACCTGGGAAAGTTGAACTGCGCCGGAGCAACAGTGCGCAATGACATCGGCCCAGCCGTGGAGGCGCGGGGACTGCACGTCGACCGAGATGTCCTGTTCACCGGCGGCTTTGAGGCAGTCAGCGACGGCAACGGTGTCACCATCAACCTTTCAAACGCGCGCATCAACGGCCAACTGGTGTATGAGCCAACGCATATCGAGCATCGTACTGACAGCCGATCCCGTTTGAACCTTGAGGGGTTGACCTACTCGGCCCTACCTGGCGGAATTCCCTGGCAGGACTGGCTTGTGCTCATCCAGCAGGGCACACCGATGTATGCCGCTCAGCCCTATCAGCAACTCGCCGCCGGGCTCCGTGCCGCTGGGCATGACGGGGAAGTCCGCCGCGTTCTCATGGCCCAGCGGCGTGATCAGATCCTGCGCAGGGCGCTGACTGGCCGTGCCGAACGCACATGGGCGCGGCTCACTGGGTTCTTCCTCGGCTACGGCTACCAGCCTTGGCGTGCACTGGTAGCTCTGGCAGCTGTAATGATCATTTCCGTGCTCGTCTCCGTGACTGCCGGAGCGCACGGCGGGCTTACCCGCACTGACCTAGACGGCCAAGGAGCTTCTGGCTGCTCGGTGGTAGAGCAGGTGGGCTTCGGGCTCGATATCGGACTCCCGCTCATCAAGACCGGCGCCGGGAGCCGTTGCGGTGTCACGGACCAAGCAATCGGCGAGAGCCTCACCATAGCCAGCTGGGGACTACAGGCTTCGGCCTGGGCGTTTGCCACGCTGTTCATCGCGGGTTTCACGGGCGCTGTCCGCAAGCAGCCCTAGGTCGCTCCATGCCAAGTTCCAGAGGGTCCCGTCACACCCGAAGCGTTGCCAGTTCTCATCGATATTTCCGAGCTGCCTGATCTCCAAGTGCTGCCCGAAACCGTCGACAAATGTTGCCCGCTCCCACGTACAGAACCAGGCGGTGGACGTCGAAGTAGCTGACCAGGATCTGGACCTTGTCGTTCCGCCGCTGCCAGCTGAGCGTCCACTTGCGTAACTGTTCGCGGCCGTCAGCTTCAGTCCGGAGCTGTAGGGGGAGTCCGGGTCTGTCGCGGCGCTGAAGTGGCAGCCGAGACAGGCGACGACGTGGTGGTGGCAGCTGTCGTCGGCGGAGTAGACGAGGGTGATCGCGCTCATCGCCTGGTTCCAGTGCCGCTCGACGATGGTGACGCCCTCGGGCATCCAGGTTTCGCCGGTCTCCGGCCACGGCTCGATGGCCGGAGGTTCGGCGTGCGCGGGGCGGGGGCGGCAGGACAAGGCGAGGACCATGGGCTTCTGCTCCTTGTCGAGTTGCGGTGACAGCACGCGGCGGCCCGGTGAGGCCTGACGCGGCTCCTGGGTGGGGTCGTTCAGTGAGCCTTTTCAGCGTGCCCACCGACCAGGTGACGGCTCCGACGCCCCTGGCATCAAGCACTCGCCGAGGAGGCAGTCAGCTGAAAGCGTCGGTCATGCAGTCCAGCCGGCAGTCGGCGGCCTCATAGCGCTGGCGGAGGGCGGCAGCTGCCTCTTCGCGCTCCGCGATGAGCCCGTAGTGCTGGCACGCCGCCCTGGTCACGTCTCCGACCGTGACGATGGCCGGTTCGCCGCGTGCGGCCCGGCGGCGCGCTTCGGCGATGGCCATGTCCGCAGAACGCAGCAGGTTTCTGGAACGGTCCCGGATCACGGCCGCCTGGGCCCGTTTCACCGAGAGGGGGCGCAGGACACGTCCCCGCCAGACGAAGCCGGCGGCGACAAGTACGAGACCGAGCGCTACGAACAGGAGTCCGCCGGGGTCATGAGGCATCTATCCAGTCTTCACCACTCGCGTGGTGATCGTCATGCCGTGCCGGGGGCCGATTTTCGGAGCGACTTGGTGTCAGAGCGACCGGCAGTAGGGCGTGCGTGCGGGTGCGCTCGGGAGTGGCAGCAGAACGGGCACAAGGCCTGCGCGATCATGGAGTTCTCTACGCTCTGTGACCGTGCAGGACGCTGCCCGCGCTGCCGTCATGGGCTGAGCTGGGTCCGGCGCAGGAGCTGCACCGGATCGCGTTGGACGCCTACGACCGCATGATCGGCCCCTGGTTAAACGAGGTCTCGGTATTCAGGTCGAATTTCTTGCACTCAGCTCTTCGGCTCGATGTTCGCGTTGAGTCGGAAGAGGTTTGCGGGGTCGTATTTCGCCTTGACTGCCGAGAGCCGTTCGTAATTCCTGCCGTAGCCCTCACGCAGGAGCTGCTCGCCCTCCTCGAGGAAACCGGGGAAGTTGAGGTACATGCCCCCGGCGGAGAACGAGCGCATGTCGGCGAAGGCGTTGCGCACCCAGGTCACGTTCTCCGCCGAGTCGGCCTCCGCCTCCCAGTTCGCCTCGATTCCGAGCAGGTAGGGCGCGCTGCGGTTGGCGAAGGCGGTCTCCTCCTCGCCCACATGTGCCATCGCGCCGCCCTGGTACCAGACGTCGACGGTCGAGTCCGGCGACGGCGCCGCGGCGGCGTGTGCAGCCAGACGCTCGATCAGCTCGTCGCTAAGCGCGGGCGCGTTCACGGACTTCCAGTAGTAGCGCCAGCCGTCCGGGTAGTCGTCGTCCAGGACTGTCTGCGTCTCCGTGTAGGTGCGGGCGCCGCTGAGGTCGCAGATCGGCTCGGTGATGTCCCGGAGCGGCCGCAGGGCTCGCTCCCCCTCCGCCGGGGCACCGGGGAACAGGACGAGGAGTGCCACGTAGGGCTCTCCGTGCGACTCCGGCGGGAACTCCTCGGCGTCCGGAATGCGGCCGAGTATCCCGATCGGACCCACCTGGTCGGGCGCCCCGGACACGTACCGCTCGCAGGACTGCAGCACCTCTCTGGCCCGGTCCACGGGGTAGTACACGTTGCAGAAGAAGACCTCCGGGCCTACGGGATGCAGGCGGTACTCGAAGGACGTCACCACGCCGAAGTTGCCGCCGCCGCCGCGGATCGCCCAGAACAGGTCCTCATTCTCGCTCTCGCTGGCGGCAAGCAGGTTCCCATCGGCGGTGACCACCCTCGCGGATACGAGGTTGTCGCAGCTCAGCCCGTGCTTGCGCCGGAGCCAGCCGATCCCCCCTGAGAGGGTGAGACCGGCGATCCCCGTCGCCGACACCACCCCCAGAGGGGTGGCAAGCCCATGGCGTTGGGTCTCGCGGTCGAGGTCTCCCAGCGTGCAGCCGCCCTGCGCATGCGCCGTGCGTCCCTCGGGGTCGACGTCGACCCCCGTCATCTGCGACAGATCGATGACCAGCCCGCCGTCGCAGAGCGCATGGCCGGCCACACCGTGCCCGCCCCCGCGCACCGCGAGTGACAGCTCGTTGTCGCGGGCGAAGCTCACCGCGGCGGCCACGTCCTCGTCCCCGTCGCACCGCGCCACCAGTGCCGGGCGCCTGTCGATCATGCCGTTCCAGAGCTCTCGTGCCGGCTCGTAGCCCGGGTCCCCGGGTCGGATGAGCTGTCCCCGCAACCTGGAGGCGAACTCGTCCACGAGGGAGCCCGGAATGTCAGCCTCCCTACCGCGCCGCTCCCCGCTCATCGGCGTGCCGCCGCTATGGCTGTGCCTCCCGCTCATGGTGGCCACCTCCCGCTTTTCAGGATCACGCACAGTGGGATGAGGTGCCATCTGAGCTCTCTGCGCACCGTGTGGCTCGGAAGGTGCCCCGGATGCAGAGCAGGCACGAGCTGCGGTGATCATGGAGTTCTCTACGCTCAGTGATCATCGGAGGGCTCGTGCCTGTCCTGCCATCATGCCTGCTCGAACTCCTGTGGGACCAGTTCGTGGCGCTGCTGTCTGAGCACGTGGACACCCACCCGCTGGGCTGCCACAACCCGCGCATCCCCGACCGCGTCGTGTTCGAGCACGTGATCGCCGCCCTGGTGCACGGGAGCGGCTACGAGCGCGTCGCCGGGCCCGGCTGTTCGGACCGCACGATCCGACGGCGCGTCAAACACTGGGCAGAGTTGGGGATATCCGAGCAGGTCCACGCGCTGGCGCTGCAGGCGTACGACCGCATGATCGGCCTGGAGCTCGGCGAGCTGTCCGCGGATGGCTGCATCACCAAGGCGCCCTGCGGCGGCGAGGCGGCCGGGCGCTCCCCGGTGGACCGGGGCAAGCAGGGCCTGAAGCGCTCGGTGGCCTCCGAGGCCCGCGGTGTCCCGCTCGGCCTGGTCTCCGCCGCGGCCAACCGGCACGACTCGCCCCTGCTGGTGCCGACCCTGGAAGCCGCGAAGGCCCAAGTCGGGCCGCTCCCCGAGCAGGTCAACGTCAACCTGGACCGCGGCTACGACAGCGACAAGACCCGCGCCGCACTGGCGGAGCTCGGCTTCACCGGCACGATCGCGCGCAAGGGCGTGCCCGCCCCGGTCCAGGCCGGTAAGAGGTGGGTGATCGAGCGGACCCATGCGTGGATGAACGGCTTCGGCAAGCTGCGGCGCTGCACCGAGAAGCGCCACCGGGTCGTGGACTTCTACCTCTACCTGGCCGCCGCGATCGTCATGCTCCGCATGCTCATCCGCCGTGCCACACCGCTCTACCGCTGGGATGGCCGCCCCACCACCCGCAGACTGAAGTGACGCCTACTGCCGGGCACTCTCAGTTGAGCCTTCCAGCGCGGCCACCGGTCGGGTGACGCCGCCGGGGTGCGCAACGCACGAGGCTCCCGTGCCGTTGGGGGAGGTGTTCGACATCTCAACTCATCGGCTCAGGAGCCGCGTTGGTTCCCTATCCTGCCGCACTCGACCTGCCCCACGCCCTGGTCGAGTGGGTCACGATGCTCATCGTCACCCGTGAGGGTGACCGCCGCTGCAAGCTCCCGCCCCACCAGCGGGCCCTCGTCGGCCTGGTCTACCTCCGCAGGCACGACACCCTCGCACAGATCGCCGCCGGCTTCGGCATCTGCGTCGGCACCGCGCACGCCTACGCCACCGCCGTGACCGACCACCTCTCCCGGCGTGCACCCGGCCTGCTGCGCGTCCTGCGAGAGACCGATCCCGATCACGTCCTGCTCGACGGCACGCTCGCGGAGTGCGACCGGGTCGGCGACAGCCGGGCCGACTACGCCCACAAGCACCGCCGACACGGAGTGAACGTGCAGGCGGTGACCGACCCGGCCGGACGGCTGCTGTGGATCTCGCCCGCACTGCCCGGCCGCGCCCACGACCTGACCGCGGCCCGCACCCACCGGATCACCCGGATCCGCGAACGCCAGGGCGTCCCGGTCCTCGCCGACCGCGCCTGCACGGGGGCCGGCGCCTGGGTGACGACACCCCTCAGACGCCCGCCGGGCCGCGACCTCACGCCGACCCAGCGAACCGTCAACCGCGCGCTGTCCGCGGCACGGGCACCGGTCGAGCGCGGCGTCGCACGCCTGAAGTCGTGGCGGATCTTCCGCAGAGCCCGGTGCAGCCCGAATCGAATGTCGTCAATCTCCGCCGCCGTCCTCACCCTGGAGCGGCAACGCTGAAAAGGCTCAGTGGGTGCGTCGTGCGGCCGTGCAGCGGCTGCACAGGAAGCGGCACTCGGCGCTGAAGGGATCGGTGGTGCACGTCCCGATCTCGGCGAGTGCGCCGCACTCGGCGCAGGTCGGGCCGAGCAGTTTGCGGAGCTCCTCAAGGTGGCCGGCGAGGTCAGCACGCTCACCGGGGAGCATCTCGTCGATGATCCACTGGGCGGCTTCTCGGTTCCCAGTGCGTACTGCGGCGAGAGCCTCGCGCCCCGCGGCCTCCGGGGCGGTGATCGCGGCGTCGACGTCGTGGCCTGCGTCGTCCTGGGACGTGTCCACGGCCGTGACTGTGGAGAGCGTGGTGTCGGTGGCGACCGTCATGCGTCGTCCCCGGCTGCGTCGGCGTGCTCCAGGACGAGCGTGGCGTAGGTGGAGTCGTCGCACGCCACGAGGCGTACCGCCTTGGAAAGCTCGATCCAGCCCTCGGCGCGTCCGGCGTGGTACGGGCACGGCTGCGCCAACGCGTCGCAGGCGGGGCACAGTTCGAGGTCGGTGTGGTGCTGGGGCAGGCCGTCCATGAGTTGCTGGACGCGGTCGCGCAACTCCACGTACTCGCGGATGAGGGTTTCGACAGCGTAGGCGGCGTCGCCGTTGATTCCGGCGAGGATGCGCTGGCCGTCGCGTGCGGAGTCGAGCACGTACGACTCGGTGTCGGGGCCGAGGGTCATGGTCGAGGAATTCCCTTCCGGGCAGGCTGGCAGGCGGAGTGACGATGAGGGGAGTCGCGGCGCGTTGGCTGTTCCGGCTCTCTGCCCGCCCCCGGACCCGCGTGGCGGGGTCCGAAGGGCGGACAGGCAGACATCAGTTCGGCGACGGCGGCAGGTACGGCAGGACGTAGGACAGGTACTGGGGCGCCTCCCGCTGCGGTGTGTGGATCTCCGCGCGGACCTCGACCTGAGGAGGGGGCGGCGCCTCGTTGTGCACGTCGACGTGGACGAAGGCGGGTTGCCGGAGACGCAGGCCGCGCAGCGCCAAGCCGGAGAGGACGGCCCAGGCCAGGAGGGCGACTCCGGCAGCGACCTGGCGGCCGGGATCCGGGGTTCCGATCCACACCATGATCACGGTGGCGGAGCCCCACACCGTCCAGGTGAGCCGGGCGGAGCCGTTGTGGAAGAAGCCGAGGACGAAGGAGGCGAAGCCGATGGCCTTCCAGATGCTGTAGGTGGTGGCGGCGGTGATGGGCAGATCCTGCGTATGGGTGGCGAGGTTGTGGACGTAGTTGAGCGTGATGGCGATTCTTGAAAACGGCCGGGGTCGCTCCTCGCCTCACTTGGTTGGCCCTTGATCTGTGTGGGGAGGGTGGGGAGCGAAGAGCGAGGCTTGATCACCTGCGGTTAGGCTCGGGCCATGACCGGTGACTGGCGGATGGACCGGATCGGGGCTGCTCTGCGAGGCGAGAACCCCACGGTGCTGCGGCGGCTTGAGTCTGGCTTCGCGGTGATCGGCGACGTTCAGTTCCTGCCCGGGTACTCAGTTCTCCTCGCGGACGAGCCCGGTGTCCAACGACTGTCTGACCTGCCGAGGGCCAAGCGGTTGGCGTTTCTGGCCGACATGGACCAGCTCGGGGAAGCGGTTGAGCGGGCCTGCCAGCGCCTGGACCCCGATTTCCGCCGGGTCAATCTGGAGATCCTCGGTAACACGGACCCGTTCTTGCATGCCCATGTCTGGCCGCGGTTCGGGTGGGAGCCGGCCGAGCTGGTGGGCAAGCCGGTGTGGCTGTATCCGCGTGACCGGTGGAGTGACGAGCGATTCATGCTCGGCCCGCAGCACGATGTGCTGCGGGATGCCATCGGCAGCGAACTGGACCGGTTGCGTTCGATGGCCTGACGGTGTGGGCCCGCCGACCGTCAGGTCGGCGGGCCCGGTGATCAGTGACGGTCAGTGAACCTCACGGAGTCCTTCGCAGCGGAACGATGTCGGGGATGGCCGTGGGGACGGACGGGCGGGCGGCTTCCGGGGTCGCCAGAAGCGCGACGATGGTGACGGGCTGCTGGCAGTGCGGACAGTTCCGGGTCGCGGTCGGCTCCAACGGGTCTCTTTCCAGGGTCGATTGGCGTGAGGAGGGTCGGCTGACGGGTTTCGGCTGCGGTGGTAGTTCCGGCAGTGAGGGCAGGCTTGCGGCCTCGCCGAGCCGGCGGGCCCGGTCTTCGTCGCGAGCCTGGTCGCGTCTGCGTTCCGCATCCTTGCGGCAGGTCGGTGAACAGTAGATCTGGCGGGTGGTCTTCAAGGTTTCGAAGGGATCGTCGCAGACCGGGCAGGTGCGCCTTTCCTGGATGTCTTCGCTGGTGCGGGCGGCGATGCGGCACTCTTCGGTGCAGTAGATGCGCTTGCGGCCCGCGGTGGTGGTGAACTCGTGCTCGCAGACGGGGCAGGTCTGCTGGACGGGCTTTCTCTGGCGATTGGTCTCCTTGCAGGTGGGGAGATTCAAATAGCCCCATCACCGTGGTAGGCGAGGTGGTCGGCCCCGGCGGCGTCCCGCCAGCCCTTCCCGCCACGGTTCGAGTGCAGGAAGTTCAAGAACCGCTCCAAGGCCGACGCCCTGTTGTTCTGGCTGTTGAGCGGGCCCTCCAGGAAGTCCACCCGATGGAAGTACGAGTTCAGCTGGATGTCGTAGACGAAGCTCGGCGAGAGAAGGTACGGCGTGCCGTCGGGAATGCCCAGGTCATCCAGCCATCGCTCCCACTCGGTCGGGCGAAGGCGCAGGTAGCCAGCCGGTTCCACCGACTCGGGCAGATCCCTCGTGGTGAAGTGGGTTGACCAGGTTCCAAGCCGTAACACTCGCGGACCGTACGCCATCGCGGCCAATGACACGGCGCACAAAAGTCAGAACCCTCGGACAGCGTCGATGCCCGGCAGGCGGACCGCAGCTCACGCCAAGGTGACGTGCATGCTGCCCTGGGCCAGGACATCGAGGACCACGCCGAACAGATCGTAGGGCTGGCCGTCCGGCGCCAGGGCCTCGGACAGGCGCTCGCGTGCGGTCACGGCGTCCCGCCAGAGCAGAGTTGCGGGGGCGGTGTAGCCGAAGCTGCCGCGCAGGCAGTCGTCGAGGGCGGCCAGGCAGCCGCCGAAGTAGCCGCCCGGACCGTTCACCGCCTCCCCGAGCGCCAGGTAGAGGCCCGGTTCGTCGGTGACGTGTCGGCCGTCGAGTTCGTAGGCGTGACCGGCCGGCCGGTCACGGTGGGTGCGCCGGCAGGCCCGCTCTCGGACGAGGTCGAGCCAAGCCCCGCGGCACCGGGTGTCGAGGCCGGCCCAGGCACCGTGGGTGTCCGGCGGCCCGGCGAGCCACCGCTCCCAGATGGGTCGGACGTATTCGGGGAGGGGCGTGAAGAGCTCTCCGTCGAGCTCCAGGTCGATCAGGTCCATCCCGTAGGAGGATGGGCGCCAGGCGCTGACCCTGGCCCAGAGCAGGCGTTCGGTGAGCAACTCGCCCTGATCATCCTGTATCTCCAGGGCGGCCTCCTCCAGGTCCAGCGCCCGCCGGGTGCCCTTCATCAGTGCCGCCCGCAGCTGATCCCCCTGGGCGAGCCCCCGCAGGACGAGCGGGGGCGCCGACTGCTTGGCCGGCAGGACGCGGGCGAATTCCCGGCAGGAGCCCAGCCAGCGGTGCCCGTCGTGCACGCGAACGCGACCCCTGTGTCCCTCGGGCGGACCTTCGTAGTCGTCCAGGCCGGTGAGCACGAGACTGTCTGTCCCAAGGAGCTGCCAGGGGCTCTCCGCGTCCTCCAGCAGCCAGGGGCCGAGTGTCTCGTCGTCCGGCACCAGCCACACTCGGTCGCCGACCCAACCGCGCACTTCTGCCTGTGGAACCCAGCCGAACAGCTCGTAGGTCCCGCGCCGGGGTTCCCCGAACAGCCCTTCCACCTCGGCGCAGACGCCCCAGGCATGCCCGTGCTCCGTCTCAGCCAGCGTGTACCGCGTTCGCCCGCGATGGTTCTCATCCTCGTGCACGGTGGGAATCATGCCGGGACCAGGTTCCGCCGGTGAAGCCATTTCGGTGTCGCTCCTTTGGAGGGACGGTCCCACCAGCACAGCCCGACGGGTCAGTTCTCTGGGTAGTGCGGAACTCGGGTTGATCAGACGCAGATCCAGCAGTACAGCCGTTCCCCGCGCCGCTGTGCCCCGCGGGCGAGTTCCGCCAACTCGTGCAGCAGGCCGCCGATCATGTCGGTATCACCAGACCCCCGCTCTTCGACCCAATGCCGTGCTGCCGCAGTCAATTCGGCGGCCTCCACCCTCGCCAGGACGCCTTGAAGCTCATCGCTGATGGTGAGCACTAGACGCTCGCCTCCGTCGCGCTCGGCGACGACGTGGGACCCGGGGGCGCAGGTACCGGTCCTGCGCTCCACCACCTGGCGCCCGGCTCCGGTCGTGCCACTCGCTCGTTACTGGTGATTGACGGTGCCTCAGGAATCGACTTCTGGCGGTCTGTCTAGAGGCCGTGGGGTGTTGGCGACACGAGCGATACCGGGCTGTCGCTGTGTGATTGCAGGGGGGTACGGTATCCCCAGACAAAAGAACCATGGAAAAGGCAAGGGCCCGCGAGGTAGCGCTCGCGGACCCTGTGGGACCCCAGAGTTGGCGCTCTGGATCCCGTGGCCGAGGACCTATCCAGGGAAGGCCTCGACGTGCAGCAGGGTACCCCGCCCCTCCGACAGACACACACCAAGGCACCCGCCGTGGAAGCGATGACGATGACCCGTGCGTCGCTCCGGCCGGGTGCCTTCTTTGTCTTCCCGCACCTGTCCGCGTGCGGGCGCACCTCTGCCCCGGAAGGGGGCGAGATGGTGTAGTCGCGTTTGGCGGCGCCCGCTGAGCGGGTCTTCGAGCCGCCGGGACGCCCGGCCACCCTGGTGATTGCCGTCACCTGGGCTGTGGCGCCCCATCTGCCACCAGGGGGTTTGCCGACCCCCTGAAAGGATTGCCGTCCGGTTGCCGCCGGCCGAGCAGATCAATCTCGGTTCTCCCAGAACCAGCACCTCGACACGAGGCGCTTTTGTGCGCCTCCGAACTCGAAGGAGCTGTTGTACATGGTGCAGCAAGGTGCTGCCCTTTGTCAGCCTATCCATGCCCGGTTGGCGCATTTTGTGGCGTCTTTCTGGTCACAGTTTCCCGCTCAACCCGGCGGACTGCCATGCGAGCGGGCTACTCCGGCGCTTCCTGGCAGCCGCTTGGGGAAGTCCTAGTGGGCGCCGTGGCAGCGACGGCCGCCGTGGCAGTTCCCGCTCCGCGTCCTTCTGTCGACGGCTCGATCGGCGACGCCGCCGTGCTGCCCGAGCTGTGGGTGCCGGAGGCGGAGCAGTGGCTGTCCACAACGTCGGGCAGGGTCGCACCGGACGGCTACAGCTGGCTGCAGGCAGTGCACTGGGTGGCGGGGTCGGGGCTATACCAGCCGCGGCGGCACCGCTCCACCGGGCTGCGCTCGTTCAACGCGACGACGGTGTACGTCGCCCAGCTGCTGGCGGAGCTTTCTCCGTGCTTCCCAGGGCTGGGCTACCTGCAGCGGCGTACGGGTCTGTCGGAGCGGATGGTGGAGTACCACCTGGCGGCGCTGCGGGAGACAGGGCTGCTGGCCTACATCGTGAAGGGCACGCGAAGGCGGGGCGAGCCAGCGCAGGCCTCGGAGTTCGCCCGGGTGATCCCGTTGGAGTTCGATGAGGCTCTGGGGATCCGTACGAGGCAGCACGACCAGGACGCGCCTGCGTACACGCGGGTGATGGTCGGGATCGCTGATGCGGGTCGGGAGTTGATGGGGAAGCTGGCGAAGAAGGCCGCTCGGAAGGTGCGGCGGTCGCGCTCGAAGACGTCCTCGAGGACCTCGACGAAGGCCTCCGTGAAGAACCCCTCCGGGTCGTCCGTGACGGCTGTTTCCGGTGGGACGCGTTGCACCCCAATGGGGGGTAGTTCCTCTACTGGATCTTCTGCGGGTGGTACTTCCTTCCCCCCTGAGAGCGAGCTCGCAAGCGGGGGCAGCAAGTCATCCACCGCGAAGAAGTCCAAGGCCAAGGCCGGTGGCCGCCGGGAGATGAACAAGGTCGGACGCAGGTTCCAGCTGGCCCGGGAGCTGACTCAGGAGCTGGACTGGCTGCGCGGCTGTTCGGTGCCCCGGATCGCCTGGGTGGCCCGGCACGTTGCGGATGCCGGATGGACGGTGACCGACATCCGGGGCTGGCTGCACCTGCGTGGCGAGGCGGCCCGGGTGCGTCGGGGGTCGGGGCTGCTTGCCGTGCTGCTGGCCGGTGCGGAGAAGGTCCTGGACTCCCCCGAGAAGCGGGCCGACGCCGTCGCCCGGTGGCGTGGTGGCCAGGAGGCGGCCCGCCGTCACCGCATCCAGCAGGTCCGCGCCCGCGGTGAGCGGTTCGACGGTGACTGGGAGGCCCCGACCAGCCGCTCGGTGCAGCGCAAGGTTGAGGAGGCGTTCACCCGGCTCCGCGAAGCGGCGAGCGGCGGCCGCCACCAGGACCACGACGCCGGTGCGGCGCAGCAGTCCGGAGCGCAGGATCCAAGCGAGCAGGAGCTTCAAGAGCTGCGGGCCACGGCCCGGGGCGAGCTCATGAAGGGTGAAACGACCCTGATCACGTCCGTCGTCAACGGCCTCGGGCGGGAGGGTGCGGAGCGCATCTTCGGCGCCGGCCTGGTGCGGCGTGCCCTGCAGCTGGCGAGCGGCGCCCGCAGCTCGCTCATGACCATCGGACGCCAGTAGGAAGCGGCCGTGACCCAAGCGACCACCCCATCGAGCAGCCCGCCGGGTCGTCGGGGTTATCCCCGCGGGTGCGGGGAGCAGTGGCCTGGGGTTAGGGAGGGGTTGCGGTGGCTGGGACCATCCCCGCGCCCGCGGGGATGATCCCTTGTTGGGCCCGGCGATGGCCTGCGCACGCTCCTGCTCCCCGCGCCCGCGGGGATGGTCCCGAAGGATGTGCCCGCCGGGGTCGCTACATCGCCTGCTCCCCGCGCCCGCGGGGATGGTCCCCATGAGCACTTCCCCGGCCTCGACAGTCTCGCCTGCTCCCCGCGCCTGCGGGGGTGGTCCCTACACAGCATCCGCGTCACCCCGAATACGAGGGCACGTACGATCGCGACGACTTCAAGCACTGGAACGCGGGTGCGAACCCGGATGACGGCTGCGACACCCGCGAAGAGCTCCTCATTGCCGAGGCGGTCAAGGGACCCGAGCGTGGCGATGGGTGCAGGCTGTCGGGCGGGGAGTGGCTGTCGTACTACGACGAGGTGAGCGTCACCGATCCGTCCGCGCTGGACGTCGATCCGGCTTGGGCGGCGTTCACCGCGCCGCAGGTAGCGCAGCAGATCCGGGACCAGCGGCGCGCGGCCGCACTGCGCCGACTGCTGGGGTCGCAGGAGGCGGTGGCGGAGGCTGACGCCGCGTACGAGGCAGCCCTTCGGCGCCGGAGTTGGGGCGTCGAAAGGGCTGCCGACGAGGCTGCGGACGCGGCGGGCCACCGTACCGCCGAATTCCTCCTCCGCCGGCGTCTGGGCGAACTGCACGCTGCCCGCCAGCGCAGGGCCGCGGCGCGTACGGCCGCAGACGGGGTGTTGGTGGACGCGGCGTAGCCCAGGCCGCATGTGAGTGGCCCGAAGCCACGATGGGCGATGCGTCCTGCTGTCAGGGGCCATACTGAAGCCGTGACCGTGCACCGTGCTGCCGCTTCCCGCTGGGCCCATATGGCCGAGCGTCTGCCCGCACATCTCGAGGAACTGTCCGGACCCGCGACCGGGACGGTGGAGCTGCCTCTGCATCTGGCGTGGTCGGGGCTAAGGCGCTTCGAGTTGAGCGACGAGAAGCTGCTGCTGGGCCTGTACCGCATCGTGCTTACGAACGGCCTGCGCGAGGACCTCACCTGCTACCTCAATGCCGAGCTGCTCGTGAGGCACTGGCCGCGGCTGCGGATCGCCGTGGGCAAGCCGGTGCGCACGTGCTGGGAGCAGCGTTTTCCCGAGTTGGTGGCCGTCGCCGCGGCATGAGACTCCCGGAACTGCACCGGCGCTTGCTGAGCGATGCCCTGGACAGCGGCCATGCTTACCGGCTGGTGCTGGCCGGCGGCTACGCGATCCAGGCCCACGATCTGGTCAGCCGCACCAGCCAGGACCTGGACCTGGCTACCGACGCACCTGAGGGCATGAACGAGATCACTGGCGTCGTTGCTGCCGGCCTGGAGGGCAAGGGCTGGGGGATCCGCGTCGTCGAGGTCGCCCCGCGCATGGCCCGTCTGCTCGCCACCGACGCGGCAACCGGCGAAGCCTGCGAGCTGGACATTCTCAAAGAGATCTTCCACAGGCCTCCCGCGCAGACGGACGCCGGGCCCACGCTGTCCCGGGACGACGCCGTTGGACTGAAGGTCCGCGCTCTGCACGACCGTGGCTTCCCTCGCGACGTCATCGACGTCTTCAGTGCCCGCGAGCTGTACACGATCGGGGAACTCGAGCGTCTGGGCGCGCAACACGACGAGGAGTTCGACCTGGAAGAACTGCACGGCCGGCTCGAAGCGGTCGACTTCACCTCCGACTACGAGTACGCCGCGTACGACATGAGCCCCGGGCAGATCACCGAGCTGCGGGCATGGGTCCAGGACTGGCTGGACGACCTCGGGCTGCGCCTGGCCGAGCCGTACGCCGAGGACGAGGACCGCGACTGAAGCGCCCGGCACGCTGGCCACCCGGAGAACGGGCCCAACATCTGGGCCTGCTCCCGGTCTCCATGTCGGAGCTTCGCTCGGCGCAGCGGGCCGGTATGCGGTCGGCCGATCCCGGTGATGGCTGCTGAGCAGCGGCGGACTACACGCTGTCCGCCAGCGCGCGGCGGTGGCATCAACTGCCGTGCTGCTTGGGCAAGATGAGCGCACTACCTTCGAGTGGAAGATTCCCCCGTGGCAGCGGAATGAGGACTGTACGCACATGGCGGTGATGCTCACCAACGCGGGTGGTGGGCAGGCCGCCGTCACCACGGAAAGCGTGGGGGGCGACAACGCCACCGAGGCGCTCGCCGATCTGCTCATGGGCCCTGGCGGCGCGGTGCTGCTGCCCGGCCTCATAGGCGTGGTGGTCCGGCGCGGCATCGACGTGATGTGGATGGCGCAGCCACGCTGGCGGGGAAGACCGGGTCCGATACAACACCATCGAGCCGAAGATCGGACCACCCCCGCGTGAGCGGGGACGATGTGAAGGAAGAGGAGCTGCACAAGACTGCCGGGGGACTACCCCCGCGCGCGGGGGTTGTCCGCTGACTGATACCCCGATGAAGGGGTGGCGGGAGTGGTCCCCGCCCGCGCGGGGGTTGTCCGTCGTTCCCGGAATCTTCGTGGGAGCCGTCTCCGCCCGCGTAGGTGACCACCTGTGGCAGGCCGTCACCGAAACCGTTGGCAACGGCGCAGCCGTCCTTGTGCGCAATAGTGGCAAGCCACTTTCCGTGAGGCGGCATGATGCGCACCGACTCCGAGCACGACACCGTCAATCTCCCCGCCCGAGGGGATCTGACCTTCGTCTACGACGGCCCCGGCCTGGCCACCCGCCTGGAAGGCTGGGCGATCAGCAACCTGGAACTCTTCTTCGGTGACGGGCTCGAGGCCGCGCGGCAGTGCAAGGTCGCCGCCTACCGCAACGCCGACGGCAACCTCGGCATCAACGCGCGCGTGACGCCGCTGGCCGTCGTGGCGGCATGGCACCTCGTCAACCCCGCCGGCAACGTCGTCAACGGAGGCCCCCGCGGTCGATACAGCGAGAAGCCGTCCCAGACGCAGCAGGAGCTCGAAGCCGTCCGTGACTCCGGCCGGTACGAGTCCCACAAGGGTGCGGTCCCTGTGTACGGCATCCCCAGCACCTCATGGCGCTCACCGTCCGCCGACGCCAACAGAGCTTGACCGCGCCCTCCGGTTCCGGGTTCACCGCGGCTCGGGGCGGGACCTACCGCTGGTACGAGCCGGACACGGCCCTCTCCGACGAGCCCGCCACCACCAGCGAGCCCGCCGCTGAACGCTCGCGCGACAGGCACCTACTAGGTACCATCGGGTGCATGCCATCCCTGAACGTGTCGTTTACCGACGAAGAGCTCGAGGGCGTACGGGCCGCGGCCGCTGCCGAGGGCAAGAGCCTCAAGCAGTACCTCCACGACCTCGGCGTCCGCGAGATGCAGCGCAAGCAGTTCATCGCTGGCGCCACCGGATGGGCCGACCGGCTGCGCGACGAGTTCGACCAGGCCTTCCCCGACGAGGTACCGCCCGCCCAGCGCAGCGACGGAGCCGCTGCCGCCTGATGCACCTCTACATCGACGTCTCCTGGCTCCTCGATGTCCAGGAGACCGCGCTCGGTCATGACGACCTCACCGTCTCGGACTACTCCGCGCTGGTGGCCGCCGTCGCCCGCCACAAGACTCGGCTCCCCACTCTCGCTGCGGCCGACCCGGACCCGGCCTGGCGTGCGGCTGCCCTGATGCACACCATCGTGCGCCTGGAGCCTCTCCCGCACCGCAACAGCCTGTACGCCGCGTTCATCGCCGCCCAGTACATGGACCAGTCCGGCGAAGGCATCGATCCCCCCTACGGCGCCCTCTCCGACCTCGTCCGCAAGATCCGCGACACCCGTATCCGAGTGCAGGACGTCGCAGACCAGCTGCGTGCCTGGAAGCTGTAGGGTCCCGCCTGCCTGGCCGATTGCCTGACCCGCGATGGCCTCAGCCTGCACGGAAGTCAGAGCCGGTCACACCCTTACCGCTGTGACCGAATCAGGTGCATGATCTCTTCACCCCCGCCATGCAGTACCAAGCAGGTGAAGGGGGCTACATGAGTCCGAAGCGCCACGTCCAGACCCGTGCCACGGTGATACGGGCCGGGACACGACGACGCTCGTGTCCATCGACGGCTGGTACGGGGGGCACATCCTGACCTCAGTCGACACCCGGATCATCGAGGCAGCCACCGGTCTAGACCGTATGAAGCAGCCGTCCTGAGTCGGTTGGACAGGGCGGCTGCCGCGCCGAGGACCGATGCCCCGCTGGGAAGTTGACGCGGGTTGCCCACCGGTGAGCACGGTGGCGGGTAGTGCCGCAATTCCCGGGAGGCACCGGATGTTTTCCGAGCGTACTTCGGTCGGGCTGGATGTCCACGCCCGCACCACGACGGCATGGGCTCTGGACGGCGAGACGGGCGAGGTCTACAGCGAGCGGCTCGATGCCGAGACGCACAACGTGCTGGTGTGGGTGGCCACGCTGCCGCAGCCGGCCGCGGTGGCCTATGAGGCCGGGCCGACCGGGTTCGCCCTGGCCCGGGCCCTGGACGGGATGGGCGTCCGCTGTGTGGTGGCGGCCCCGTCGAAGATGGAGCGGCCCGCAGGCGACCGGATCAAGACCGATAAGCGGGACGCGAAGCGGCTCGCCAAGCTGCTGCGGATGGACGAGCTGCCCGAGGTCCGGGTGCCAACACTCGCCGAGGAGGCCGCCCGCGATCTGGTGCGCGGTCGCGATGACGTGCGCCGGGACCTGGCCCGGGCCCGCAACCGGGTCTCCAAACTCCTGCTGCGGCAGGGCCGCGTCTGGCGCGGCGGATCGGGCTGGACGTACATCCACCACGAATGGCTGCGCAAGCAGCGGTTCACCGACACGGACACCCAGTTCGCCTTCGACAACGGGCTGGAGGAGGTCCTGACCCTGGAGACGATGCGCGACCGCTTTGATGCGCGCATCACCACCACGGCCGCCCGTCCCGAATGGTCCCCGGTGGTGCTCCGGCTGGCCTGCCTGCGCGGCATCGACACGCTGTCCGCGCTCGGCCTGGCCGTCGAGGTCGGCGACTGGCAGCGGTTCACCGGCGCGACCATCGGCGCCTGCCTCGGGTTGGTGCCCAGCGAGCACTCCTCCGGCCCCAACCGGACCCTCGGGCCGATCACCAAGACCGGCAACAGCCACGCCCGCCGACTGCTGGTCGAGGCGTCCTGGCAGCACTACAAGCCCTACCGGGGCCCGGGTGCGACCCTGCGCCGCCGCATGGAGTTGACGCCCCGCCACGTCCGCCTGCGCGCCGACCTGGGCAACCGGCGCCTGCACCAGCGATGGGAGAACTTCCTGGTCCGGAAGAAGAACACGAATGTCGCCGCCGTGGCGGTGGCCCGTGAACTGGCGGGCTGGTGTTGGAGTTTGGCGGTGATGGAGGACTGACCCCGCCGGGGTCCACAGAACGGCCGGCGGGAGACCGGACGTGTTCAGCGCGAGGGACGATGCCCGCGGATCCTATGAGCAGCCCCTGGTGGGCCACGCTCGTTTCTAGACCGGAGGCTCCGTCCCCGACGAACATCCGGTCATGCGGTACTCAACCCGCGAATATCAGGCTGACCGCGCGTCGACGCACGACACGCCACCGGCCTCCCGCCGGTCCCACAGCACCACCCCCAGGCCCGCGCCAGCGGGTCCGGAACCCCCTGCGACCTTGACAGAATCGCCTACATATCAGGATCCGCGACTTCGTTAGCAATGAAGGCGGCTCATTAGCAGCGGATGAGCAAATCCGCGATCCCGTTGACAATGGCTATGTCCAGTAGCGGTCTCCTCGGGTGGGGTCCAACACCTCTCGGTCTGACGTCAGATACGTCTGTGAGTACGTCCGTTGTCAGTGCGGTGCGCTTCACTGTCCGCCATGGAGCTCACGCACGCGTTCGTCAACGACCTGCTGGCCCGACTCGGCCCGGGGAACGGCTACATGTACCTGCCCGGCGACCTGGACCCGCAGGACCTGACCGACCTGCTCGGCAGCAGGTACGGCGCCCCGCGCACCCTCGTCCTCGACGGCTTCACCGACCCGACGGTCGACGAGTCCAGGGGCGCGGCTCTCCTCGTCCCCTTCGAGGACCGGGCCGTGACGATACGGGCGTGGGCGTACGGGGATCAGTGGGTCGGCACGGGTACGGCGCGGGACGCCGAGGGGGTCGAGCGGCCGGTGCTGGTGGTCGCTCACCGGGAGGTGCCGGAACCCTTGGCGGTCGCTCCGGACGAGGACGTCGACTGGGTGGAGCGGCTCATACGGATCACCGGCTGGACACAGCCCGCCCAGCGGCCGGACGTGGACTGGGCGGAGGTGGAGTCGCGCCTGGGCACCACGCTGCCGAGCGACTACAAGGGCATGGTCGAGACGTTCGGTGAGGGAGCCTTCGACGGATTCCTGGACCTGTACCAGGAGCCGTGGACGGTTTGCAGGGAGGACGGTCTGCTCATCTGGGCGGGCACGGAGCACGAGAACCTGTACTGCTGGAGGGCCGACGGCGACGACCCCGACCGTTGGCCCGTCGTGGTCCGGTCCTTCGACGGCGAGGACATGCCCTTCGACTGCCAGGCCGCGGAGTTCGTCTGCCGCATCCTCACCGACCCGCACCACCCGTACACGATGGCCCGCTATTTCGACACCCACTGGTTCATGAACTACCGGGAAAGCGACTGAACTCCGCCGCCCACGGCATCCGACACTTGGTTGGCGGCGTCTTCGGGGAAGAGTGCAGAAACCTCGTCTGCCACAGCCGACTCGCCAAATGAAATGACTTCTTAGTACTGCAGCCGCAGTTGCTGTGATCCGCGACTACCCGACCGATCGGGCACGCCTATTAACCCGCTGGAGCAAGTTGCTGCTACACAAGCTCGAAC
>NZ_JBHXVG010000071.1:0-20779 GCF_042672405.1 Streptomyces sp. NPDC127197 | reverse complement strand
CACCAGATACGAGAAGACCGCCACCTCCTACGAAGCAGCGGTCACACTCGCGTCGCTCCTGCTCTGGGCAAGATCCGTTTGAAGACGGACCCTAGTACTGCTGTGGCGTGCTTCTCCCGACCGTCGACCAGAAGTGCTCGACGATCCGGTCGAGGAAGTCGCGTCCATTGTCACCGGCGTCACCGCTGCCGCCGCCCCAGCTGAGGGTGGCGACCATCTGCCCCTGGTAGTCCTGGTGCAGCTGCTGAAGGGTGACCTCCAGCACGCCCCGGTCCAGGGGCGCGATCTTGCCCACCGGACGGACGTACGCCTGCCAGCGCGTGGTCACGGCACTGCGCAGCAGGTCGGCGAGCTTGGCCTCGCGGCCGGTGACGGTGACGAAGTCCGGCAGGCCGAGGTCGAGGAGACCGGCCAGGGCGGTGGTCTGCCGTTCGGTGCCGCGCCACTCGCCGTCCTCCTCCATCCGCAGATAGGCGAGGAGTTCGAGCCCGACGCCGCGGGCGACGTCCTCCGGGGCGAGCCCGCGGGAGATGCGGTGCTCGCGCAGCGTCCGTGGTCTGCCGATGAGTTCAGCCGGCGAGCACCACAACACGCCTGCGAGGGCGGTGAGTTCGGGGCTGCTGGGGGTGGCGGTCCCGCGTTCCCAGGCGATGACGAGGTCCGGGGTGACGTACGGCAGGCCGTACGAGGCACGCAGGTCGTAGGCGACGTGTTCGGGCCCCATGCCGAGGGCGGCACGGAGCCGGCGGGCGGCGGGGGCGTTGAAGGGGGGACCGGGCTGGTTCGGTAGGGCTGGGGGTCGGCGCACGGGCACAAGCTAGGGGTGTGCGGGTGCGGTGACTACGGTCTGTTCGGCCAGGATCACGGATTGTAGGAAAATACGGTTTCGGTCGTGGGTTCGGGCTGGCCGAAGATCGTCTGTCGGGGCGGAGCGGGTGATCGCGAGGATGGCTCCGGGTGGCCCGCGAGGGGCTGCCCGGGAGGAGAGTGTCCCGTGTACGAGGTGAACGGCAAGGTCGAGGGGCATGTGCGGGAGCGTCTGCTGGCCCCGAACTTCTGGCACCTGGCGACCGTCGGCCCCGACGGGGCGCCGCAGGTGTCGCCCATGTGGGTGGACCTCGAAGGTGAGTACGTCATGGTCAACACCGCGATCGGCCGCGTGAAGGAGGAGAACCTGCGGCGCAATCCCAACGTTTCGCTGTCCCACCACGACCCCGGGAACCCGTACGACCGGGTGGAGATCCGGGGGCGGGTGGTGCGGTTCGTGGAGGGGGAGGAGGCGCAGCGGTCGATGGACCGGCTGACGCGGAAGTACATCGGGGAGGAGCGGTATCCGTGGCTGCTGCCGGGGGAGCGGCGGGTGATGCTGCTGATCGAGCCGGTGAAGGTGCGGCGGGTTGTGGGCGTGGAGCCGTTCCGGGCGGGAGTGTTGCCGGAGGGGTGATCACAGGAGTGCCGAAACTTCTCACCCCTTGACCGCTCCACCCAGCGCAAATCCCCCACCCAACCGCCGTGCCACCAGCACGTACAGCAGAATCACCGGCGTCGAGTAGATGATCGAGAACGCGGCCAACTGCCCGTACACCACAGTCCCCTTGTTCCCGAAGAACTCGTTGATGCTCACCGCCGCCGGCATCTGATCCGGCGTCAGCAGCAGCATGAACGGGACGAAGAAGTTCCCCCACATCATCACGAACGAGAACACCGTCACCACCGCCACCCCCGGCCCCATCAGCGGCAGCACGATCCGCACCAGCGACTGAAGCGAGGACGCCCCGTCCGTCCAGGCCGCCTCCTCCAGTTCCTTCGGCACGCCGTCCATGAAGTTCTTCATCAGCCAGATCGCGAACGGCAGTTGAGAGGCTGCGAAGAAGAAGATCGTGCCCTGCATGGTGTCGATCAGGTTCACCTGCACGAACAGGGCGTACACCGGGACCATGATCGCCGTGATGGGCAGGCTCGTCGCGAAGAGGATCGTCAGGAGGAACGGGCGGTTGAGGCGGGACCGGAAGCGTGACAGCGGGTACGCGGCGAGGGCGGCGCAGGCCACCGTCAGCAGCGTGCCGCCGCCGCACAGGAGCAGGCTGTTGAGCAGCGGCGTGAAGGTGACGTCCGGCGTCAGGACCGCGTCGAAGTTGTCCAGCGTGAGGCCGTCCGGGAGCTTCACCTGGAGGTTCGCGTTCGTGTCCAGTGAGGACAGGACCACCCACAACAGGGGGAGGGAGAAGGCGGCGGCCACCACCAGGAGGCCGGCGTCGGCGGCCAGGCGGTGGCGCGTGCGGCGCGACATGGGTCAGACCTCCGTTCGCAGCAGGCGCAGGTAGACCACCGAGAACAACGAGCCGACCACCAGAAGCAGCAGAGCGACCGCGGTGCCGTAGCCGATCATGCTCTTCTGGAAGGCCTCCTCGTACATGAAGAGGGGCAGCGTCTGGCTCTTGCCGCCCGGGCCGCCCCTCGTCATCACCCAGATCAAGCCGAAGACGGACAGGGTCTGGAGGGTGATCAGCATCAGGTTCGTGCCGATGGAGCGGCGAATCATCGGGAGGGTGATGTGCCACATGCGGCGCCAGCCGCCGGCGCCGTCGACCTCGGCGGCCTCCGTGATCTCCTTCGGGATCTCGTTCAACGCCGCCGAGTAGACCAGCATCGAGAACGCCGTGCCCCGCCAGACGTTCGCGAACGACACCGCCAGGATCGGGAGCGTGAACAGCCAGTTCTGCGAGGGGAGATGGAGCCAGTCCAGGATGGCGTTCAGGGTGCCCTCGCGGCGGAAGAAAGCGTAGAGGAGGAAGCCGGCGACGACCTCCGGGAGTACCCACGCCGTGATGACGATGCCGCCGACCAGCGTGCGTATGGGTTTCGAGGCGCGTTGCATCAGTGCGGCCAGGGCCAGGCCCAGCGTGTTCTGGCCGATCAGCGCCGAGACGACCGTGAAGACGAGGGTCAGCCACACCGCGTTGAGGAATGCCTCGTCCCCGAACGCCGTACGGAAGTTCTCGAAGCCGATGAACGACTCCTCGGCCTGGCCGGTGAGCTGGAGGTCGGTGAAGGCGATGTAGGCGCAGTACGCGATCGGGCCGGCCAGGAAGAGCAGCAGGAGGACTACGGCGGGGGTGAGAGGGAGGGCGCGGGCGAGGGAGCGGGGGCGGTGCTTCGGCGTGGGACGTGAGGGGGCCGGATCCGGCCTCTTTGCGAGGCCGGGGCCGGTGGCGTGAGCGGTCGTCATGAGCGTGGGCTCATTTCTCGATCACCTGGTTGTCCGTCGCCGACTTCAGCTCCTCGTCGTACGCCTTCGCCGCATCCTCGACCGACACGTCTCCCGTCGTCACGCCCTCCATCGCCTCCTGGATCGCGGTGGAGACCTTCGGATACGCCGGGTAGGCGGGCCGGTAGTGGGTGGTGGCGACCAGATCGGTGAAGAACTTGATGCCGGGCTGCGCCTGTACGTACGCCGGGTCGGCCGCGACGTCCTTGCGGACCGCGATGCCCGAGTTGGCGATGTACCACTTCTGGGCGTTGGCCTTCGTCTGCATCGTCTCGATGAACTTGAAGGCGAGGTCGGGGTTGGCCGCCTTGGCCGGGATCGCCCAGGTCCAGCCGCCCGACATGCTCACCTTGCCGGGAGCCTGGCCGTGCTGCGTGGGCATGTGGGCGAGGCCCAGCTTCTCGGACCACTCGGGCCACTCATGCCCGCTGCCCTCCAGCCAGTCCTGCGGGAGCCAGGAGCCGTCGAGGTTGATGCCGAGTTTGCCCTGGGGGAGGAGTTCGCCGCGGACGCGGGTGCCGAAGTTGGGGTCGAGGGCGTCGGAGACGTCGGGGCCGAGCTTCTCCTTGTAGACCGTCTCGACGAACGCGAGAGCGTCCTTGAAGCCCTGGCCGCCGGCGATCCACTTCTTGGACTTGTCGTCGTAGAGCGGGTCCGTCGTCCCGTCGTTGGTGCCGTAGAGCAGCATCTGGAAGCCCTGCATGGTGGCGGCCTCGCCGGCGGGTTTGCCGGTGTAGACGTTGAGGGGGGTGACGCCGGGGACCTTCTGCTTGATCGTGCGGGCGGCTTCGAGAACGTCGTCCCAGTTCTTCGGCTGCCAGTCGGTGGGCAGGCCGGCCTTCTCGAAGATGCCCTTGTCGAACCAGAGGCCCCGGGTGTCGGTGCCGTCCGGGATACCGTACGTCTTCCCGTCCTCGCCCTTGGCCGCGGCCTTCGCCGTGTCGATGAACTGGTTCCAGTCCTTCCACTTGGCGAGGTAGGGGTCGAGGGGCTTCAAGTAGCCGCTGGTGATGTCGGAGTTGATGAGGAAGGTGTCCTCGTAGACGAGGTCGGGGGCCGTCTTGGGGGAGCGGAGCATCTGCTGGACCTTGGTGTAGTACTCCGAGTCCGGGGCCTTGATCGGGACGAGCTCGACCTTCTTGCCGGGGTTCTCCTTCTCGAACTGCTTCTTGATGTCCGCGAGGAACGTGTCCATCACCTTGATGGAGTTGTCCGTGGACTGCTTGAAGGAGACCTTCACGGTGTCCGGATCGCTGCCGGATCCGCTGCCGCAGGCGGTGAGGGAGGCGGCGGTGAGGGCGAGGGCGGTGGTGAGCAGGACGGCGGCGGGGCGCACGGGCATGACCTCCTACGGGCTCACTTCGTTGTGGCGCCGGGATGGCTGCCCGGTGAACGTAAGAGGAGTGGTCTAGTCAGGTCAATGCGTCTGCGGCGGATTATGATCCGGCCGCCCCGCAACCCCCCGACGACTACTGCCCCTTGACCCACCGATACTGCAACTCCGGCCGCCCCACGGCCCCGTACTGTGGACTCCGCACGGCCCTGCCCGCATCCACCAGATGCTCCAGGTACCGCCGAGCGGTGATTCTCGAGATCCCCACCGCTTCCGCGACCCCCGTCGCCGTGAGCCCGTCGGCGCAGTCCCGCAGGGCCACCGTCACCCGCTCCAGCGTCGGTGCGCTCAACCCCTTCGGCAGCGCCGCCGGAGTCGGTGCCCGCAGGGTCGCCAGCGCGCGGTCGACCTCGTCCTGGCCGCTGGCCTCGCCCGCCGCACCCCGGAACTCGGCGTACCGCACCAGACGGTCCCGCAGCGTCGCGAAAGTGAACGGCTTCAGGACGTACTGGACGACCCCCAGCGACACCCCCTCCCGCACCACCGCCAGATCCCGCGCCGACGTCACCGCTATCACGTCCACGTGATAGCCCGCCGCCCGCAGCGAGCGAGCCAGTTGCAGTCCGTGCACGTCCGGCAGGTGCAGGTCGAGCAGCAGCAGGTCCACCGGCGTTCGCTCCAGCGCCCGCCGTGCCTGCGCTCCCGTTTGCGCCTTGCCGACCGCGACGAAGCCCGGCACCCGGCCGACGTACATCACATGGGCGTCGGCGGCGACCGGATCGTCCTCCACGACCAGGACGCGGATCGGCTCCTGAAGTGTCATGCCCGGCCTCCCGACGCCGCCCCGCCCGCGGCGGACCGCTCCCGCAGCGGCAACCGCACCTCGAACTCCGCCCCGCCCCCGTCGGCCTCCGCCACCGACAGCGACCCGGCATGCCGGTGCACCGCCTGCCGTACCAGGGCCAGGCCCAGGCCGCGTCCGCCCGGCCCGGCCGGCTTGGTGGAGAACCCGCGCTGGAACACCGCCTCCGCGTGCTCCGGGTCCACTCCCGCCCCGGTGTCCGACACCCGCAACACCAGCTCACCGCTCTCCGCGACCGCCGACACGGTCACCCGGGCCGGCACGCTGCCCTGGGCCGCGTCCACCGCGTTGTCGATCAGGTTGCCCAGGATCGTCACCAGGTCCCGGGCCGGCAGGCTCTCCGGCAGCAGCCCGTCGTCCAGCCGGCTGTCCTGAGTCACGACCAGCTCCACACCGCGCTCGTTGGCCTGCGCGGTCTTGCCGAGCAGCAGCGCGGCCAGGACCGGTTCGCCCACTGCCGCCACCACCTGGTCCGTCAGCGCCTGCGCCAGTTCCAGCTCGGCGGTCGCGAAGTCGACCGCCTCCTCGGCCCGCCCCAGCTCGATCAGCGACACGACCGTGTGCAGCCGGTTCGCCGCCTCGTGCGCCTGGGAGCGCAGCGCCTGGGTGAAGCCCCGCTCCGAGTCCAGCTCGCCCATCAGCGACTGGAGCTCGGTCACGTCCCGCAACGTCACGACCGTCCCCCGCCGCTCACCGCCCGACACCGGTGAGGTGTTCACCACCAGCACCCGGTCCGCCGTCAGATGCACCTCGTCCACCCGTGGCTCCGACGCCAGCAGCGCCCCCGTCAGCGGCGCCGGCAGTCCGATCTCGGCCACCGATCTGCCCACGACATCCTCGGTCACCCCGAGCAGCTCCCGCCCTCCGTCGTTGATCAGCGCGATCCGGTACTGCCCGTCGAGCATCAGCAGTCCCTCGCGTACGGCGTGCAGCGCGGCCTGATGGTAGTCGTGCATACGGCTGAGCTCGGCCGCGTTCATGCCGTGGGTGTGGCGGCGCAGCCGGGCGTTGATGACATACGTGCCGACCGCGCCGAGCGCGAGGGCGCCGCCGGCGACCCCGAGCAGGGCGGTCAGCTGGCCCTGGACGCGTTCGCTGATCGCCTCGACCCGGATGCCGGCGCTGACCAGGCCGACGACCTTCCCCCCGTCCTCGACCGGGGTGACCGCGCGGACCGACGGGCCGAGCGTGCCGGTGTACGTCTCGGTGAACGACTCGCCCTTCAGCGCCGGCTCGATATGGCCGAGGAAGCGCTGGCCTATCTCGTTCTCGTTGGGGTGGGTCCAGCGGATGCCGCGGGGATTCATGATCGTGACGAAGTCGACCTCCGTGTCCCGCATGACGCGCAGCGCGTACGGCTGGAGGGCGGCCGTGGGATCGGAGGTGCGGATCGCCTCCCGCGTGGAGGGTGCGTCGGCGACCGCCCGTGCCACGGCCATGGCCTGGCGGCCCGCGGCGCCCTCGGCCTGGTTGCGGTCGCTGACGTACGTGAACAGCGCGTATCCGGCAACGAGCACCGCGATGAGCACGGCCTGCATGGCGAACAGCTGACCGGCCAGGCTGCGGGGTCGCGGGATACGGATGCGCATGTCGTCAGTGTGCCCCCCACGTTAAGTACGAACTAAATGAACGGAAGGGTGACCGCCCTCACAGGCCGGGAGATAGTCACCGCATCGCGGGAGTGCGTCTCCCGGACTTTCCAAGCTCCAGATCCCCCGGACGTGAGCCGCACGCCGGTGATGCCGATGACGTCGTCAAGGAGGGCAGTCGTGACCAGTACAGCCGATACGGCACCTGCCAAGCCCGCCAAGCGGGACCGCACCCACTATCTCTACATCGCGGTGATCATCGCGGTCGCGCTCGGCATCGTCGTAGGCCTGGCCGCGCCCGACTTCGCCGTCGACCTGAAGCCGATAGGCACCGGCTTTGTGAACCTGATCAAGATGATGATCTCGCCGATCATCTTCTGCACGATCGTGCTCGGGATCGGTTCGGTGCGGAAGGCCGCCAAGGTCGGCGCGGTGGGCGGCATCGCCCTGATCTACTTCACGGTGATGTCGCTGGTGGCCCTCGCCATCGGCCTGGTCGTCGGCAACATCGTGGAGCCCGGGACGGGCCTCGCGGTGACCGACGCGATCAGGGAGACCGGTCACGCGCAGGTCGACGCCGAGGCCAAGGACACCACCGAGTTCCTGCTGGGCATCATCCCGACCACGATCGTCTCCGCCTTCACCGGCGGTGAGGTCCTCCAGACGCTGCTGATCGCCCTGCTCGCCGGGTTCGCCCTGCAGGCCATGGGCCCGGCGGGACAGCCGATCCTGCACGCCGTGGAGCACATCCAGCGCCTGGTCTTCCGCATCCTCGCCATGATCATGTGGGCCGCGCCGATCGGTGCCTTCGGTGCCATCGCCGCCGTCACCGGGTCCGCCGGTCTGGACGCGCTCAAGAGCCTCGCCGTCCTGATGCTGGGCTTCTACGTCACCTGCTTCCTCTTCGTCTTCATCGTGCTCGCCGCGCTGCTGCGGATCGTGTCCGGCCTGAACATCCTCACGCTGTTCAAGTACCTGGGCCGCGAGTTCCTGCTGATCCTGTCCACCTCCTCCTCCGAGTCCGCGCTGCCGCGGCTGATCGCGAAGATGGAGCACGTGGGCGTCAGCAAGCCGGTGGTCGGCATCACCGTCCCGACCGGCTACTCCTTCAACCTCGACGGCACGATGATCTACATGACCATGGCGTCCCTCTTCATCGCCGACGCCATGGGGACGCCGATGTCGATCGGCGAGCAGATCCCGCTGCTGCTGTTCCTGCTGGTCGCGTCCAAGGGCGCGGCCGGTGTCACCGGCGCCGGGCTGGCGACGCTGGCCGGCGGTCTGCAGTCGCACAAGCCCGCCCTGGTGGACGGCATCGGCCTCATCGTCGGCATCGACCGCTTCATGAGCGAGGCCCGCGCCCTGACCAACTTCGCGGGCAACGCCGTCGCCACGGTCCTGATCGGCACCTGGACCAAGGAGATCGACAAGGAGCGCATGAACGAGGTGCTCTCCGGCCGGCTCCCGTTCGACGAGACGACGCTGCTGGACGACGGTCACGGCGCAGCACCGGACGACACCACCGACATGCCCGAGCCGCGCGCGGGCGAGGAGAAGGAACTCGCGAAGGCGTAGCCGCTGCGCCGGGCGGGCCCGTGATGGTCCCGCCCCCCCTCGACCGCCGGGCGGTCAGGCCCTCCCCCGTAGGCCTGGCCGCCCGGCCTGTTCGGCCGGATGATCCACGACTCGGCGGTCCGCGAGGCCGGCAAGCCCGTCGCCGAGATCGCCGCCGACCTGCGCTCGATCATCGGCTCCCGCCCACCATCACGCCCGCGAGCCGCTGCTCGACATACTCGCCTCACCGGCGCCGTGCCGGTCGCGGACCGACCGCCTCTTGCTGTCTCTTTGTCGGCCGTTTGCGGACACTCGCCCCAATTCCTTTGACCCGTCCTTGCGTCCGGCCCCACGCTGGGTCTCGACGTCGGCGCATACGGAGGCGGGCATGGGGGAGTCGCACGAGGTGGAGATCGTCAGCTCGGACGAGTACAAGGCCCGGTACGGAGCGGAGCGGGAGGCGTCACCCCTCTCCCTCGACCAGGTCAACGAGTTGTTCACCGAGTTCCTGATGGCCGTGGCCCGGCCGCGCGGCAAGGGCCGGGACGGCGACCGCGACCTCAGCAAGCGGCTGCGCGACCACCTCGGCTCCCCGCCCACCGACCGTCCGGTGGTCAAGGCGGCCTACGCGCCCTACGACCTGCCCAACGTCCATCTCGCCCTGGAGCGCTGGTTCTCCGCGAACGGCTGCTCCTACGAGCTGGTCGGCATGCGCGGCGGCCAGCACCACGGCGACCTCACCCTCGGCGACATCCTCGACTCGGCCGACCGCTACGACCGGTTTGTGCTCGGTGCCGTCGACTACGCCCACCTGCCCGTGTCGCCCGACGAGGAGCTTGCCTGCGTCTCCTGCGGGTTCTACCTCGGCCAGGAGGACGACGCGTGGTTCGCGGTGCTGCTGCGCGGACCGCGCGACGAGTACGGGCGCAACAAGGTCGAGATCGAAGTCCTGGCCCAGGAGACGGAGTTCGCCAACCGGCTGCTGGAGGAGATCGACGCGCTGATCCGCGCCCACAACGTCTTCCGCGGCCAGGTCCTCTCCTTCGAGGGCTCCGAGTTCGGCCACGGCCTCGGCCCGTTCCGCTTCCACCGCCGCCCCGGCCTGACCCGCGACGACATCGTGCTGCCCGACGGTCTCCTGGAGCGTGTGGAACGCCAGGTGGTGGGCGTCGCCCGGCGCCGCGAGCAGCTGCGCGCGGCCGGCCAGCACCTGCGCCGTGGACTGCTGCTGTACGGCCCGCCCGGCACCGGCAAGACCCACACGATCCGCTATCTCCTCTCGCACCTCCCCGAGTTCACGATCGTGATCCTCTCCGGCACCAGCATCGAGGCCATCGGCCCGGCCTGCGCCCTGGCCCGGATGCTCCAGCCCGCCCTCGTCGTCCTGGAGGACTGCGACCTGATCGCCGAGGCCCGGGACTACGGCGGCGGCGAACAGCCCCTGCTCTTCCAGGTGCTGAACGAGATGGACGGCCTCGGCGACGACGCCGACGTCGCCTTCCTCCTCACCACCAACCGCGCCGACCTCCTCGAACCGGCCCTCGTCCAGCGCCCCGGCCGCGTCGACCTGGCCGTGGAGATCCCCCTCCCGGACGCGGAGAGCCGCGCCCGCCTCCTCGGCCTGTACGGCTCCGGCCTCGGCCTCGGCCAGGAGATCGCGGACGAGGTGGTGGCCCGCACGGAGGGCACGACCGCCTCCTTCACCAAGGAGCTGGTACGGCGCTCCGTGCTGATCTCGGCCGAACGCGAAGCCGAGTCCACCCAGCCGGAGGACGTCCGCACCGCCCTCGACGAGCTCCTCTCCGACCGTGACCACCTGACCCGCCGCCTGCTCGGCGTAGGGGGCGTCGGCGAGGCGGACGGGGCGGAGATGGAGGACATAGGGGACATGGAGGACGAGGCGGATCCAGTGCCCTAGAAGGCCGCGTCCAGCCGGGCCAGTTCCTCCGTGCTCAGCACCAGGTCCGCCGCTGCCGCCGAGTCCCTGATCGTCTCCGGCCGGCTCGCCCCGGGAATCGGGATCACCGTCAGCGACTTGGCCAACAGCCAGGCCAGACACACCTGTTGGGGACTGACCCCGCGCTCTTTCGCCACGGTATGGAACGCGCCGAAGCGGTCGGTCCCCGCCAGCCTGGACGGCCCGTCCAGCGAGCTGCGCGAGATGCCGCCGAGTGGGCTCCACGGCAGGAACGCCAGCCCCAGCCCGGCGCAGAGCCGCAGCTCCGCCTCGCTGTCCCGTACGGCCGGCGAGTACTGGTTCTGCACCGAGACCAGCCGGTCCCCGAGGATCGCGCGGGCCCGGCGGATCTGACCGGTGTCCGTGTTGGAGACGCCCGCCAGCCGGATCTTGCCCTCGTCGAGCAGCTCGCGCAGGGCGCCGACGGACTCCTCGAAGGGGACGGCGGGGTCCGGCTTGTGCAGCTGATAGAGGCCGATCGCCTCCACCCGGAGTCGCTTCAGCGAGGCCTCGGCGGCCGCCTTGAGGTGCCGCGCAGAGCCCGTCACCGTCCAGCTGCCGATGGGGGTCCCCCCAGGCTTTGATGCTCTGGGGGATGGTCTGCCACGCCCGCCCTTCGTGGTCACCAGCACGTCCGCCGTGTCACCGCCGTACGTCGCGAGAGCGCGGGCGAGCAGGTGCTCGTTGTGGCCGGGCCCGGCGCCGGGCAGGTGATAGGAGTCCGCCGTGTCCAGCAGCGTCACGCCCGCGTCGAGCGCGGCGTGCACGGTGGCCAGAGCCCGTGCCTCGTCCGGGCGGCCCTCGATGGACAGCGGCATGGCGCCGAGCCCGATCGCGCTCACGCGCAGGCCGCCCAGTGTGCGGTACTGCATGTCAGTCGTCCTTCCCCAGCGTCTCCGCGACCGCCTTCGGCAACCACTGCCGTACGTCGCCGAAGGTGAAACCGAGCCGCGTGGCCCGGGAGTTGTCCATGCCGTAGAAGCGGGCGAAGGAGAACGGCGAGACCTCGCCGACCTCGACGCCCCGGAAGACGGTCCTGCCCTCGGGGAGATGCACGGCCAGCGCCGCGCACAGTTCCTCGGTGGCCAGCAGCCCGTGGGAGGCCGCGTTGACCGGCCCGGTGAAGTCCGCGCCGACCGCCCACGCCAGGAAGTCGGCGATCTCCTCGACGTGGATGTAGGTGGCGGGCTTGTTCCCGACCGGAACGGTGATCGGCTCGCCGGCCCGGATCCGGTCCGCGTAGTGCCGGAGCCGCCCGGTGAAGTCGTCGTCCCCGCCCAGTACATGAGCGACGCGCACGGCCACGTAGGGGAGGTCCTGGCCGGCCGCGAAGACCGCCTCGGCCTGCCGCTTGCCCTCGCCGTAGTGACTCTCGACGAACTGCGGGTCGTCCCAGGGGAGTTCGAGCTCGACGGCGACCGCGCGCGGATCGACAGCCTCCTCGCGCACAGGTTCCACCGAGTCCTCGTACTCGTACACCTCGACCGTGGACGTCATCACATAGCGCCGGGTGCGGTCGGTGAACACGCGGCGGGCGAGCGCCGCCTGGCGTGGGGTCGGCAACTGTTCGCCGAGGAGTGCACACAAGGCCGCTTTAACTCGATCGTGTGATGGTCAGCTCACAGGCTTGCGACGCGCTGGGCCGACCGGGTTAACGTGATCGTGCGATCTGGGACGCCGGGTGCGGCGCCAGCGTGCGGGGCCCCCGCTCCACCGGAGTGATGGTTCGGGGCCTCCCCGTCGCCTCTGGCCGTACCCACATGGCCAGGTCGCGCAGGGAACTGGCCTCCCGGGCCCGGACCACGCACACGATGCGTGTCGCCGCCCCGGGGTCGAGTACGCCGGGGACCAGTGCGCCCAAGACCGTTCGGGGCGTGCGGCTGAGCGGGCTCACTCCCGCTCAGTCCACAGGAACGGTATAGCAGACCTGGTCGACGACGATATCGAAGGTGCGCGAGCCCAGGGCAGCGGTCAGCGAGCGCTCGTCGTCGAGGTCGGCGACGAGGTGGAGTGCCCCGGCGGGCGGTGGCGCATGTCGTCCCGGCCCGCCTCGGCCACGGCATCCAGGCGTTCATCCGCGTGAACCCGCACGGCGGCTACAACCTGAAGCACCCCAGGACCCTGGAGCTGATCGAGCGTCCCGAGATCACCGAGGTGCACCATGTGGTCGGCGAGGACTGCTGGATCCTCAAGGTCGCCGTCCGGGACACGGTCCATCTGGAGGAGGTCCTCGAAGCGGTCTCCGCCCTGGGCCGCACGACGACGTCGATCGTCCTCACCTCCCCGGTGCAGCGGAAACCGCTGTTGCCCTGACGTCGGCGTCAAGGCTTACGTTCGTACGCATGCGAATCGGCGAGCTGGCCGAACGGGCCGGGACCACCACGCGGACGCTCAGGTACTACGAGTCGCGGGGGCTGCTGCCCGCGCGGCGCGACACCAACGGATACCGGACGTACGACGAGCAGGACCTCCGGCTGCTGCGGCAGATCAGGACCCTGCAGGACTTCGGGTTCGGCCTGGAGGAGACCCGGCCCTTCGTGGAGTGTCTGCGGGCCGGGCACCCGGAGGGCGACTCGTGTCCCGCGTCGCTCGCGGTGTACCGGCGCAAGCTGGACGAGCTCGACGCGCTGATCGCGGAGCTGGGCGCGGTACGGGCGACGGTGGCCCGGCAGCTCGCGCGCGCCGAGCGAGCGCGGAAGAGGCTGGCCGACGAGGCGGTGGTTCCGGGCGGCCCGGAACCGGTGTGCGAACTGGGAGGGCGGACACGGTGATCAGGGCAGCGGGTGTGGCCGAGGTGACGGACGCGGATTTCGACGACGAGGTGCTCGGGGCGGAGCTGCCGGTGCTGGTGGAGTTCACCGCGGACTGGTGCCCGCCGTGCCGGCAGATGAGTCCGGTGCTGAGCGCGCTCGCCGCGCAGGAGAGTGAGCGGCTGAAGGTGGTCCAGCTCGACGTGGACACCAACCCGGAGACGACGAACACGTACAAGGTGCTGTCCATGCCGACGTTCATGGTGTTCCGCGGCGGTGAGCCCGTGAAGTCGATGGTGGGCGCGCGGCCGAAGCGCCGGCTGCTGGAGGAGCTGTCCGACGTGCTGTGACCTCAGCGGACGTAAAGAAATCCCCCGGGCAATTGCGCCCGGGGGATTTCTCTGCGTATATTCAATGGTTCGCGACTTCACGGAAATGCGGTCGCGAGGAAGCGTAATGAGGCAAGTATATCCGGGCGGGAGCGGAATTGTCAAACATGGATTCGTCAAAAGTCGACTTTCCAGACGATGAAATGCGCCGCGAGCAGGAATTCATCGACGACCTGTACGCGCGCGTGGACGCGCTGCGCGGCGACACCGAGCACTCCGTCACGGACGCGCTCGCACAGGGCGACAAGCCGATGCAGGCCCGCCTGGAGCGGGACATCCTCGTCGCCGAGCGGTCCGGGCTGCTCGCCGCGCTGAACGCCGTGGACGGCTCGCTCTGCTTCGGCCGGATCGACCTGACCTCCGGCGTCCGCCACCACATCGGCCGTATCGGCCTGCGCGCCGCCGACGCCGACCGCACGCCGATCCTGATCGACTGGCGTGCCGCCGTCGCCCGTCCCTTCTACCTGGCGACCGGCCACACCCCGATGGGCCTGCGCCGCCGCCGGCACATCACCACCGACGGCCGCCGCGTCACCGCGCTGCACGACGAGTTCCTCGACGTCGGTGACGCCACCAGGACCGGCTACGAAGACCCCAGCGGGGACGATGTACTGCTGGCCGCGCTGAACTCCGCGCGCACCGGCCGGATGACGGACATCGTGCAGACCATCCAGGCCGAGCAGGACGAGATCATCCGCGCCCCGTACCGCGGAGTACTGGTCGTCGAGGGCGGCCCCGGCACCGGCAAGACGGCGGTGGCCCTGCACCGGGCCGCGTATCTCCTCTACGAGTACCGGGAGCTGCTCGCCAAACGGGCCGTCCTGATCGTCGGCCCCAACCCGGCGTTCCTCGGCTACATCGGCGAGGTGCTGCCCTCCCTCGGCGAGACCGGTGTGCTGCTGGCGACGGTCGGTGAGCTGTTCCCCGGCGTGAAGGCGAAGGCGACCGACACCCCCGAGGCGGCCGCCGTGAAGGGCCGCGCCGAGATGGCCGACGTGCTCGCCGCCGTCGTACGGGACCGGGAGGCGCTGCCCGACCCGGTGATCGCGATCGAGCACGACCGCGAGATCCTCATGCTCGACGACGGCCTGGTGAGCGTCGCCCGGGAGCGCACCCGCGCCGCCAAGCTGCCGCACAACGCCGCCCGCGAGCACTTCGAGGGCCACATCCTCAACACGCTCACCGACATGGTCGCCGAACGCATCGGCACCGACCCCTACGACGGCTCGAACCTCCTCGACGCCAGTGACATCACCCAGATCCGCGACGAACTCGCCGACAACCCCGAGGTCTGGTCCGCCATCGACCAGCTGTGGCCGGTCCTCACCCCGCAGCGGCTCGTCGCGGACTTCCTCGCCGCGCCGGAGGGGTACGTCAGCGACGCGGACGCCGCCGCCATCCGCCGACCGGTCACCCGGGCGTGGACGGTGGCGGACGTACCGCTGCTCGACGAGGCGGCCGAACTCCTCGGCGAGGACGACCGGGCGGCCCGGGCGCGCGCGGAACGCGAACGGCAGCGGCAGGTGTCGTACGCCCAGGGCGTGCTGGACGTGTCGTACGCCTCCCGCACATACGAGTTCGAGGACAAGGAGGACAGTGATCCCGACGCCTCCGAGGTCCTGTCCGCGCACGACATCATCGACGCCGAACGGTTCGCCGAACGGCACGAGGAGGACGACCACCGCAGCGCCGCCGAGCGCGCGGCGGCCGACCGCACCTGGGCGTTCGGGCACATCATCGTCGACGAGGCGCAGGAGCTGTCCCCGATGGCGTGGCGGCTGCTCATGCGGCGCAGCCCGACCCGCTCCATGACCCTGGTCGGCGACCCGGTCCAGACCGCGGAGGCGGCGGGCGTGGGTTCCTGGTCGAAGATCCTCCAGCCGTATGTCGAGGACCGCTGGGACCACACCCGCCTCGGCGTCAACTACCGCACCCCCGCCGAGATCATGGACCTCGCGGCGGCCGTCGTACGCGCGGAGCACCCGGACTTTGAACCGCCCCGTTCCGTACGGTCCACAGGTGTACGGCCCTGGGTCCGGGCCACCGACGACCTGCCCGGCGCGGTCGCCAAGGCGGTCGAGGAGCTGACACCGGCCGAGGGCCGCCTCGCGGTGATCGCGCCACGCGATCTGCACCGTCGTCTTGCGGCGGGCTTGGACGGTGTGACGGCGGGTGCCGAGCCCGACCTGACGCAGACGGTCGTCCTGCTGGACCCGCGGCAGGCCAAGGGCCTGGAGTTCGACTCCGTCCTGGTCGTCGAGCCGGGGCGGTACGGGACGAGCGATCTGTACGTGGCGCTGACTCGGGCCACGCAGAGGTTGGGCGTGGTGCACACGGGGGCGTTGCCGCGGGGCCTCGCCGAGGCGTCGTCGGCGTCCGGGTGACCGTCGCTGGGAGCTCCGCCCCAGACCCCCGGCCTATGCCTACCCCTCACCCGACTCGGTCGGGTGAGGGGTAGGCCCGCCGGCCTCGGTCGGGGACATGTGCGCTCGGTTACGACGGCTGCAGCCACACCGTAGCCAGCGGCGGCAGCGTCAGTCTGATGCTGGCCGGGCGGCCGTGCCAGCCCGTCGCCTCCGGCTTGATCGGGTCGGGGTTGATGACATTGCTGCCGCCGTAGCGGTCGGCGTCGGTGTTCAGCGTCTCGTGCCAGGCGGGGATGTCATCGGGGACGCCGAGGCGGTAGTCGTGGCGGACGACCGGCGAGAAGTTGGAGACGGACAGGAGCGGTGTGCCGTCGGCGGCGTGGCGGAGGAAGGCGAAGACGTTGTCGTCGGCCGCGTCCCCGACGATCCACTGGAAGCCCTCGGGGTGGGTGTCGCGCTCCCAGAGGGCGGGCGTGTGGCGGTAGACGGTGTTGAGGTCGCGCACCAGGTCGCGTACGCCGCGGTGGTCGGCCTCGGCTCCGTACGCGGGGTCGAGAAGCCACCAGTCGGGGCCGTGGGCCTCGGACCACTCCGCTCCCTGGGCGAACTCCTGGCCCATGAAGAGGAGCTGCTTGCCCGGGTGGGCCCACATGAAGCCGAGGTACGCCCGGTGATCGGCCCGCTGCTGCCACCAGTCGCCCGGCATCTTCGACACCAGTGACCGTTTGCCGTGGACGACCTCGTCGTGCGAGATGGGCAGCACGTAGTTCTCGCTGTAGGCGTACACCATCGAGAACGTCATCTCGTGATGGTGGTACTTACGGTGGACCGGCTCGTGGCTCATGTACTGCAGCGAGTCGTGCATCCAGCCCATGTTCCACTTCAGCCCGAAACCGAGGCCGCCGAAGCCGCTCGGGCCCTGGTGGTGGGTGGCCCGCGTGACGCCGTCCCAGGCGGTGGACTCCTCGGCGATCGTCACCACGCCCGGCGCCCGCCGGTACACGGTCGCGTTCATCTCCTGCAGGAACGCCACCGCGTCCAGGTTCTCCCGCCCGCCGTGCTCGTTCGGCGTCCACTGGCCGGGCTCGCGCGAGTAGTCGAGGTACAGCATCGAGGCGACGGCGTCCACCCGTAGCCCGTCGATGTGGAACTCCTCGCACCAGTACACGGCGTTGGCGACCAGGAAGTTGCGCACCTCGGTCCGCCCGAAGTCGAACTCCAGGGTCCCCCAGTCGGGGTGGGCCGCGCGCAGCGGATCCTCGTGCTCGTACAGCGGACGCCCGTCGAACTCGGCCAGCGCCCAGTCGTCGCGCGGGAAGTGCGCGGGCACCCAGTCCATGAGCACGCCGATGCCCGCCCGGTGCAGAGCGTCCACGAAGTACTTGAAGTCGTCCGGTGTGCCGAGGCGGGCCGTCGGGGCGTAGAAGCCGGTGACCTGGTAGCCCCAGGAGCCGCCGAAGGGGTGCTCGGCGACCGGCATCAGCTCGACGTGCGTGAAGCCGAGGTCCTTGACGTAGGCGGGCAGTTGCTCGGCCAGTTGACGGTACGTCAGCCCCGGTCGCCAGGACGGGAGGTGGACCTCGTAGACGGAGAACGGCGCCTCGTGGGCGGGCAGCTCCGCCCGGCGGGCCAGCCACTCCTCGTCGCCCCACTCGTAGTGCGAGGCGTGCACGATGGACGAGGTGTTCGGCGGGGCCTCGGTGCGGCGGGCCAGCGGGTCCGCGCGCAGCGTCTTCGAACCGTCGGGACGGGTGATCTCGAACTTGTACAACTCGCCCTCGCCGATCCCGGGTACGAAGAGTTCCCATACGCCGGTGCCGCCGAGCGAACGCATCGGGAAACCCGTGCCGTCCCAGAAGTTGAAACCGCCGGCCAGGCTCACGCCCCGGGCGTTCGGCGCCCACACCGTGAACCGGGTGCCGGAGACGCCCTGATGGGTCATCGGCTCCGCGCCCAGCGCCCGCCACAGCTCCTCGTGCCGGCCCTCGCCGATCAGATGCAGGTCGAGCTCACCGAGCGCGGGCAGAAAGCGGTACGGATCCTCCGTGTCCAGGACGGTCCCCTCGTACGCGATGCTGAGCCGGTACCCGGGGACGTCCTGCAGGGGCACCAGCCCGGAGAAGAACCCGTCGCCGTCGTCGTGCAGCTCGGCCCGCAGACTGCCGGCGACCACGGTGACGGACAGGGCGTACGGCCGGAAC
Source organism: Streptomyces sp. NPDC127197 (assembly GCF_042672405.1). Taxonomy (NCBI): domain Bacteria; kingdom Bacillati; phylum Actinomycetota; class Actinomycetes; order Kitasatosporales; family Streptomycetaceae; genus Streptomyces; species Streptomyces sp. NPDC127197. The sequence continues at coordinate 2,510 of NZ_JBHXVG010000071.1, read as the reverse complement.
GCCCGGAACACGACTCCGCCCGGGACCGGGTGGGCGCCGAGCACCGAGTGCGGATCGTGATGCGTACCGCTGAGCAGACGTTCGCGGTCCCCGGCATCGAGGGCTGGGGAGACGGCGGCCACGACGGGGACCTCCGACGCGGTCGTCTTCTTGGCGGTCGCTTTCCTTGCGGTTGTCTTCTTTGCTGCGGTCGTCTTGGCGGAAGTTTTCTTTGCGGTCGTCGTTTTGGCAGCCGTCTTCTTGGCCGTGGCCTTCTTGGCCGTGGTCTTCTTCGTTGCGGCCTTCTTGGCCACAGCCTTCTCAGCAACCGCCTTGCCGGCCGTCGTCTCCTCGGCCACGACCTTCTTCGCCGTTGCCTTCTTGGCAGTCGCCTTCTTCGCCGTCGCTTTCTTGGCCGGCGTCCTCTCGGGCGCGGCCGCCTTCTCCTCGGCCGTCTTCTTCGGATCCGAACCGCTGGCGGGGGTACGGGGGGTCACGGGCGGGGCCTCCTAGGAGAAGGTGCGATCAGGTCAGGTGGGAGGAAGCGAGGCGCCGCACCGCCGACAGCGGCACCGGGAGCCAGTCCGGGCGGTGCCGGGCCTCGTAGACGACCTCGTAGACCGCCTTGTCGGTCTCGTAGGCCCGCAGCAGCACCGGGTCGTTGCGCGGATCGCGGCCGTCTATCTCGGCGTACCCGGAGCAGTACGCGGCCCGGCAGGACTCCGCCCAGCCGGGCACGGACGGCCGGACCGAGTGCGCCGCGTAGTCGAAGGAGCGCAGCATTCCCGCGACGTCCCGCACGGTCGGCTGTGGCATCCGCCGTTCGGCCAGCGGCCGGGCCGGCTCGCCCTCGAAGTCGATCAGCGACCACGCTCCCCCACTGCCGAAAGCGTGGGAGGGGCCCCCAGCCGGGGCGCGAAGGCACTGCCCGAGGTGCAGATCGCCGTGGACGCGCTGGGCGGTCCAGGTGTGGCCCTCGGCCGCCAGATCGGCCAGTGCCTGGAACGCGGAGCGCAGCCCGGGCGCGTATGTCCGCAGTGCCGGTACCGCCTGTGCGGCGGCGTCGAGGCGTTCGAGCATGCCGTCGACCATCGAGCGCAGCTGGATGTGGCCCAGCGTGACGGTCGGCAGCGCGCGGGCCAGCGCGGTGTGCACCTCGGCGGTGGCGCGTCCGAGCGCCCGCGCCTCGGCGGCAAAGTCCTCGCCCTTGGCCAGTTCGCGCAACGCCAGCTCCCAGCCGTCCGTCGCACCCTGGATGTAGGGCTGGAGAACGCCGAGGACGTACGACTGACCGGCCAGCTCGGCCCGCAGCCACGCCGTCGGCGCCGGCACCCGCGGGCAGCCCTCGCGGGCCAGCGCGAGCGGCAGCTCGAGGTCGGGATTGACGCCGGGCACGATCCGGCGAAGCAGCTTCAGGATGAACGTATCTCCGTAGACGACCGACGAGTTGGACTGCTCGGCGGTCACCGCGCGGGGCACCAGGCCGGACCGTACCTCCTGCCGTGGGTCCCGTTCGAAGCGGAGGCCGCCGATGCGGGCCCGGGTGCGCAGCGCCTCCAGGAGCAGCTCGGCGGGCCGGGGGTCGTACAGGGCCTCGTACACCGTGCGTCCGGTGAGCGGCCCCTCGGTCACATGGCCGATCAGCGCGGGCGCCAGCCGGGGCGGCAGCGCCTCGCGCTCACCTATCAGGAGCTGGTAGCAGTCGCCGGGGCCGGTGCCGTGGGCGAGCGGCTGATGGACCTGGACGAGCAGGTGGTACAGGCCCAGCTTCCCCCCGGCAGGCAACAGCTCGGTGGCCGCCACCAGCGAGAACCCGGTGACCGGACGCCCCTTGCCCGCGAACCAGCGCTGCCGTGGCAGCCATTCCCGCAGCAGGGGGTCCAGTGACGCGAGGAGACCGGGACTTGTGGTGCTGGAAGGTGTGACGGTTTCCGCCATGGCGTCGCGTCCTTTCCCCGTGGAGGGCGGGGTGTGCCTGATGCGTGCCCAGGGCGGGACGGTGAAAACCGCCCCGCCCTCAATTGCGGCTAGGGGCCGCCACCGGCGAGTTGCGGAGCCGGAACCATTGCGTTCACGCCGCTCGAGGCGGCGTGTCCTGTCCGATCGCTCGGCAAGGTTTCACGCGACGAGCGCGCGCAGTTGATAACCGAGCCACCCGCCCGGCGGTCTCGGGTTCTGATGAACAGAACATCGTAACGGTATCACTACTCAGCGTGGTCTCGGCGCAGTCGGAACCAGTAGAAGCCGTGCCCCGCCAGGGTCAGCAGGTAGGGCAGTTCGCCGATGGCGGGGAAACGGACCCCGCCGATGAGCTCGACCGGATGGCGGCCGCTGAAGGAGTGCAGGTCGAGTTCGGTCGGCTGCGGGAAGCGGGAGAAGTTGTGCACGCACAGCACGAGGTCGTCGCCGTGCTCCCGCAGGAACGCCAGTACGGCCGGGTTGGAGGACTGGAGTTCGGTGTACGAGCCGAGACCGAAGGCGGGGTTCTGTTTGCGGATCTCGATCATCCGGCGGGTCCAGTGCAGCAGCGA
>NZ_JBHXVG010000070.1:0-20921 GCF_042672405.1 Streptomyces sp. NPDC127197 | reverse complement strand
GCGCCGGTGGGAGCAGCGTCTTCGGCGGCGGTGGCGGCGGTGGTGGCGGTGGCGAGAGCGTCTTCGGCAACGGCGGTGCCGGTGGTCGTGGCGGCGGCAGCGTCTTCGGCAACGGCGGCAACGGTGGTGGCGGCGGCGGCAGCGTCTTCGGCGCGGGCGGCAACGGTGGTGGCGGGGGCAACAGCGTCTTCGGCGACGGCGGTCTCGGCGGCGCCGGCGGCAGCAGCATCTTCGGCCCCGGCGGCGCGGGCGGTGCCGGCGGCATCAGCATCTTCTGATCGCCACAGGCCACGACGGCCCCACCTCGATGGGGTGGAGGTCATGGAGACCTCCACCCCGTCCCCCCAGCGCCTGTAGTTGACACCCTTGTCTTGGAAACGGAGAACCCCCATGTCCAGAAGTCTCTGGCAGCGTCCACTCATCCTGGCGACGGCCTCATTGGCTCTTGTCACCGGCGCCACGTACGCCGCCCAGGCGGCGCAGAGTCCCACAACAGGCACCAGCTACTCCACCGATGCCAGTGATCCCCCCGGCCGCCATTCGGACTGCGGCAAGGGCGGCAAGGGCGGCGCGCCCGGTCAGCCGGGTGAGCCCGGCAAGCCCGGTTGTTCCCGGTTCAGCGACCTGCTGCCGGACAAGCTGGAGGGGTCGAAGCCCTCGGGCCCGGACAAGATACGGATCGTGATGTCCGTGATATCCGGGCACACGACGAGCGCCGAGGCCGCCGAGAAGTACGACGTCTCGGAAGACGAGATCGACGACTGGAAGCGGCAGTTCCTCGACGGCGACTGGTTGAAGTTGCTCGACGAGAACGGGGAGGGCACGTTCCCCTTTAGCTGGTGACGCAACGAGGCGCGGACGTCAGATCGAGAAGCTTCAAGATCAAGCTCGAGGAGGCGGACTTCCAGCTGGGGATGCTGGTGATCACGTGGTGGCCGATCGGCCGCCTGGGCCCTGTCGCCCAGGCGGCCGATTCCTCCAACCAACCGGCGTCGGGACAACGCTCTTTCAGCCTGTGCCGGAACCTCGCGCCTTGGTCGCCAGCGCTCGGCGGCCTTCCGGGCAGGGCATTCGATCCCGGGGGCGGGGTCTCCCGTACGGCAGTCCGGCTCGTGACCGATGCTGCCCACCGCACTCCTGCGGATGATGACGCGCTTCTGGAGAGGCTGCAGGCCCTCGCGTGGGATGCGCAGGGCGTCGGGCTGAGCCGGGCGGGGTGCCGGGGCCGGGTATCGGACGCCGGTGGATCGGCAGGGAGCTGCCTGTCATCCACGGTGTGTTTCCTGTGGCGGCTGCTCGGCGGGGTGCTGGGTGTGGGTGAGCGTGTGCCAGCGGCGTTCGAAGTCGGCGTGGTGTTTTTGCAGGTGGGCTGCGCGGAGGGGTTTGTTGTACTGGCCGGTGATGCCGGCTGTCTCGAGGTCGTGGGCGATGTGGTCGGGGTTGGGGTGGCTGGTGTGGGCGCGGTGGCGGGCCCAGGTGGTGTAGATGCGGAAGCTGAGGAGGTAGCGGGCGAGGGTTCTGGGTTTGATCGTTTTGCCGTGCCGGTCGTGGATGCCGAGTTCTGCGAGGTGTGCGGCGAGCTCGTTTGCGTTTGGTTCTCTGCCGTGTTGCTGGCCAAAGTGCAGCCAGCTGGTGTAGTAGCGGTCCACGGTGGTCGGCCGGGCAGCGGTGTGTGCGGTGTCGGGGCCGGCCGTCTCGTGCCTGCCGGGCCCGCGTGCGTCTGGCGTGTGGGCGGTGTCGGCGGGAGGGGCGTTGGGGTTGGTTCGCGGGCTGCCGGTGGTGGGTGGGGCAGTGTGGGCGGTGGTGGCATGCCGGGCGTGAACGCCGGCGTGGAGCCGTGGAATTGTCGTCTGGTCGGTACTCGGTCGTGGGCGTGGGGCCTGAGGGTTTGTGCGGCGGGTTGTGCGGGCTGCCGGAGGCGCAGGCGTGCGGGGAGGCGGGTCGGTGGTGCGGTGGGAGGGAGTGGAGGCCGGTTGCTGGGGGCGGCTGCTGTTGTCGTTCGCTGAGGGTTCCTCGCGCGGTGGGCGCGAGCGACGGTGGGAGTCTTGTTCGTCGGTGTGTCCGGTTTTCGGTGGAGAGCCCAGGGCTGCCTGCACTGCACTGTGCGCAGCATGGTCGGCACTGTTGCGGGCACCCGAGGGGGCTGAGGACGGAATGCCTGTCGCCGGGTGCGCTGTGATCGTGTGATGCGGCCTGGGCGGGATCAGAGCTGGCTCGTTGCCTGCTGCTGCCGGGCCGGCGGGGGCCGTGTCGGCCAGGGGGATGCCGTACTTGGCCAGGCGTAGGGGCATCAGGGCCTCCACCGGGGCCTTGCGGCGCCAGGTGCGGCCGTAGCGGGAGCGGAGGCGGGCCTGGTAGACGAGGCGTTCCTGTTCCCGCGTGACGGCCTGGTGGTAGGAGCGGAGCTCCCAGAGCTTCATGCGGCGCCAGAGCAGGAACGTGGGGACAGGGGAGAGCAGCCAGCGGGTGGCGCGGACGCCCTCCATGTGCTTGTCGGCGGTGATGTCGGCTGTGCGGCCGATGGCGTGGCGGGCGGCCTCCACCGTGACGACGAACAGGATCGGGATGACTGCGTGCATGCCCATGCCCAGCGGGTCCGGCCAGGCCGTCGCGGCGTTGAAGGCGATCGTCGCGGCCGTCAGCAGCCACGCGCTCTGGCGCAGCAGCGGGAACGGGATGCGGATCCAGGTCAGCAGAAGGTCCAGGGCGAGCAGGACACAGATGCCCGCGTCGATGCCGATCGGGAAGACGTAACTGAAGGTGCCGAAGCCCTTTGTGAGTGCGAGTTCGCGTACCGCGGCGTAGGACCCCGCGAAGCCGATGCCCGCGATGATCACGGCACCGAAGACGACCACGGCGATGAGAACGCGGTGCGTCCGTGTCAGCTGTAGTGGCGCGGCCACCCGTACTCCCCTCCCCCTGCGTGTTGTTGCGCGTCGGGTCTCCTTGGCCGATGCCTCGCCCGAGTGCATGTGCGGGCCAGTGTGCGGGTCATCCGTCCTGGGCCGTGAGGTGAGCGTGTGGTGTGAGGAGGTCTCGGATGAGCTGCTCGGTCTCCGGTTCGGGGGAGCAGTCCAATGCCCGGTTGATCTCCTGGACGCGAGTGATGGCGGTATGCAGCCCGGAGCGGTTCCCGCGCGCAGCCTCGAGCCGCATCCAATCCCGGTAGAGCAGCTCCGCGGTGTCGTCGGCGTCGAGGCCGGTGGCGACGGCCTGGCGGGCGGCGCTGAGGTCGTGGTGGGGGCCCACGGGGGTGCGGTGGGTGGCCACGGTGTGCGCGACGTCGATGATCCGGGTGATCATTTCCTGCTGGAAGGGCTCGGCCCAGGGCAGGGGCTTGCCGCCGAACGGCTTGCCCCGCACCAGCGTCAGCGCCTTTTCCAAGTCGCCCAGGCCGGACAGGCCCAGCGGCAGCGCGCGTTCGACGAGCTGGAGGAAGCGGGTCCAGTCGCAGCGCACGCCGGCAGCGAGCCGGTACGGGTCCTCGCCCGCCTTCCGGCGCGGCACGTAGGGGGTGCCGGTGGGGTCGTTGCCCAGGGCGCGGCGCAGGCCCTGCAGGCGGGCGTTGAGGGTGCTCGAGGTCCAGGGGCGTGCGGGGTCCATGTCGGCGCACAGGGCATCCGCGCTGCGTCCGGGCCGGAAGTACAGCAGTGCGGCGAGCTGTGCCATCCTCGGGCCGTGGCCGGTGCTGTCCACGCCGGTCACCTCGACCGGGCCCAGCACTCGGATCTCCGGCGCGTGCAGGTCATGGGCCTCGCAGTCCTCCGCCTCCGGCACCTTGTGGTCCTCGACGGAGTCCTCGTGGTCGTCGGCCTCTGCGGACTCTTCCTCGGCAGTGGGCTCCGCGGCCGCCGGGGGCGCTGCTTCGGTTGCCTGGCCGGGCTCGTCGTCGGCCTGGGTCGACGCCTCGGCGGCGGGCAGCACACGTGGTCCGGCCGGATCGGTGGTGGCGGCGAGCAGGGCCGGGAAGACCTCGCTGTTCACGTCCGCCGCCGCCGGCGTAGGGCTCGGTGCGGGGACGCTCGGGGACGGTGGGTCCGCCGGCGCGGACTGTTCGGGCTGCTGATTGCGCTCGGGTTCGTCCGGGACGTTCTGCCCGGGCCGCTGGGCCGGGTGGGAGGGCTGCCCGGACCCCTTCAGGGCGGTGGTGATCTGCTGGTAGGCGGCGTGTTCCAGGCGCTGCACCGTGATCTGTGTGCCGGCGTGGTGAAGGGGCTGCGGCTCGTTGAGGGTGGCGTTGAGGGTCTCGGCTTGGGGGAAGTGTGCGGCCGTCGTGCTTGCCGGGGCGATGAGGGTGACGGGGACGGTTGCGGACTTGTTGATGAGGTCGGCGAGCTCCTGGGCGGTGTCCTCGGCCAGGGGGGATGCGCACAGCAGCAGGTAGGGCCGATGGCTGGTTTCGGGCATCTGGTGTGCCTCCAGCAGGCGTTCGCGCAGGTCGCGCAGGGCATGGGTGGCGTGGCGCAGGTGGGTGATCCGGGCGGTGGGCAGCAGCTGCGGCAGGTCCTCGCCGAACCCCACGGTGACGACCTCGACGTCGGCCGCCCACGGGCTCATCGCGAGTTCCAGGGCGAGCGAGGTGCACACCTCGGTGATGTGGAGCGGGTCGCCGTCGAGCAGGAGGGCGGGCAGCTGGGCGAGGTTGAGCAGCAGGAGGTCACCCGTTTCGGTGCTGCCGATCGTGGCCAGCCCGGGATACGGGGCCGGCACCTCGTGGGCGGCCTCCGCCTGGAGCAGGACGGCGTCGGCGGGCACAGCCCACCAGCCGGCCGGCCCGGACACGAACGGCGGCTGCGGCTCCTGGGCGAGGTCGTCGGGGAGGACCTTCAGGGCGCCGGAGTCGGCCGTTGCGGCCCGCAGCGGGGGCATGGGCCGCTGTGGGGTCTGTCCGGTGTGGTGGGCGAGGGTGCGCAGGGCCGCATCCAGGCGGGCCAGGCCGCCTGGCACGGCCGCCTGCTGCGTATGTCCCTTCCTTGTCTGGGTTGTTGCGCTGTCTGCTGCGCCCGCGGTGGTGCCGGGGGCGCGGCGGTGGTGCAGGCGTTGCAGTGCGAGCGTGGCGGTGAGGGCGGCGGCCAGGAGCGCGCCGAGTCCCGCCGCGGTGGGCCATGTCCGCGGGCCGTTCGCTGGTGAGGTGGTGGGCTGCTGTGTCGTGGAGGGGTGGGGCGTCGGCGTGTGGGGTGGGGGTGGGGGTGGCAGGGTGGAGGGGCTGGTGGTGGGCTGCGGTGCGGCGGGCGGGGCCTGCTGGTTGCGGCCGGGCTGCCCGGTGGGGTCGGGGGCCGGCTGGTCGGGTGTGCCGTGCCCCAGGGCGGGCTGGTCGGGTGTGCCGTGCCCCAGGGCGGGCTGGTCGGGTGTGCCGTGCCCCAGGGCGGGCTGGTCCTCGACGATCTGGGTGATGGGCAGCGGGGTGGCGTCGAGGGTGAGGATTTTGGGTTCGGCGAGGGCGGCGCCGGGGGTGAGGGCGAGGCCGGGATCAGTGGCGTCGACGGGGGACCGGGTCGCGGAGGTGGCCGGGGTGGGGGAGGGTGTGGCGGGTGCCGGCGGGGTGCCGGCCAGGACGGCGGCGAGGGCGCCGGCCGTGGCGGCCGGCAGGATGCGCACACCGGTGCGCCGGGCTCGGGTTGCTGGCATGGCGGTAGCTCACCGGGGGAGGGGGATGGTGGCGGTGTCGAACTGCGGCAGCTGGAAGCCGACGGTGGTGGTGCCGGCCGGCGGGGCGGGGAACTGCATGAACACACGCACCTTCTCGCCGGCTGCGAGCCGGGTCAGGCCGGTGGTGGTCAGCGGGCGTCCGTCGGTGTCGCGCAGGACGTAGTAGCGTGTGCGGCCGGTGAAGTCCACGAGGGTGGCGCCTGCCAGGGAGTGGCCGTTTTTGAGGACGGCCGTCTCGTTGCCCCGCAAGCCGGCCGGGACGGTGACCGTTTCGTCCGTGCTGTTGTGCAAGGTGCCGCGGATCGTGAGGAATCCGCCCGGGTCGCGTATCGCTGCGGTGAGGGTGAGCGTGAGGCCGTCTGGTCCCTGGAGTACGGCCAGGGGTGCCGGCCGGCGGGTGTGCTGCGGGTGCGGGGACGCGCCGCCCTTCGGTGCGGCGGTCGCCGACACGCTGTCCGGCCGGGCGCCCGCCCGCTCGCAGCCGGCTAAGCCCAGGACCAGGACGGCCGTGACCGTCCACGCGATCAGTTTCCTGCGGGGTTTGGTGGTGGAGCGGGTGGTCATGAGGATGCGTCCTTTTGCTGCAGGTGACAGTGGGATTGGTCTGACTGCCGGCCGGAGGGTTTCCGCTTCGGGCGGGCACCGCGTGACGCCGCATGCGCCGTGTCCGCCCGCCGGGCTGCTGCCGGCGCCGCCAGGCGCAGCCGGCGTGGTCTTGGGGCGGGCAGGCGTCCGGCCCCCGTGCCCGGTGGCCCAGGGGGGCGGTGCGGTGCCGGGTGGGGCATGGCCCGGTGCGTGGGTGCGGTAGGGCTCAGGGCTGCTTGCCGGTGCCTGCCGGGCCGCCCCGGCGGCCCTGCGCACGGGGAAGGGCACCGGAAACGGGTGGGTTGTTCAGCGGTGGAGGCGGGGGCGGGGCCAGATGGTGATGACGTCGCCGTCGTGGGTGACGTGCCGGGCGGGCAGCTGGCGGCGGACGTGTTCGGCGTCGGCGTCGGCGAAGTCGCCGGCGGCGGTGAGGACCATGGCGTCGCCGGTGCACAGTGCCGATTCGGTGCCGGCCGGCCACACCACCCTCGCCAAATCTTCAGGTATGCAAATTCCGTCGGTGGGGTGCGGCATCGTCATCCTCCTTCTCGATCCTCATCATCGGTCGGTTGGTTCGTCCGGGATCATCTACGACACCAAACTAGAGATTCGCGTCAGCAAACTTCAAGGGGTTGTGGGGGCTGTGGGCGTCCTGTGACATTCACGCCGCTGCCCGCCTGCCCGCCCCCTTTCGGGCGCGGAGGCCCGCGGAGCCGGGGGCGGGCGGCGCGCCGCGGTGACGGCTGTCCGGCATGCTCTGCGACGTCAGCGGCAGACAGCTGCTGGGGGCTGAGGGCCGGCTGCCCGCCGTCCGCTGGACGGCCCCGGTGCCGGATTTCTGGCCGCAGTGCCTGACCGCTCGGTGGGCCCGGGAGCTGTACCGGCTTCATCGCCCGGAGTGCGGGTGCGATGTGTCGAGCGAGGAGCTTCCTCGACACGTGTGCGGCTGTTGTGGCTGCGGGCTGTGAAACATCACGAGGCGGTACTGGACGGTCCAAAGGCTGTTCGCTTCCTGGGCCGCAGGGCCGCTCTGGGACAAGGGCCTGCTCTGTGTGCCGGTCGAGGCATACCGGAGGTGTCCCGGGCAGGGAGCGGGGCGCAGCACCCGCTGCTGCTAGGGGTCCCGCTCACCCACGGCCGGATGCGCCCGGCGTGTAGCCGTGGGTGAGCCTGCGCCGGGGCAAGCGACGAGCGAGCCTGTCCATCGCTGTGCCGGCTGGTGTGTGTTCGCCTGCATCCGGCTCGTCCCGGGCCCGTGTGTCGTCGAGCGAGGTGTCACAGTTCGGTCCACGGGCGTGGCTCACCGCCGGTCAACGGGGTCCACACGTTTGCTGTGGGGCTGTGTTCTTCGAGGTCGTCCAGGACGGCGGCACCGAGCGGCACCTGGCGCGCCATGGTGGCGACGAGGGGGTGCTGGGCGGCCATGGCCTGCAGGTCGGCGATGCGGTGCTCCAGCCTGTGGCGGTCGGCTGCGGTGAGGATGAACAGCACGCGCGGGAAGAGGGGGTACCAGCGCAGCCATCCGGGGCCGGTTGCGGCCCTGGGCCGGGGGCGGTGTCGGGGGGCGGGTTGGGGTTGGTGGGCCCACAGCCGGGCGTAGTCGATGAGTTTGGCGGCGAGGCGTTCGCTGCTCATGGTGGTGCGGTCGACTTCGATGAAGGCGCGGAGTTTGCGGCGTTGTGGGCCGCGGGTGGCGGTGTAGTGCATGACGGCGTCGGCGATGACGTTTTCCTTCTCGCCCAGGGGGTGGGCGACTTCGGGTGTCCAGTCCAGGGGGCTGTGTTCGTGGCCGCGGTTGCGGGCGTCGGTGAGGAACGCGAGGTGGGTGCGGACCACGGTGAGGGTGTGGGGTGTTTTGAGGGAGGCGGCGGTGGCGGAGGTGATCGGGTATGGGGGGCGGTGGCGTAGGGCGGGGTGGTCGCGGGTGAGGCGGGCGCCCTCGGGTGTGAGGTACCAGGCGCGGGTGCAGCGGGAGTTGGGCAGCACCGTGTAGTCGACCAGGCTCTTACGGCGCAGCGTGTTCAGCGGGGCGGAGATGGTTTGCCGGCTCGCGTGGGGCCGCAGCAGCTGCAGGAGTTGGCTGGTGGTGGCCATGCGGTGCTGGGCCAGCGTGATCAACAGCTGCTGGGGCAGCGGTTCGGTGGGGCTGGGAGCGCGCCCGTAGGCGTGGGCCGGGGCGGCGGGGGTGGTGACGTGAGCCTCGGCGGGCGTGGCGGGGGTGGTCTCGTAGGCCTCGGCGGGGGTGGTCATGTGGGTCTCCGTTGGGGTGGGTGCGGGCAGGGGTCTGGGATGCGGGCAGCCGGGGAGCTGGGGGCGGTGAAGTGGCGCCCGGGACGGGGCTGTTCCCGCAAGCGGCCTCCCGGTGGGCCGTTTGCCGGGGCCGGTCGGGTTTCGGGGTGGCGGCCTGCGTCGTGTTGTGGTGGTCACTGGTAGCCGGTCGGCTGGTGCGGGTGTTCGGCGGCTCGGGCGGGGAGCATGTGGTGGGTGAGGAAGTCGCTGACGCGGTCGAGCTGTGCGGTGGCGCGGTCGGTGAGCTGGTCCAGCGGGAGCGCTTGGGCGTTCGTCTGGGCGGCGCGCTCGAGTGCCGCGGCGTGGCGGGGGCGGGCGTGGTCGGTGAAGACGTCGTCGAGGTGCGGGCCGGTGATCCGGACGGGTCCGATGCGGCGGCCGTGGATGGTCAGGGACATGTAGTGCTCGAAGCGGTCCAGGGCGGCGACGATGTCGGGGCCGGGCTGGTCGCCCCACTCGGCGGTGATCGGGGCGAGGGCGGACGTCGAGCCGGCGGTGGTGGCCAGGGTGGAGGCGTTCTGCACCAGGGACAGCCGCACCGGAAGAGGTAGGCGGGCCAGGAGTTGGGTCATGCCGTGGACGTGGACCCTGTACTTGCGGAAGTCCTCGAACATGGCGGCGATGGTCTCCGGGGCCGCACCGGTCAGGGTGATCAGCTCGTCGAAGTACGGGCGGAACGGCACCCGCCGGTGTTCGGGGGTGTCGCGGCGGGAGCGCACCGCGCGCAGCAGGTCCCGGGCGAGCAGTGCGGTGATCAGCCGGTCGGTGGGCCCGTTGCCGCCCGGGCACACCCACACGATCATCCGGGTGTCCATGGCGGCGCGGATGTTGTAGACGCCGGCCGGCTGGCCGAGGAAGGCGCGGGTGACCGGGTTGGCGGCCAGCCGGGCGATCGGGTTGAGGACGACGGCGAACGCGTCGAGGGGCAGGGTCGGGAAGACGGTCTGCCACCAGGAGCGGGTCTCCTCGTCCAGGCGCCCCTGAACTGCGGCGAGCGCTGCGGTGCGGAAGGCGGGGTCGGTGAGCAGCGCCCGCACGTGGAAGATCGTGGCCTGGTCCTCGGGCCTGCCGGCCTGGCAGGCGGCCTCGTTGACGGCCACCAGCACCGCCAGGGCGGCGGTGAGGATAGTCAGCGCGCGGGGTGCGCTGGCGTCGTCCCAGCCGAGCGCGGTGGCGTAGGCGTCGGCGGTGGCCTCGACGACCTCGTGCGCGACCTGGCCGTGGTGCATGCCGAGCGGGTTCCACGAACTCACCCGCGCGCCAGGCCCGCTGGCGTTGAGGTCGATGAGCGCGATCCGTGGCATCAGGGTCTCGTGGGCGAGGAAGGGCAGGGCGCGGGGCCAGGAGTCGCGGTGCGGGTCGAGGAACATCAGCCCGCCTCCGGCATGCGCCCAGCCGATCGCCTGCGCCAGGGCGCGTTCGGTCTTGCCGCCGCCGGCCTTGCCCACCCCGACCTCGAACAAAGTCTCGGCCGCGTGGGTGGCGACCAGGCGCCGGCGCCCGTCCGGGGCGCGGTAGATGCCCTGCAGCAGCAGTTCGGGGTCGCCGAACGTGAAGGTCGGCAGGTCGCCGGCGAGCAGCGGCAGCCGGCAGTGCATGGTGGGCGGCTTGAGCAGGCCGGTCAGTTCGTCAAGGCGGACCCAGTTCGGGCGGGGCGGCCGGCAGTGCCCGAGCCGCCAGCGGCGTTCGAAGCCGCGCCGGCTGGGCCAGCGGTCGGCCCCGAACCGCCACGGCCCCACCCTCACCCCGCGCATCGCCCACCGCGAGGTGCCGCCGAACACGTCCAGGGCGGCCTGGAGTTGGGCGAGCCTCGCCTGGGCGCGGCCTTCGGTGTTGGAGGCGCACAGCACGAGCAGCTGTGCGCGCACCAGGTGGTCGTCCTCGGCGAGCTTGCCCAGCGCCTCCTGCGGCTCCACCCGGCGGGGGACGGGCGGCATGACCAGCCGGCGCCCCGCGCCGGCGGCCTGCCTCGCGGCGAGTAGCTGCCGCAGCTGCCAGGCCAGCGAGTCCTCGACGCCGGTGGCGTCCTGGCGCACCCACCGGGCGGCCCGCTGGGCCTCGCGCCGCTCCCGGCGGCGCGCAGCGCTCATCAGCTGCAGGCGGCGCGCCCGCAAGGCCCACTTGGGGGCGCGTTGGATGTCCAGGCGGATCTCGGCGAGGTCGCCCAGCTCGGCGCGCAGGTCGCAGACGGCGTCGACCAGGGGCTGCAGTGGGTCGGGGTCGAGGGGCACCTCGCGCAGAGGAGCGGTGGGCTTGCCGCGCAGGATGAACTCCGCCCGCACCACATGCTCGCGCGGCTGGTCGACGATCGGCCGGGCCCGCTCGACGCTCACCTGCGGCCCGAACGGCGTGATGGACAGCAGCCGTTCACCGCCGACGGGGCCTTCGATGCGGTAGCGCAGCGCTTTGGAGCCGTCCGCGCGCAGCCGGATCTGCACGGTCTTCGCCCTGCGCGGCGCCCACCAGGGCATGGACGTGGAGGCACGGGCGAGCTGCACCCCGCGGCGGAAGATCTCCTCCAGGCTCGGGTCGAAGTGCCGGTCGGGTACGAGTTCCAACGCCATCCGCTCGGCCGAGGCCCGCGCCGCGAGCCGGCGCACCACCGCCTCACTTAACGCCCAGACGACGAGGGCGGCAGCGGCAGGCACCCACCAGTAGGTGGTCACCCAGCCGACGGCGTCGGCGATGCCGGTGAGCAGGCCGAGCACCGGCCCGGACGCCGTAGAGCGGGCTGGGCCGGTCAGGCACGGGGCTGCGGGGTCCACGTGGACGCTCCCTTCTTCGACGTGGTGCGGGTGAAGTGCCAGTCGGTGATGCGGCCGTCGGTGAAGCTGCCGCCGCGGTCGGCGCCGGCCCACACCAGGTGCACCACCGCCCGGTCTTCTGTGCCGTCACGGCGGGCGATGGCTGCCTGGATCCGGAACCGGGCCGCACCGAACGCGGGCGCCAGGCCCTGGCCGGAGTTGGGGAAGACGCCTGGCCACCTCGCGCGGCCGATCCCGGTGGCATCCGCGCGCAGCAGCTCACGGCCGGCGGTGAGCAGTTGCCGCTCGTCCTCGGCGGCCAGGTCGGCGAGCCAGGCGGCTTCCAGGGCTTGCTGGATGGCCCGATCACCGGCCACGCCCTCGCCATGCGGCGGCAGCGCCGACGCGATCGCCGACTCGGTCGGCGTAGCGGTCGTCGTCTTCGACGGGCCTGGGCTGCTGACCGCAGGGTCCTCGCCGGTGATAGATGAAGGGCGGGCTGCCGGGGCGGCTGCGCGCGACGGTGTCCGGGAAGCGGATGCGTTGGGCTTGTACGGCTGGGCCAGCAGGAACACTCCAGCCACCGCCAGGACCATGGTGGCGATCAGCAGCAGGCACGGCGAACGCGGCGAGGGCGTCGTCATAGCAGCCGGGCCCCTCCGGCAAAGCCCGACATCGCGCTGACCGGGTCCAGCCGTACGACGGTGCCCGGCCGGGCGGCGTTGACCATCTGCCCGCTTCCGACGTAGATCCCGACGTGGTAGATCGTCGAGTCGCGGCCCGGGGCGTAGGCGTAGAAGACGAGGTCGCCGGGCTTCAGGGCGCCCTTGCCGAGGCTGGCGGGGATCCGCTGGCCGACTCCTGCCTGGGCGGCCGCGGTGCGCGGCAGCCGGATGCCGGCCTGGGCGTACGCGTACACGGTCAGCCCCGAGCAGTCGAAACCCTTGATGTTCGCGCCGCTCTTGCCGCTGGGGGAGCAGCAGATGCCGTACGACGCGCCGTTGGCGTTGCCGCCGCCCCACGAGTACGGCACGCCCCGCTCGGCCAGCGCCGCCTCGATCACGGTGCGGACCTTCCCGGACACGTTCGTCAGGTCCGGGTCCTTGGCGGCCGCCGTGTACTGGTCGATCCACCCCAGCACGTTCGAGACGTACTCGGTGGAGTGGTTGTACTGGAAGATCGCGGCCTCGAGCTGGGAGCGCTGGGTCAGGTCGCGTCCGCCTGCGCAGAGGTAGATCGCGGCGCCGAGCGCGGCGTCGTCGGCGTTGTGCGGGTCGGCACTCTTGTCACGGTTGGCGTCTTCGCCGATCGACTCCCAGGTGGAGGGCAGGAACTGGAAGGGCCCGACGGCCCGCTCCCCGCTGGCGGTGCCGTCCCACGTGCCGCCGTCGGTGTCGGGAAAGACGGTGGTGTTGCCGCCAGCCCCGGACCCGTTGAGGAGCACCCCGTAGATCTTCGGGCGGATGTCTCCGCTGTCGGCGATGTTGCGGCCGGCGGCGTGGTTCGACTCGACCTTGGCGATCCCGGCCAGGACCGGCCAGCGCATGCCCCGGCACGTGGGCACATGCTTGCCGACCTGCCGGACGGCCTTCTTGTAGGCGGTCAGCATCCGGGCGGGGATGTCCGCGGCGCTGCCCCCCTCGGCGATCCCGCCGTCGTCGGTCGCGCCCGTCGTGAGCGCGACGTACGCGCTGATCGCGTTGCCCACCGGAGCGGCACAGCACACGGCGGCGAACAGCAGCAGCGTCACCATGCATCCCCACCGCCGGACGCGGCGCCCGGGCGGCCTCACTCGTCCTCACCGTCGTCCCGCCGCCGGGCCCGTTCCTGGCGCAGCCGCTCGGCCTCGGGCTCGGTCCGCCGCATCAACTCCTGCATCCGGGCCGCGGCTTCTTCGCGCGCGGAACTGCGCGCGCCCCCACCGCCGGGAAGAACGGGGCGGGACCGTGCTCCGCTCGCCGGAGGCCGGGGTGCACTGCCTCCCAGCCGCGGAGGCGACGCCGGAGCAGGCGCTGGTGCCGCGGCGCCGCCGCCCGGAGATGCCGACGCGCTGGGCTGCGCGGTGGCCGGGCTTGTACGGCCTGAGGAGCCGCCGGACCTTGCAGGGCGTGGCGGAGTAGCCGGACGCGTGGTTGCGGCCGGTGACGTTGCGGTCGGCAGGCGGCGGCCTACGAACGGACCGGGCCCGCCGCTGTCGTCGGTGTGCTCCCGCAGGACACGGGAGACGTGCCGCCCCGTGTCACCCCAGGCTCGTCGGTCCTCGCGGACGGTGTTGCCCCACACCCGCACCTGCTGGCGGGCATCCTGGGCGTAGCGCGATTCGCCCGAGCGGGCCCGGCGGGCGCCTGCCGGCAGGCCGACCGTCGCCCCGTACGCAGCGCGGCCGCCCCGGTGGAGGATGCGGTAGCCACGGAAGCGGACCAGCCGGTTGTGGGCGCGCGTGGACAGCAGGGTGCGGTCGGTGTGCTGGTCGTGCAGCACCTGCCCCGAGCGGCGGTCGACGACCTGCCCTTGCTCGTCGCGGTAGCGGTCGGGCGGGCCTCCGGGTCGGCGTGGCCCGGTGCCGCCCGGACCGCCGCCTGGACCACCGGAGAGCGGGCCGCCCGTGTCCGGGTCGCCGTCGGCGGTGGGCTTGCGCCACTTGGCCAGCTGCTCGGTGTCCGGCCGGCGGCCGATCAGCAGCCAGTGCGCGCCCTTCGCGCCGAGCCGCGCGCCCAGCCCGCCCATGGCCGCGGCTGCGGTGAGCGGGGCGAGACCGCGCCCGGCTTCGGCGCCTGCGTCGGCGAGCACGCGGCCGGTGTCCACCGGCATGCCCGCTCCGTCGGACACGGAGGTCAGCGCGCCCATCAGCCGCTGGCGGGTGCCGAGCAGCCCGAACCGGCCGCCACCGCCGCCGGTGAAGGCGCGCAGGCCGCCGCCGTATCCGCCCCCAGCTGTGGGGGAGTTCAGGGCGAGGGCGGCGCCGAGTTCGGAGGTGTCGCCGGGCAGGTGGGTGCCGCCGACCTTGGCGTAGCGCATCCGCAGGGCCATGCGCCGGCCGAAGGAGGTGATGCCGGTCAGCAGCCTGCGGTGCCCGGCCGCCCCGGCGATGGCCAGCACGTCCAGCAGCAGGATCCGCTCCACCAGCAGGTCCGGGCCGTCGGTGAGGACCGCGTCGACGGCGATGCCGAAGAACGGCACGAACGCGCAGATCCCCACCAGCGCGAGGACGGCGATCCCCCACAGCGACAGCCACTTCCACACCGACTGCCGCGCAGGCCCGGGCAGCATGCCGGCGACGAACGTGACCCCGCCGGCGGCCGCGGCGGCGGCGCAGATGCCCTGGGTGCCCAGCAGGATGATGGCGCTGGACAGCAGCATGCCGCTGATGAACAGGGCGGCCACCAGGAGCAGGACGGCGCCCCCGATGCGGGTCCAGGTGGGCTTCTCGGCGTAGGCGGCGCACGCCTTGCCGACGTCGCCGGCCTTCTCCAAGTCCGCGAGGAACGCGGCGAACTGGCGGTCCTCGTCGTTGACGACCGCGTTCGATGCGTCCAGCAGCTCGCCGCCGGGCGTGAGCGCGGGCAGCTCGTCACCCCCGGGGGCGAGGTCGTCGCGGTCCCGCTCGCAGTACGCCTTGGCCGGGCCCTTGATCATGTCGCAGGGGTCGTCGTCCTCGCCGTCCTGGTTGTCGGCGCCCTGCTTGTAACCGCCGGTGACCCACTTCAGATGGACGGCGTAGGCCTTGCGGTCGGCAGTCTTGGCCGGGTCGAGGATGCGCCCGTACTCCAGCAGCATGTACGGCTTGACGACGAGCGCGTTGGTGATCGAGTCCTGGATGGGGCGGGCCACGTCCGTGGCCGAGGCGGGTGCCTGGGCCTCCCGCTCAAGGCACTTGATCTCCTGCTGGCCGGCCATGCCGTCGCACGGGCCCTTGCTGGCGAGCTTGCCGCCCCAGTCGTAGGCATCCACGGACTGCTGGGCGACCTCGGCGCCCACCTGCTGGGCCTGCCCCAGCGGACCGTCCCCGGTCAGGAGATAGTCGGGACGGACGAACACCGACGCGGCGAACCCGGCGATCAGAAGAGTCAGGAAGATCTCGCCCAGACCACGGCCCACACGGCCGCGCACGATCATGAAACCGGCGAACACGAACGCCCAGGCCAGCAGCAGGCCCTTCAGCCCGAGGGCGTCGACGACCACATCGTTGTAGGTGTCGGCGACCGTCTGCGCCGGATCAAGGAGGATCGCCAGCAGCGGGAAGCGGAAGGCCACTTCGATCGCCCACCCGGCCAGCCCCACCAGCAGCCGCACCAGGAAGAACAGCCCGGACAGGGCGAAGGCGAGCGACTGGGTCTCGAAGGAAAAGATGCTGCCGCCCTCGGCGTTCAGCTCGTAGCCGTCGAGCGCCACCCCTTCCGAGGAGGTGATGTTCAGCGGGGCGAGCAGGTCCCCGGTCTCGCTGTCACCGCTCGCCGCGTACACGACCTGGCTGTTCACCATGACGAACACGAAGGTGAGCCCCAGGACGAAGCCGGCCGAGCGGAGGGTGCCGCGGTCTGGACGGAACATCTCAAGGCCGCCCTTGCCCGGCGCCGCTCCGGCGCCGCCACACCACGAGGGCGGCCAGGCCCGCTCCGGCCGGCACCAGCCTCCACGCCGCCCCGGCAACGTCCGGCTGCTCGGCGGATGCGGAGTCTGTGGTGCCGCGCTCGCAGTACGCCCTGGCCGGGCCCACGATCAGGTCACACGGGTCGTGGTCCGCGGGGCGGGTGTCGGTGGCGAAGGCCTGTCCGGTGTGCGGCCACCACGCCTGAGGCACGCCCACCCCGAGGGCCAGGACGAGCACGCCGGCGGCGACGGCGATCACGGTGAGGACGCTCGCGGCCGCCGTGACGCGCCGGGAGCGGTCCCAGGAAGAAGAGGTCATCGGACGTGCTCCTTCGGACGGGCATCCACGCCCTCACCGGCGGGCGGCTCAGACGCGGAAGGCGAGGCAGTCCTGGTGCGGCGTCCCGGTGTGGTGGTGATGGAGGTGGTGATGCGCGCGATGCGGGGGATGGAGACCTTGATGCGGCCGGTGTTCTGCCGCGGGCAGGTCAGCAGGAACTCGCCCTCCCGGCCCTTGTGGCCGACGGGAGACAGGCCGGTGGTCACCAGCCGCACCAATTCGTCGTCGTTGGGGTCGAGGCCGACGAACTCCAGGCCGCGGCGGGCGCGTTCACGGCTCGAGGTGCGGGCGAGTGCCCGGTAGGCCATCAGCCCGCGGTCGGGGCCGAGTTCGTCGGCGTCGTGGGAGCCGGCGATGAGGCCGGCGCCGTGCTTGCGGCCGTCGTGGAGGATCTCGTGGACCAGCGCGGTGCCCTCGGCAGACGAGGTGAGCCAGTACAGCTCGTCTAGGACCACCGCGGTGAACCGTTCAGGGTCCTCGAACGCGGTCTGCCGGGCGATCGCCGCGATCAGGTAGAGGATCGCGCGGCCGATCAGGGCTTCCAGGGGCTGCTGGTGCAGCACTTCCGGCTTGTCGAACGCGGCCTTCGGTGGCAGCTTCAGGCCGGTCGTCGTGATCACGATCATGTCGGAGGCGGTGGAGGCGTCCAGACGCACGGGCGGCAGCGTCGGGTCGAACACCATCGCGGCCAGAGAGTTGGTGGCGACGACGCGGATGAGTCCGGCGAGGGTGGCGGCCGCGTCCTGCCGCTTGCCCGCCTCGCGCGTGGCCATCTCCTCGAGGACCTCAAGGACGCGGTGCATGGACGGGGCGTCGCCGGCGGCGGCCTGCTCGACGGCGTGGTGCAGGACTTCGCCGCTGGTACTCATCGGGCCGATGCCGAGCTGCAGGGTGAGGTAGGACAGGGCGTAGTGGCGGCCTTCGGGGCCGTCGAACATGCGCAGCGGGTCGATGGACACCTCGGCCTGGGCGGCGTCGATGATCTGGACGCGTCCCTGGGCCGCGGTGCGGGCGAAGGTGGCCCACTCCCGGACGGGGGTGCGGTCGATGCAGATCGCGCAGCCGCCGCGCGCCCACACCGCCTCCGCGACCAGCTTCTGCAGCACGCTCTTGCCCGCGCCGAGGTCCCCGACGATGCCCATGGAGGCGGACGCGTCCTGCTTGGGCGCATCCGCCACGTTGATCATCACGGGGCGGGTGGTGCCGCAGTCCAGGTCGATGCCGAGGCACATGCCGGTCGGGTCGCCGACCTCGGAGGCGGTGAAGGCCCCGCCCAATGCCCAGTCCTCGCTGATCTGGTGCTGGGTGAACTCCCGTACGACGCCGGGCCGTACGGTGCCGGGCAGGCCGAGCGTGAACAGGGCCTGCTGCAGGCCGGCCGGGCGCACGGCGCGGTAGTCGGCGCCGCCGAGCAGGGCCGTCAGGGCGCGGGCCCGGGCGTCGCAGACGGCGGCGGTCGGCCCCCACGCCGTCAGCACCGTCACCGACTGCACCTCGACCTCCACGCTGGTGCGCGAGAGGCGGGCGTCCAGCTCGCCCAGGTCGCGGGCGGCCTCGGTCAGGGAGGCGGGCATGCCGGTGGGGCGGGCGTCGTACTGGTCGGCCTGGTCGATGAGTTCGTTCTTCTTGCGCCGCACCTGGTCGCGGGCCTTCTCCGCGGGCACGAGGGTGAGGTCGACGGTGTAGTCGACGGGGAAGTCGAGCGTCTCCAGCTGGGCGAACAGATCGGCGGCGTCCTGGCTGACGGCGGGCGGGCACTCGGCCAGCGCCAACTGCGCCTGATAACCCATCCCGGCGTCGGACTCGACCTGCAGCCAGCGCCGCCCGAGCGGCGAGCCGGTGTTCAGCCGCCACCAGGCTGTGCGGCCCGACCGGCCGATCCGGCCCGCGCTCTTGAGCTCGTCGACATCGTCGAGCTCCGGGTCGATGCCGCCCTCCTGCAGGCGGACCTGGCCGAGGTCGGCGTAGCTGGGGGAGCGCAGCACGCCGTCACGGAGGTGCCCGCCGTACAGGTCGCTGGTCTCGGCTTCGGTGAGCAGCGGCTCATCCAGGCCGCGATGGAGAGCGTGCTGGATCATCCACACGATCTCCGCCGGGCGGGCCGGGCGGAAGGCGACGCCGCCGGCGAGCGCGGCCTCCACCCGCACGGCCTGCTCGCGGTAGGCGGTCACCTCCCGGCGCGCCACGGGTGCGGCCCGCATGCCCAGCATCGGCGCGACGTCCGCCCACATCGCGCCGAGCGACGCGGTCACCTGCCCGCCCGCGGCGTCGTTGTGCAGCGGCACCGCCAGCCAGAGGGTGCGCCGGTGCATCTCCTGGTCGTTCAGCAGGTCCAGGGTGGCCTCGACGTTCTCCACCCACGGATGCGCGTCGCCGGGAGGCTGGTCCCCGGGCTCGATGCCCTCGATCATGCGCAGGGCGATCTCGCCCGGGTCGACCTGCGCGCACAGCCCGAACAGGCGCGGCGCCCCCGTCAACGAACGGATCAGGTGCGTGATCTTCGCGAGCTGCTCGTCGCGGACCGCGGCCGGCACGTAGGTGCCCTGGACGGTCTCCTCCCGTCGGCCGCGGGCGTCCGGACCGGGGTGCAGCCGGTAGAGGGCCCACACGCTGCCGTGCGTCGACCACACCAGATGCCCGGCGATGTGACGGATCGGCACCCTCACCGCGCACCCCCCGCCTGCTGGGCCAGGGCGAGCAACTGCTGCACACCCGACACCGGCCCCACCGGCTGCGGGCGCGCCTGCGGCTCCGGGCGCGGCTCTGTGGACGGACGGGCAGCCCGGCCCCGGGGCGCACTCCGGCCGGCTGCCGACTGGTCGGCGCGCGGCGGCGCCGCCACGGCCGGGACAGCGGGAGCAGCCTCTTCGACGGTGAAGCCACCGAGCAGGGGACGCGAGATGCGGTCCCGGGCGGCCCTCCCGCCCATCCGGCCGCCCTGCGGCTGCCAGGCGAGCAGCACCCAGCCCAGCGACGCCTGCAACGGGGCGCGCCCCTTGATCTTCGGCCGGCGTACCGCCCAGACCGTCAAAAGCCAGGCCACGATGGGCACCGGGCCCATCCACGACCACCAGCCGATCGTCTTTACCAGAGCCAAGCCGCCGCCGACCGCGACCGCGATCTGTGCGGGCGTGTACGGACCGAGCGGGATCTTCCAGTCGGCGACCTTGCCCAGCACCCACGGGTGGCGGCGGGCGGCGGTGTAGAAGCGGCCCACCCGCCCCGCGGCCGCCGCGCTCACAGCCAGCCTCCCGCGCCGTCAAAGTGCACACGGGCGAGCGGATCGGGACCCTGCACGACACCGGGTGCGCCCTTGGCCGGGTTCTTCACCTCGTCGGTGAACATGTCCGCCAGGTCCTCGCGGGAGTCGTACAGCCCCAGCGCGATGATCATCAGCAACAGGGCGCCGATCCCGGCCTTCAGGCTGAACTTCTGGATCATGATGACGACGACCAGCACGATCAGCCCGGCCTGCAGGCCCTTGGTCGCCCAGTCCTCGAACATGTTGATCCAGCTGTCGCCGAGGTCGTCCAGCTGCCCGGCGACCATCAGGCTCTGCACGGTGTTCACCGGGCACCCCCCACCTGGAGGGTCCCGGACTGAAGCGCCGCGACTTCCCACCGGCCGGAGCGGGCCGTGAGGCCGACGTCGTACGCCAGCGGCCAGCGCCCGGCGTCATCTAGGGCCTCGACCTGGACGCGGACGCGGACCGTGGTGCCGTCGGCCGGCACCTGCTCGGCGGCCGCGGCCTCCTCAGCGGCCGACACCTCCTGGACCGTGACCGTCGCGTACGGGGCGGGGGAGACGGCGGTGAGCTTCACCCCCGGCGCGAGGTAGCGGTCGACCTCGCCAGTACCGGTCAGGTAGGCGGCGAGAAACTCCCCGACGGCGGAGGACAGATCACCCTCCGGGACGGTCACGCCGTACGCCGACTTCGGCACCTCGGCCCGGGCCGGGCCGGCCACCACGCCGGGCGCACCGGTCACCGTGAACGAGGCGCCCGAGGCGTCGGCGGTCACCGGCACGGCGTAGTAGCGCACCGATCCGTCGGCGTACTGCGCAGCCACGGTCACCGACCACGTGCCACCGGTGTGCTGCGCAGTGCGCACCGCCGTCACGGACGCAGGCCGCGACTGCGCATCGGAGGCCGGGTCGGGCAGTTCGACGTCCGGCGCCATCGACTGCGCAAGCCGCGCCTGCGCACTTGTCGCGTCGTCCGCGCTGCTGCGCAGCCAGACGCTGACGAACAGCTGCGCATAGCCGCCCGGGTCGGCGGCGACCGCTGCGGTGCGCACGGCGGTGGGCTTGGCCGGGGTAGCCGCTTGGACCGTGGTCGGGGTGGAGGTGATGGCGACGCCCAGGGCGATGGGGCCGGCCGCGATGGCGGTCAGGACCGCCAGTCGTGAAAGGCGGACGCGCCGGCGCATTGCCTCCAGCCGGGCGCCCGCCGCCATCGGAGCAGCGGCCTCGGTCTGTGAGGCCTGCTTGCCAGGGGACATGGTCAAACTCCCAGGTCAGAACGTGTGATTGCTGACCTTGAGAGAACCCGCCGACCCCGACCCGACCACCGACCACGAGACCCTGACCAAGGTCACGATGGGGACACGAAGTCCGTGGTCGGGGTCATGGCCTGAGTTCTAGTGGTCGTTGCAACACCTCAGCTCAGAGGTGGCAATGGACTTCGAGATTCGTGGTGGCCGGAGGCCTCAGGGGAACAGACCGCT
>NZ_JBHXVG010000069.1:0-21132 GCF_042672405.1 Streptomyces sp. NPDC127197 | reverse complement strand
GCCGGGCGGCGCCCCCCCCCTCCTTTTCCCCGGGTACCGAATTCGGTTTTGTAAACCCCCGGGGCGGTCCCCCGCGCCCGAGACGCGTTCGACAGCAGCGGGTTAAACGACAAGCTTAGAGACATCGGAGGAACCCTCACATATGAGAGTCGGGATCACCGGACACCGCGGCCTGTCCGATGAGGTCGAACGGCAGGTGCGTGCTCTGTTCACCGAGGCGGTCGCGTCGTACGGAGCCACGGACCTGGTTGGCGTCAGCTGCATCGCCGACGGCCCCGACACCTGGTTCGCCCAGACGGTGCTCGATCACGGTGGGCAGATCGAGGTCGTCCTGCCGGCCGAGCAGTATCGCGCGGACCTGCCCGACTGGCATCACCCCACCTACGACGAACTCCTCCGCCGAGCCGTGAAGATCCACCGCACCGGGCTCGACACCTCCGGCTCCCACGCCCACATGGCGGGCAGTGAACTCCTCGTCGACCAGGTCGACGAACTTCTCGCCGTCTGGGACGGCCAACCCGCGCGCGGCCACGGCGGCACAGCCGACGTCGTCACCTATGCGCGTCACAAGGGCGTACCGGTGAGGGTGCTCTGGCCCGAAGGCGCCACCCGCGACTGACGACCACCGCCCACCAGCGCGCTGCTTGTCCATAGGGCCCTGCGGCCTCGGGCTTAGGGCCACGACCAGATCGTCGTCGCCACGGGCCGCATCGTCTGCGTTGACGAAGCCGTCCGCTGTGCCGGTCGCATGAGGCTGGTGCCACGACCTCGGTAACTGCGCGGCCGGGCCCGCCTTCTCGCTGATGGTGCTGGGCGGGCGGGAGGTCGTTCGTGGCGCCGACGAGGCAGCGCGGTGCAGCGTGTGGGAGCGAGGCGCCGGCTTCCCGGGCGACGTATCGCGGGTCAGCTCCGTCGGCTACAGTGCGGGCGGCGGGCCGGCGTGGTCGTCTACGCCGAGGACGAGCAGGTGGTATCCGCCGGCCTCGGTGAGGCCGGCGGTGACCTTCTCGGCGTCGAGGCGCAGCCGGATGCGCCCGGTGCCTTCGCCGTTGGCCGCGAGGTCGCGTTCCAGCTCGTCGTGGAGGCGGTCCAGGGCGGCCTCGGCCGCGGGGTAGTCGGCCAGGTCCCGGGCGAGGAACTGCTGGGTGGCGGTGTCGCGGAGCTGATGGCTGGGCATCGGGGTTCGTCCTTCGGCTGGTGAGGTGATCAGGTGGTCGGGTCGGTGAGCAGGGTGCGTGCTGCGTTCACGGCGCGCGACCAGACGTCGGGGCTGCCTTCGTGCTTGCGGGCGAGGGAGGCAGCGAGTCCCGGATGTCGCCGCGCTCACGCAGGGCGGCCGGAGCGATGTCCGCCCGCCGGCCGGCTTCCGGGCGGGACCGCGCGGCCGCGGGGAGATGCTCGAGGGTGTTGCGTACGACGTACTCCCAGGACCTCTACGCTGTGACGCCGCCGTTGTCGGCGGCCAGCGGGATCTCGCTGGCCGGCAGGCTGGTGAAAATGCGGCGTAGTCCCTGACCCGCGGCCCCCGCGTGATCGTCACCGGCAGGCAGCGCACCTTCAACGACAAAGAGGGTCAGCACCGCATCACCCTCGAGATCGATGCCGAGGATGTCGCCGTTTCCCTCACCGATGCGACGGCTCAGGCCACCAAGCCTTCCGCACTGCCCAGACCACCCAGACCCCGACCCCGGCTCCCGTGTCCGCGGCGCCCCCGGGCAGGGGACTGGGCCGCGATCCTCACCTCTTCGGAGCGGGGTTTCGGCACTGGCCCAATCGGTCGACGTCTCGCCGGTAGTGTGGTCGTATGTCCCGCAAGCGCCGCCCAACTCCGCAACGCACGGCCCCCGTCGAGCGGAATCCCGCCCTGGAAGCGGAGGGGCTGGAAGCGCTGGCCCGGGAATACCCCGAAGAACGCGAGGAAATCCTCCTCGACGCAGCCGCCGGCTGGAGCGACGCCGGTCGGCACGACCGCGCTCTCGCCCTCTACCAGCAGTTGCTGGACACGGGCTGCGAAGAGCCGCACCTGATCGAGGCATACCGGATCAACACCCTGTGGGAAGCCGGCCGGACCGATGAGGCCCGTGACGCGGCCGCACAGCTGCGACGCCAGCACCCCACCGATGCCGGGGCCTGGAACTTCGTCGCCGAGACCTTCGAAACCGCTGACGAACTCCAGGACGCCGCAGACTGGTTCACCGCCGGCCTCACCCATCTCCTTGGTCCCGTCACACCTCTCACCCGCACCGCTATCGAGGACTCTGCCGACCCCAGGGGGATTGAGATGCTCGCCATCGGCCGCCACCGGGTCCGGCGTCGGCATGGCCAGCCGCACGACGACCTCGACCATCTCGCCGATGAACTCCACATGCACCGTCCGGCTCTCCTCCGCGGACCCGGCACCCTGGACGACCTGCACGATCCAGATCACCTCAGGGCCGCCGAGAGCGGCGACCCCGACGTCCTGCGCGCCTCGATCGAGAAACTCACCGCCGAGGCCGCCGCACGCCGCGCCGCCCTCTCCAGGCCCCGCATGACCTGCGCACTGTTCTGGCCCGAGCCCGAGTTCACCCAACTCCTCGCCCGGTGGCCCGTGCTGGCAGATGCTTACGGGGCCGATCACCACGATCACATCCGCCGCGTCGAGGAAATCCTGCTCCGCCTGTCCGAGGAAGGCGAACCGCATCTGGGCATCGCCCAGGGCAGCGTGAGCGACTTCGAGGAATTCATCCGTAACAAGGCCCTCTCCCCGCAGGACGGGGACACCCGGGCCGAGTACGCCGCCGACCTTGCGGCCCGGGGCCAAGCCCGAACATGGCCCCCGCCCCGCAACGGCCCCTGCTGGTGCGGCTCTTCCCGCAAATACAAGAAATGCTGCGGCAACCCCGCCCTGACCTGACCAAAAGCAGAAGGCATCGCTCACCAAACTCGCGACCGAGCCAACACTGACACGCCGTGCTCTGGGTTGAGATCCGCAGTAGCACCGTCGGCCTCCACGTCGTTCCTCAACTGATCGCCGTGAAGTTCCCCTGCACGTGCGCCAGCCCGACGGCGCCCGGATTCACGAGCGCCTCACCCAAGGACGCGAGCAGGGCGAGATCGTCCCGCTGGCCACCCTCACCCACGAACTGGGCGGAGGCGCCGACTGGCCGACCGTCGACGACTGGGAGCGCGTCACCACCGACCTGCTGCAGCTTGTCCGCTCCGGGGACTGCGATGCCCTCAGCCTCGGCCTGCCCGAGATCGCGCGCGCCCTCGTCTGCACCGGCCCGCACAGCCACGTGCGCGCCTACGACGCCGCAGCCGACGACTTCATCGCATACGGGCCCACTGAGCGCACCGCCGTGCTGGCCGAGGTCGACGCGTTCCTCGCCAGCCTCGTGGCCGAACAGGATCTATGGCCCGGCGACGGCCTGCTCGCCCCGCTCACCCGACCCGCCTGAACAGACCCCGAGCTGGTTCGGCTCATGCAGCGCGGACGAGGCCCGACGAACAACCTGCCAACCAGCCACGGCGAGGCTTGACAACAGGCTGTCACACGGCGCGGCGCCCCAGGCTGGCTATGCACGCGAGTCGCGGGCGTCGTTTCGACGCGAGATTGGGAGTCGCACGCTCGCGCGAATACCCGATGTACGCGACTTCGGGGTTCTGGCACAGATCTTGGTTGCGCCGTGAGGCGCTGTTGGTTCGAGTGGAGGTGGAAGACCTGCACCAACCCGCTGTCGCAGCAGTCGGGTTGAAGCTGAGGGCAGCCTGATCCGGGTGATGCTGGGGAGGGCGAGAGCGGCCCTGACAACGCCGGGACGTGTCCAGTACTGCCAGATGGGGCGGGTCCGGCAAGCGTGATGGAGAGGAGTACGCGAGGAACCGGCGCTTACGTCTCTTAAAGTGCCTCCGGCTCAAACCTGGCGGATCAGGGCCGGTAGCGGTGCGTATGCAGGTCATCCTTTCGGGTGGTCTGACAACTCCTGGGTCGGTATACGAAAGTGTCGGTGAACTTCGAAAGCTGACCCGGTGCTCGACTCCGAAGATGGACCCCCGGTCGGTCAGTTGATGTTGTTCATTCCCCTGCGTTGGCGGGTGGAATCCGTCCGAGGTCGCGGCCGCGCATGCGGTAGCTGTCGCCCTTGAGGGAGATGACTTCCGCGTGGTGGACGAGGCGGTCGATCATCGCGGCGGCAACGGTGTCGTCGCCGAAGACCTCGCCCCAGCGTCCGAACGGCTTGTTGCTGGTCACGATCACGGAGGCGCGTTCGTAGCGGCCCGAGATGAACTGGAAGAACAGGTTGGCTGCCTCGGGCTCGAAGGGGATGTAGCCGACCTCGTCCACGATGATCAGCGGGGTCCGACCCAGTCGGGTCAACTCGTCGCTGAGTCTGCCTACTTGGTGGGCTTCGGCGAGGCGGGTCACCCACTGAGCGGCGGTGGCGAAGGCGACCCGGTGGCCGGCCTGGCAGGCTCGGATGCCGAGCCCGGTGGCGAGGTGGGTCTTGCCAGTGCCGGGCGGCCCCAGGAAGATCACGTTCTCCTTGCCGACCACGAAGTCCAGCGTCCCCAGATGGGCGATGACCTCGCGTTTCACGGACCGCTGGTGGTCGAAGTCGAAGTCCTCCAGTGACTTGCGGGAGGGGAAACGAGCGGCGCGGATGCGGCCCTCGGCGCCGTGGCTGTCGCGGGCGGCGACCTCCCGCTGCAGGCAGGCGGCCAGATACTCCTCATGACTCCAGCTCTCGTCACGGGCCCGCTCGGCCAGCCGGGCGGCCGCGTCCCGCAACGCGGGTGCCTTCAACGCCTTGGTCAGATAGACGAGTTCGGAGGAGACGTCGCGGCCGTTTGCGGTCTGCTTGGTAGCCATCACGCGACTCCTTCACCCGTGCTGAGGCCGCCATCGATGACGCCGAAGATCCGGTCGTAGGTGTCCAGCGGCCGTTGTTCGACTTCGAGTTGGTCGGCCGGAACGGGCCGTTGCCGGGCCCGTTCGCGGTCGGCTTTCGCGGCGGCCGCATGGGTGGGGTCGGTGAGGGACTGATGGCGGGCCCAGCAGCGGGCATGCCGGGCGACCTCGGTGCCCTCGCAGAACGCCAGGACCTGGTCCAGGTCGGCCTTGACCTCGATGCGGCGGCCGATGGCCAGCGGATGGACGGAGTAGTCGTTGGTGTCGATACGGACGTAGTGGTCGCGCGGCAGGCGCAGGCTGGATCGCCACCAGCCCGGCGGATCGACCGGCGGCAGAGTCAGCATCCTGGCCTTGTCCGCCTCGATCCGCTCGGACGGGCGGGCCTGCAGGGTGCGGTGCAGGCGCCGGTTGGCCTTGGTCAGCCAGTCCGCGAGCTGGATATTGAAGTCGGTCGGCGAGGCGAAGACCCGGCCGGGCAGGAAGCTGGTCTCCAGATAGCCGTTGGCCCGCTCGACCAGGCCCTTGGCCTCCGGGTCGCCGGGGCGGCACTGGATGATGCGGATGCCCAGCAGTCCCGCGAACGCCGCGAAGTCCTCGGTCAGCTGGGGACTGCCGCCCCGCCAGGAGCCGACCGCGGCCTCGTTGTCCCAGACCAGAGCCTTCGGGACGGCTCCGAGCCCGGTCAAAAGCCGCCAGTGCCCGGCGATCAGGTCGGCTGCGGCCTTGCTCGGCAGCATCCGAGCCATGATCCATCGCGAGTAGCCGGCCACCATCACCAGCACCGGCGGATAGCCCGTCTGCCCGAACCCCAGCGGGATCGCCGAGGCGGGAACCAGAGGTCGCACTGCACCAGTTCGCCGGGCTCATAGACCGTCCGGGAGGCCGGATCTGCCGGCAGGTAGTCGAGCTTGAGCTCCCGCACCCGATCCCGCAGCACGGTCATTCCGTGCTGCCAGCCGATCCGTTCGGCCACCACGGTCGCCGGCATGTCCGGCCACACCTCGAGCAGTTCGCGGATCTTCGGCTCGGCCGCGTCCACGATCGACCCTTTCGGCGCCCGCTCGTATTTCGGCGGCCGGTCGCTGGCCACCGCCCGTCGCACCGTGGTCCGAGAGATCCCCAACTTCCTTGCGATCGCCCGGATCGGCATCTGCTCGGCCCGGTGCAACCGGCGGATCTCCGCCCAGTCCTCCACGCTGATCACCCATCCTCCCGGCCTGACTCAACGAGTCAGGCCGCCAAGGAGGGCCACAATTCATCCGGTGGAAGTGGTCTCACATTGAGCCGTTGCCGACAGTCCCTGCCCGTTTGCTGCAGTGCTCGTTGGCGATGCGAAGCCGGCCGGGGTCGACGTCGCTCCGCAGCCCCACCACACCTGGTCGGACTGTGGCTGGGGAAGTCATGAGTGGACGAGAAGGGGCCCCAGGCGAACCTGGGGCCCCTTCTCACTGCTTGCCGGACGGGCGGCAGCATCGGCTTGTCAGCCGTATGCCCTCTCCGCAAGGAGAGGGCCACTGCTCATCTCCTGCGACGCGTTGCGTCGGTCTATGCCATGAACTCGTAGCCGAGGACGCCACGGCCGCCGGCGAAGAGGGCTCGACTGTCGGGATGCCAGATCACGGATTCAAGATCGCTGTCGGCCCGCATGCTGGTGAGAGGTTCGCCTGTTGTGGAGTCCCAGACGGAGATCGTGTTGTCGGCTGCGCTGGCGAGGTACTTGCCGTCGGGGCTGAAGGCTGCTGCTCTGGCCCTGGTGCCGCGGAACCTGTGAACGACGGCTTCTGCGGCGATGTCCACGACTCGGAAGTCGGCGGGACGATCGGTGATGGCCAGCTGACTGTTGTCGAGGCTGAACGCCAACGCCCGAGCCGAGCGGCGTCCCAGATGCGCGATCTGTGCGCCCGACGCGGTGTCCCAGACGCGGGTGCCATCAGTGGGATCGTATGTGGCGAGGCGGGATCCGTCTGGACTGAAGACGAGTCTCTGAGTTCTGTGGTGAGGCAACTGATGCTTCTGCATGCCGCTGGTGGTCTCCCAGATGCTGACAGCCCCCTGCCGGTCGACCGTAGCCAGAAGCTCTCCTAGCGGGCTGAGTTCCACCTTCTCCAGCGGGCCAGCACAAGTGAGTTGTACAAGCAGCGCCCCAGTGGCGTCCCACACACCCACCGTCTCGCGATCGGCTGCCGCGGCGAAGCGAATGCCTGTCGCTGTGAAAGCTGCCGAGAGCAGGTCGGCCTGATCTCCGTAAAAGGGAGGGGTGAACTGCAGCTCCTGTCCGGTGACTCCGTCGCCTTTCGCGAAGCGCTGGACCTGCACGCCGCTCACAGCGTCCCAGACGGAGAATCCTTCACGGCTCACGGTGGCGACGCGGCATCCATCAGCGGAGACCGCTCCCACACCGACAGAGATCTCCTGCGGCTGAGGAGAACTGGCGGCGAGGTCCCAGATCCGCACGGTCCTGTCCATGCTGGCGCTTGTGAGTCTCAGACCGTCTGGGCTGAAGCCCAGCGATGAGCACAGCGATCCATGGTGGAAGCGGTGGACCTGTGTCCTCGTCCCGAGATCCCACACCTCCACGACGCCCTCACGGTTCCCGATAGCAAGTGCCGTGCCGTCGGCATTGAACGCTGCCACGGTGACGTCGAGGCAGTTGCGAAGTTCATACAGACGCAGGCCGGACAACGTACTCCAGATCCCCACACTTCCCCCCTGGACTGTAGCAACGTGAGCCCCGTCCGCTGTGACCGCTACAGGCCGGCCCTGCAGAGACCGCAGATCGCTGCCTGCGCCGGCGTCGCAGGAGAAGGAACGCAAGCCACCACGCCTGGAGAAGACCAGCGTCGTGCCGTCCTGACTCACCAGAAGCCGACCTGACTTACTGATCGGTGCCTGAAACCCATTGAGCCTGGCCCCGGTGTATGTGTCCCAGGTCGTGACCGTGCCGTCCTCCAGTCCGGTGAATAGACGACAACCATCGGCACTGAAGGCGGTAGCACGGCATTCGCCTGGAAAGAACTGGTGCAGCTCCGATCCGGTGGCGAGATCCCAGCCGTAGACGATGCCATCGCCATCGACAGTGAGCAGATGCGTTCCACCGTTGCTGAAAGCCACCTCCTTCATACGGCTGCGACGCGGCAGTTCGCATATCTGCGCCCCGCTCGAGGCGTCCCAGACACGGACTCGGCCCCTGATGTCAATGGTGGCGAGGCGGGTCCCGTCAGGGCTGCAGGTCACCTCCTCAACGGGTGCCTGATGCGTAAGGGTCCGCAGGAGCGCAGAGCTGGGCAGATCAGGCGGGGTCCACCGGTCTACGAGTGCCGGCCCTGACAAGACCGCGTCGGCGGCGGCCAGCCATGCCGCACCTCCAGGAACGCGGCTGCGCAGCACGGCATCAAGGGCCTGGGGTGGTGCGGTAGGGGTGAGGAGGTGCGCGGCACGTTCCAGGTGGGAAGCCAGAGCGGCTGCATCGGCATGAGGGACCAGGGAGAGGTCTCGAAGAGGTGCGGTGGGGCCGTGGTCGTGCAACCGCATGCGCACCCAGCGGAAGTCCGTGGCAACGGCGACTGCATCCGAGGTGCGCTCCGCGTCCACCAGGTGGGCTATGAGGAAGTTCCGCAGGTACTCGTGCGATGTAGTCCACCACCCAGGTCCGCCCTCGCCGGCTGAGGTGACGGTGTCGAGAAAAGCGGCGTTCACTACTGGCAGCCGAGCTGATAGCTCTGCCCGGAGATGATCGCGGATCACGTCGTGCAGGGCCACGGTCCCGCCAGGGATGCCGGAGTTGAGACTGAGCAGGGACAGATCGGCCATCTGCCTGCACAGGCTGCGCGCGGTTGTCTCGTCGAGACCGGCCACCCCCTCCCACAGGCGAGCTACCATCGCAATCGGGACGGCCTCGTCCTCAGCGAAGACTCCAAGTTCCGCGAACCTGTGCTCCCCATCGGGAGGAAGGAGTTCGGTGGCGGCTGCGAGACTGGCTCGCACGGCCCTGTTCCGCTCGTCGGTGTCGTTGAGGTCGAAATCCTTCTGAGGATCGCCGGCCGCAGGCCCGTGCACACGCAACCGGTCCAGAAGACGCCGTCCGACAGTATCCGCATCGGCACCTGTCGACAGCTGCTCGCGCATGACACGGTTGGCGATCCGCAACAAAAGGACCCACCGTCCGGTCGCCTCGACAAGGTCGTCGACCACCGTGTGTTCCGGCAGATGCGGCAATTCCTTCGTCAGGACCAGGCGGGCCTGGGGGTACGTCATACGGTCGACCGTGATCAGCGTGGCGTGAGCGGGAAGCACTCTCGGGCTGCGGGTGGTGATCAGGCGGACACATCGCCGTTCCGCACCGATGAGAAACGGCCGCAGCTGCTCCTCCTCCCACACGTCGTCGATCACCAGGAGAGTCCGCGGCAGCGAGGCAAGGAGCTTGCCCAGCTGAGCGCCGGCCTGCTCCGGATCGTCGCCGACTGCAGAATCGACGCCAGTGATACGAGCCACCTCCGCGGCAACCTTGGCTGCGATCGCGGCCCTGCCCCGTACGTCACGACCGATCGTGATGAACCAGATCCCGCCAGGGAATCTCTTACGGACCTTCGGCTGGGCGACGGCGAACCGGGCCAGCGTCGTCTTGCCGAAACCGCCCGCACCATGCAGACCGGCGGTGATGGCGACAGCATCACCCACTCGCCAGCGCCAGCGGGTGCGTGCAAGGACAGCATCGACCACCTGGTCAGCCTCCGCCCGGTCCACCCACCCGTCCGGGACGACCAGAGGACCAGGCGCGATGGGCGCGGGTGCCGGTGCAGGCCGGCCGAACATGACCACAAGTGCCGAGACCAGAGCGAACACGACCCCCAAGACGCTGGCGACTGGGTCTCCCGCACCCCATCCCTCACGCAGCACCGTCCATGCAAGGAATGTCAGCGAAACCACAAGGGCCAGGCCGCCCACAATCCTCTTCCACCCCGAACGTCTCAAGCCCACCCCTTGTGATCGTCACGATGCCGCTGCCAGGCACCCCTCACATGCTCGCGCTTCGGCCAGGAACCCAGTCCAGCTGTGATCGCTTGCCACAACCGAGAGATGGTGCGCTGCACCAAGTCTCGCGCAAACAGGGAAGGATCCAAGGCCATTGCACAGCGAACGGGCAGAGCCGAGCTTCACAGCAGTGACCTGTTCCGCAGATGACAGCGGAACGATATCTGGCACCAGGTTCTTACCCGGCTGCAGTCTTTGGCGGACGCCAAGGGCGCGATCGTGCCAGAGCTGTTCGCCACACTCATCGTCCGGCCCGCTGCGGCTCGGCGGGGCCAACGGGCGGCATCCAAGCCGCCCACAGCGCGGCGTCCGGCGAGTGGAGTCCGGATCCCCGAGAACCCCTCGTCCATCTATTGATCATTCTGAGCGGGATGCGGTGGTCTCAGACGCCATCCGCTTTCCGAACGTGATCCTTTGGTTCGACTTGGCTGGGCATGAACTCCGTCCCCCGGCGGGAGAGATGGGCATGGTTCGTCCGTTCGTCTCGCTTGTGGGGGTGGCTGGTGCCGTCGGTGCTCGGTCTGTTGGAGGCTCGGGAGAAGAAGGTCCGGGAAGAGGTCGCGCGGTTGCGGGATGAGGCCGAGCGGGTGCAGGCCGCACTCGGCGAGGCGGAACGCGCGCTTCAGCGTCTTGCGGATGCCCGTGTGACGGTGGCCGAGGTGCTGGCCGAGCCGCCGTCCGCGGTCGTGGAGCCGGTGGGGAGCGCGGTGGCGGGGTCGACGGTGCCGCGATGGGCCGAGGGGATGACGGCGTCGGTCCTGCCTGCGGACTACCAGCGGATCATGTCCGTGCTGGAGTCGGCTGCGGGCCGGGAAGGCATGCGGTGCCAGCAGTTGGCTGCGGCCCTGGGCCTTCAGGCGGTCCCGGCGAAGGTCGAGGGGCTGCGGTCGAAGGCGAAACGCCTGGTGGAATGAGGGTGGGCACTCCAGACGCGGCCGGGGGTGTTCACGCCGCTCGGGACACCGGCCGGCGACAAGCACAGGGCCGGCGCCCGGCCAAACGGCTGCTCATGAGCATGGTCATGGACCACAGCACCATGGCTTCGTGCATGGCGGGCAGCGTCTCGTAGTCGCGCACCAGGCGACGCGAGCGCATCAGCCAGCTCAGCGTTCTTTCCACCACCCACCTGCGCGGCAGTACCACGAACCCGCATGTGTCGTCAGAGCGTTTGACGATCTCGAGCGTGAGGTGGAGCTTCTCAGCCGCCCAGTCGACCAGACGCCCCGCATAGCCGCCGTCCGCCCAGACGAGCCGGACGGAGAAGTACAGCCTGCGCAGCCGTTCCAGCAGAGGTACTGCGGCGTCCCGGTCCTGCGCGTTCGCTGCGGTCACCGCGACGGCCAGGACCAGGCCGAGGCAGTCGACCACCAGGTGCCGTTTGCGCCCGCCCACCCTTTTGCCGCAGTCCCAGCCGGTCGTGGAGGGTGGGATGTTCGCCGCTGCCCGCACGGACTGCGAGTCCACGATGGCGGCCGTCGGGTCCACCGCGCGGCCCTCCTTCTGGCGCACTTTGTCGCGCAGCCGGTCGTGGAGCTCGGCGAGCAAGCCGGTCACCTGCCAGCGGCAGGCGAAGGCGTGCACCCGCCGGTACGGCGGGAAATCCGCTGGCAGGTTGACCCACTTGACGCCGTTGTCGACGACATAGCGGACCGCGTCCAGCATCACGCGGTGGCAATAGCCCTCCGGCCGTCCGCCCCGTCCCTGAAGCCACGCCGGAATGGGCAGCAACGGCCGGACGACCTGCCACTCCGCCTCCGTCAGATCGGAGCCGTAACACCGGACGCGGGCGGGTCCGTCCGCGGCGTTGCCGAACCTGTGCGCGAGACAGTCACACGCAGGAGACGGAGCGTTGGACTCCACGGAAGCGAACGCGACAGGCTGCGACAACAGACACCTCACGGCGCTAAGAGTCAAGCTGCGGCGGCAAGCGGGGTGGGGAATGCGGTCTGTTCGTCGAACAGTTCGTGCTTCTGAAGACAGTGATAGAGCTGGCCGAGCATGCGGTTGAAGAGGTTGCGCTGGGCGGCTGCGTGCCAGTCACCATGGTCGTCGCGGCGTCGTCGGTAGTGGGCTTTGGCGCCGGGTGAGGCGGTGATCGCGGAGAACGCCCAGAGATAGCCTGCATGGTTGAGGCGGTCGTTTTTCACCCAGCGGCGGGTGATGCTCGACTTCTTTCCAGAGGCTCTGGTGATGGGCGAGGAGCCCGCGTATGCCTTCAGACCGCGGGCGTCGGCGAAGCGTGTGTGGTCGTCCCCGATCTCAGCAAGGACCCGGGCGCCGAGCTGGACACCGAGCCCGGGGAAGCTCAGGAGCACGTCAGTGTCCGGGTGTTGAGGGAAAGCCTCTTCCACCGCCTTCGCGAGATCGTCGGCGGCCGTGCATGCGGCTTCCAGCTGGACCACGAGGGCGAGCATCTGCTTGCCGAGTGCGTCCTCGACCAGGGGCGGCTGGTGGGCGTAGTCGCCGCGGAAGATGTCACGCAGCCGGTCAGCCTCAGCCTCGATGCCGCGTTGGCGGCCGGCTCGCCGGAGTGCGGCCTGGATCTGTGCTCGGGTCAGCCGCGCGGCCTTGGTGGGTGTCGGTGCGGTCTTGAGGAGTTCACGGGCCTCGGGTCGGCACAGGCCGTTGGCCCAGGTGGCGGCGGCCTCCAGGGCGGCAGGATAGAATTCCCGCAGGAGAGAGCGGAGTTGGTTGGCGATCTGTTGCCGGTTCCAGGTCGCATCCTGCTGAGCGCGAGCGAGGGCGGCGATGGCACGGGCCAGGTCGCTGTCATCGGGCAGCGGCCGGTGGGCGTGCATGTCGGTGCGCAGGATGTTCGCCAGCACGAGCGCGTCGCCGGGATCGGACTTCTTGCGCGAGACACTGTGTCGGTCGCGGTAGCGGGCCGCAGCCATCGGGT
The DNA here is from genome assembly GCF_042672405.1 of Streptomyces sp. NPDC127197. NCBI lineage: Bacteria > Bacillati > Actinomycetota > Actinomycetes > Kitasatosporales > Streptomycetaceae > Streptomyces > Streptomyces sp. NPDC127197. Next base: position 8,308 of record NZ_JBHXVG010000069.1, on the reverse strand, counting down.
TGATGGCAAAGATCTTGCGCTTGCCGGCCCTAAGGACGGCAACCAGCAGGCCGCGGGAGGTCTCGATCGCGACCGGGATGGGGTTCTCCTCGCTGTCGCCGTGCTCGGCGAGCAGGTCCAACAGGATCTTGTAGCCCGCCGCGTCGTCAGTGATGTGTCGCTTCGCGACGAGATGGCCGGTGTCGTCAACCAAGGCAACGTCGTGCGTCTTCTCGGCCCAGTCGATGCCGCAGTAGATCAAGGTTGTCCCCTCCCGGTAGTGCGGTGTTTGCGCTGGTCACGAGCGCATGCGGGCCACGCAACGACCTAATTCCAGGACTCGGCCCATGGGGCTGGTCCGCCACCTCACTAGCTGTTCGTGGCACCAGCGCACCACGCGGGCCTCGGTCTATGCGGGAGCTCGGAGGGCTCGGGCGTATCGAGAGGTCACCGTGTGGTGGGCTCGCACCACCAGCACCAACGAGTGATGAAGGCAAGGGGTGTTGACGCTCGACGGCGCCGGGCGTCGCCGCTCTGCACGGAGGCATCGTGGCCAGGTAGAGCACAGGCGTCCGCCCGGCGCCCACGAGCGCCAGCCCCTCGCTTTACGGTGGTGGCCGCGAGGACGCCGAACGCCGCCGCTCTGTTGTGAGACGTCGAGGCCAGGGCCTCCTGAGGCGTCCGTCCGACAGCCCACGCGACCACCACCATGAGCATCGGGGCCCACACCGCTCTCAGTGGAGGCCTCATCGGCCAGGGTCCAGAAAGGCGTCGTAGCCCCGCGCTCGAACAGTCCGGCGCGGGTGGTCCCCGCTGCTGGAGCTGTTAACAAGGAATTAGGGCCTCCTGGTATTGCTCGGTTGGGATCGCAACCCCGAGCTACCAAGAGGCCCTGCCTTCATGCCCGCGGCCCGTGTCGATCACCCGATCGGGACCCCCGTTCGACGTACACCCCTCAAGATCGGAACGACAACAACTACTGAAACCCAGGCTTTGGCACCATTCCAGCGCGGCCCCGGCAGCCCTGGACGCGGGTGGAAGCCTCACGATCGCAGCGGCCGTGGCAGCCCCGCCCGGGTGGGAGGGTGCTGCCACGGCCGCGTGTCATGACTGGGGGGACAGTCCGAAGCTCTGGGCGGTGGAGTTGTCGCAGGGGCGCTGCACCAGTTGCACCTCGTTCACGGAACTGCCGGTCATGCTGAGACATTTGCCGCTGTGCCGGGCCACGAAGCGGTAACTGCCCGAGGCTTCTCGCACGGGTTGCCACTGCTGGTTGGCGCCGCCGCCGTAGGACCACAGCTGAAGTGGCGCGTTGTCGGCGGTGGAGACGTCCGTGACATCGATGACCTGCTGGGGGTTGCCGCGGTTTGCGATCCGGGTGTATCCGCTGTTGGTGGACCGGAATTGGAACTGCTGGGCAAGGGTGCCGTTGCAGGTGTACTGCTGGATCGGCGTGCCGTTGGCGGTGCCGGCCGCGCGTGCGTCGACGCAGGACCCGTTCGCCTTGTTGGCGAGCGTGTACCAGGCCGTTTCGGAGATCGGGTCGGTGGGTGCGGGGTTGTTGCCCGCTCCGCCGAGCCACTTGAGTCCGTCGATGAGGAAGCGGTTTTGTGGAGGGCTGGCGAACGTGGAGGACAGCCGGGTGTTGGTGTCATAGTTCATGGCGTTGTGTCCGAAGTTCGCGTAGAGCATCTTGTACTGGGTGTTGGTCCACAGGATCGGGTAGTAGCCGCTGTACCAAGACTGGTTAGGGTCCGTGCCCAGTGGAAAGCTGCTGGGGTCGACGGACGCCAGGACTTTGATGTTCGGATTGGTCCGCAGGTCGTTGGACCAGCTGTACCACTCGCTGACTGCCGAGGTGAACGTCGCGGGCAGCCCGGAGGTGGAGGGGTGGGTGCGGTCCTCGGTGCGCAGAATCGCAGTCGTGGGTCCCCAGGTGTTCGACTGGAAGTTCCCGCTGCCGAGGAAGGTGTTGTAGTACCAGGGCCAGGCCCCGGCGTTCGTGGTGAAGGCCGAGACGTGGAAGCCCATCCAGCCTCCGCCGGCCCGTATGTACTGCTCGAAGCCCGATCGCTGGGCGGCCGTCTGCGGTGCGTCGTCGAGGAACAGGACGACCTGGTAGTCGTTCACCCCTCCGTTCGCCAGCAGGTTCCAGTCGGTGGTCGCCACGTAGGTGAAGTTGTTCTGGGCGGCGGCCTGGGGGAACCACTGGTTGGCTTCCTTGACGAAGTCGATGTGCGCGGCGTCCCAGGTGCCGTTGTAGAAGGCGATGACTTTGAACGGGGCCGCCTGGGGTGCGGCGGACCCGGCGTTGGCCGGGGCGGTGAGCCCCAGCACCAGAGCCAGCAGCGTCAGCAGTCGTGCTGTCAGCCGCCTCACGGGTAGCTCACCAGGTTGGCGACGTTGGTGGACGAGTTGGAGGGGCCGCCGCGGTCGTTGATGACGTGCCGGATGGTGCCGGTGCCGCCGAGCGAGACGGTGACCATGTTCTGGAAGCGGACGTTCGGGTTGTTGGGGGCCTCGAAGGCGCGCTCGGCAGCTACGGACGGGTTGACGTTGAAGTAGCAGTAGCTGCCGAGGCCGTAGGCCTGGTGGCTGGTGACGTGGTCGGCGACCTTGTAGGCGGCGTAGCCCTGGGTGGAGCCATTCATCCAAGCGGCCTGGTTGGGCGGGTCGTAGGGCATCTCGTTCTGGTAGAAGTACGTGCGGCCGCCGTTGCCGTTCCAGATGGTCTGATGCTTCTGGTAGTGCTCGACGAACAGGCCGTACATGGTGACGTCGTCGCCGTTGACGATCAGGCCGGTGTCGCCGGTGTTGGTGTTCCAGCCGATGCCACTGCCGTGGTCGCCGCGCCAGATCCACATGTGGTCGCCGATGACGTGGTCGCTGTTGATGACGAGGCTGGTCGTCGCCTTGCCGACGGCCGCGCCGCCGACGCGGAAGTACACGTCGTGCAGGGAGGTCGGGTTGGCGGCGTGGCTCGCGGACGAGCCGGCCGGGCCGATCTCTACCAGTGTCTGCGAGTTGGTGGTGCCGGCGTCGAACAGGACGCCGGCTATCTTCACACCGTCGACGTCGGCGACCGTCATGGCGGTGATGCCGTTGTCCGGGATGAAGGTGGCCAGTCCCAGTCCGAGGACCACGGTGTCGGGCCGGGTCACCCGCAGGGTCTGGTTCAGGTGGTAGACGCCCGGGGTGACGAGCAGGTTCTTGCCCTCGGCGAGGGCGGCGTTGATCTGTGCGGCCGTCGCGCCGGGCTTGACCACGTAGAACTGGTCGATGCCGAGCGAGGTGCCGGGCGCGTTCCCGTTCGCCCACGTGGTGCCGGCGGAGCCGGTCCGCAGCGCCGGCACGAACACGCGGTAGGCGCCCGAGCCGTCGACGTACAGGAAGGGCTTTTCACGGACGGTTGGCGTCTGGTTGACCGTCGTGTACGGCGGGTTGGGGAACGTGTTGCCTGGCACGCCCTGGCTGCCGACGAAGACCATGTTCCAGTTGGAGCCGGTCCAGCTGCCGAGCTGGGAGTTGCGGGTCAGCCACTGCTGCTGGGTGCCGGAGCGCACCTGGCCGTCGATCTTGCTGTCGGCCATGAAGCCGCCGCTGGACCAGCCGCCGTCACTGAGTTCCAGGTTGCCGCGGACGTGCATGCGCCGGTACCCGGACGCCTGGGACACCGCCCACCGGTCGGTGCCGCCGGTCGGGTTGACCGAAAGGTTCTCGGCGCCGCGCCAAAAGTTGTGGGTGGCGTTCTGCGGTGGGAACCAGTCCGCCTCCACGTGCACGGCACCGTTGATCGTGACGGAGTCGGGCGACTGGCCGAGGCCCAGGACCTGGGTGTAGAAGCCGACGTTGACGTCGTTGCTGTAGGTGCCCGGCTTGAACAGGACCGCGTAGCGCTGGGAGCCGAACTGGTTGGTCTCCTGCTGGCGGAAGATGCTGTCCAGCCGGCTTTGGATGGTGGACGACGGCATCGACGGGTCGAAGACGGCCACGTTGGGGCCGAGGTCGACGTCGCCGGGGGCGGTGGTCACGGGCGTGACCTGGAAGCGCTGCGCGGCCGTGCCGTTGCAGGTGTACTGCACCAGCTGGACGCCGTCGGCGGTGGAGGCGGACGGTACGTCCAGGCACTTGCCGCTGTGCCGGTTGACGAAGCGGTAGGCGCCGCCGCCCTCGTCGACGGCCTGCCACTGCTGGTTGTTCCCGCCGCCGTACGTCCACAGGTGCACGACCGCGTTGTCGGCGGTGGACACGTTGCTCACGTCCACGACCTGCTGGGCGTCGTTGCGGTTGCCGATGCGCACGTAGCCGTCGCTGGTCGGGGTGAAACTCCACTGCTGTGCGGTGGTGTTGTTGCAGGCGTACTGCTGGACGGCCGTGCCGTTGACCGTGCCGGCCGCCCGGGCGTCCAGGCACTTCCCGCTGCCGCTGTTCACCACGGTCGACCAGCCCGTCGGCAGGGCGGCCACGGCGGTCGAACCCGACGGCGCCGCGGCTTGCGCGGGCTGTACGGCGGTGAGGACCGAGGCCGCGGTGGCGGCGGCCGCGAGGACAGCGGTCCAGGGACGACGGACCCGGGACGTGGGGGGTCCGTGGAGGCGGCCACCGGCAGGCGGCCGCGAGAAGCGAAGCATCGTGTCAACTCCTGTACCGCCGGGGCGGCTCGAGTGAAGGACGGAGGGGGAAGAGGACGAACCAGGGGTCAGCCGTTGTACTGGGCGAAGACGCGGGTGAAGTCCCACGGCTGCTGCGCGACCCCGGAGCAGGTGTCGGCGCCGCCACCGGTGCAGGGCCGGTCGCGGTTGACGGACCAGAAGGTCAGCCGCGCCAGATGCCGCTGCTGCGCGTACGCCAGGATGGTGCGGAAGTCGTCGACGGTCACCGTCTCGCTGTTGTCGGTGATGCCGTTCATCGAGGAGATGCCAGTGTGGCGGTAGGCCTGGTCGTCGGTGTACCCGTAGGCGTTCTTCACCGCCGTCTTCAGTCCCTCTGCCGCCCGGACGGTGAGCTGGCCCATGTTCTGTCCCGCGCCGCCGAAGTTGAAGGGCATGATCGTCCAACTGTCGACGGTCAGCCCGGACGCGGCGGCCTTGCTGATGAGGCTGCGGTCGGGCCCGTTCTGCCCGGTGCCGAAGGTGACGTAGACCTTGAGGCCCGGATTGTTGGCCTTGACCGTCATGAGCGCGTCGACCGTGCGCTGCTGCACGACCGGGCTGTCGTACGCGGCGGCCTCGATGTCGATGTCGATCGCCTTCAGGCCGTAGGCGTTGATGACCTTCTGATAGGCGGCGGCGAGCTCGCCCGCGCTGCCGCAGGAGCTCTCCAGCTTGTTGCCGCTCCAGCCGCCGAACGACGGGATGACATCACCGCCGGCGCCGCGCACGGTGTTGACGGTCTGCTGGTCGACACCGCCGGTGAGGGGGCGGCTGCCGTCCCACTGCGGATTGCAGTACCCGTTGCTGAGGATGAAGGCGAGAGTGAACCACTTCACGCCGGTCGCGTTCATCACGGTGGTGGGGTTCGGCGGGCTGCCCCAGCCGTTGTAGAGGTACGGCGCGACGGCCATGGCCCCGGGTCCGGGCGCCGGGGGAGTGCCGCCGCCCGGCGCGGTCCACTTCTGGTTGGCCGCGCCGGTGCAGGTCCAGATCTGCAGCCGGGTGCCGTTGGCGGAGCTGTTGCCGGTCGCGTCGAGGCACTTGTCGGCCTGCGGGTTGGCGATGTCGCGCGCCGCGGTGACGACCCACTGCTGGGCGGCGCTGCCGTTGCAGTCCCACAGCTGGACCCGCGTGCCGTCGGCCGTGCCGGCCGAGGCGACGTCCAGACACTTGCCGAGCGCGCGGACGGTGCCGTCGTCGCCGACCGTCCACTGCTGTGCTGTGGTGCCGTTGCAGTCGTAGAGCTGGACGGCCGTACCGTTGGCCGTCGCAGCGCCCGCGACGTCCACACACTTGCCGCCGAGTCCGGTGATCTGGCCCGTGGCCGCCGCGGCTGCGGTTGCAGGGATGGAGTTCAGACCCGCGAGGAGGAGGACGGCAACCGCCGTGCCGAGTGCACCACGTATGGCGGGCTTGGACTGAAGCGTCGTGGTCATGCGTGCCGTCCTGTTCTGTCGTCAGCAACCGGCGCGCTCCGCGGCTCACCCACGACCACACCAGGAAACCGCGCAATGGCATGTCTATGACAAACAGGAGGTGGGGGCTGGACAGGAACGGCGGCAAGAGGGTGGGGGGAAACAGCATTACTTCACACCATGATTTAAGAAGTGACAGGAAACCCCTGTCAAGATGTTGGTCCAGTCCAATTCGCCAGCCGGGGCGACCTGCGACCCCCCGCATGCAGGCATGCGAAAGAGAACCGCGTCACCCAAGCGAAGCCGGCGCCCTGCACACCGAGCCCGGTAGCGTCGTCGCGTTCCGCACCGACGCCCTCTACCTCACCCAGCCCCAGAACTGGCCCTACCACCACCGGCCCGGCGACTACCTCCTGCGCGGCCACCTCACAGGCCCGGTCACCGCCCCCACCACCGAAGAAGAACTCCTTACGCTGCGGGATGCTGGCCGTGCAGCCCTCACCGCTGAACGGGAGGCCTGATGCCGCCCCGCACCCGCCGCAACCGGCCAGAACACCAGCGCGAGTTGAACGAAGCAGCCCGCCTCGCCGACCGCCTTCAACAGGCCGGCTACACCAAACGCGACATCGCCCGCATCATCGACCGCGACCCCTCCCTGGTCTCGCAGTTCTACACCAAGAACAAAGGCGCCGCCTTCGTCCCCGCCCTCCGGCAGGTCCTGGCCGCCGTCGAAACCGGGGGCATCACCGACCTACCCGAACTCGCCCATATCGCCGCCCGCCACACCCAACGGCGCACCACCGCCTCCGGCGCCCGCGCCCGAGTACGCACCAAGGCCGTCCTGACCACCCCCACCGGCACCGAAACCGGCCGCGTTGGCGCCTGGCTGTGTCACTTCCAAGGGGCTCTGGCCCAAATTGTGTGGAGCGGTTGCTCTCCGTCGCAGTATTGCGTCGGACAGGCGCTCAGTCGGTGAAATCACCAGTTTCGGGCGGCCCACCTGGTGCGCCATGGTCCTCGAGGCGCAGGAGTTTTGGTCTGGCATGTCGGAAGCGGTCAGTAGCCTCAGGCACCATGGGCATTCAGATCGATGTAGTGGTGGGTTACCCGATCAACGATGAGGTGGAGAGGGTGCTCGGGTTGGCCGAGACGGTCGGCGAGCCCGTCACGGTCACGTTCATGTGGGAGGGGCGCGAAGAGGCGGAACGCGCCGTGCTAGTGCCCGCGGCCACGCTGGCGCTCTGGGAGCACTGGGCCCCCACCGCCTATCCGACGAGTGGCGCTGAGGACGAGAACCGGGCTGTTGCGGAGGAGCCGGAACTCGCCCACCCAGCGGAATTCGGCGCGTTCACGCTCTTTCGTCGTCGCGTAGGAGGGCGCACGGCGGTTGCCCGCAAAGGCGTGGTGGTCGCCGAGCTACTGGACCCCGACGAGGCGCACTGGCTCCAGGAGAAGGCCCGCAATGTCCGCCAAGGCTTCATGGATCCGAAGCAGAAGGCGGCGTTCGAGGAGTTCCTTGCCCGCCAGGCATCCCTCGATGAGCAGTGACGCGCCGACTCATGCTTCCTGGCTTTGCAATTGAACTTCGGGCTCTGGTCCAACTTCGTGCGGTGTGGTGACGCTCGGTCACGCCAACAGGACACGTTTGCGGAGGAGTTCGAATCCTGCACGGCCGAACATCTGGCGCTTGAGCATCTTGATGCGGTTGACATGGCCTTCGACGACACCGGAGTTCCAGGGCAGAGTCAGGCCGGCGACGACGGCGTCAAGGTCGCGTTCGAGGTGTTGGGCGAATCGGCTGAGACTGGGCAGGTCGGTAGCGGTTCTGGCTGATTCGATCCACTCCGGCAGTTGGTCACCGTGCAGGTCCGTGACCATGTAGGCGAAGGTCCGCACGTGCTTGGCGAGGGCGTCCAGCTCGGGGCAGTTGGCCAGCACGGCCTTGAGCTGGATCCGGTGACTTTCGATCAGGGCGTCCGGGTGAGTCAGGATCCAGCGGGTCACGGCGCGGGCCGATGGCGGCCGGGGCCCGACCGGCTGGGGTTTGCCCCGCAGAGATCTGCTCACGTAGTTGCGGACATTGCCGTAGCCGTCCGGATAGCCCTGTTCTCTGATCTCTTCCCACAGCTTCCAGGCATTGGTGCAGCCTTCCTGCCAGCGCTGGTCGAGGTAGACATCTCACGATGCCAAGTCGTCAAGCTGCTGTGGCCAGTTCGGAGGGGAAGGCGATGTGTTCGTCGAACAGTTCGTCTGCCTGAAGGC
>NZ_JBHXVG010000068.1:0-25091 GCF_042672405.1 Streptomyces sp. NPDC127197 | reverse complement strand
CTTCGGCCGGGTCGACTACCTGGACAACAACGCCGGTACGAACCCGGTGTTCGGGCCGATCGCCGACCTCGACCTCGATGTCGCGCGCAAGGCGCGCTAGACTGCTACGCAGTAGCGTGCTAGCGCCCTACCCAGCGCTCCGCGCTGGGTGCTCGGATTCAGGCGGAGCCTGAATCCGCAGGGGGGTTCGGGGGGACAAGTCCCCCCGAGACCACAACCCGCAGATGCCCAGCTAGAGAGGCTAATTGGGGTTGCTCCGGCTCGAAGAGCCGGAGGAGCGAGAGAGGCCCGGAGGGTGCCGGCCAGCCTCGGAGGGGGGTCCGGCACCCTCGAAGTTGCTACGTGCTAGCGAGTAGCGTACTCCTGCTATCGACACTGCTACAACCCTCATTTCCGGCCGTTCGAATCACACCGGAGGGCCGATGACCACACCGTGTGATGACCTACCGGCCTCCGGTTTCCCACCCGAAAAACGCGGGTTGCAAAGGTTGCTTAGGTTGCAAACTCTCTGACCTGCGGAAACGCGACAAGGGGCGGGTTGCTAACGGGTTGCAAACTCCCGACCCCGGTTGCAAACCTCTGACCTGCGAAAACGTCAACGGGGGTAAGCAACCCCGATCGAGCCCCCGCGGGTTGCGAACGGAGAAATAGGGGACTGACCAGGGAGAACCGTTAGCAGCCCGGGTCGGGTTGCTAAGCAACCCGCCTCCAGGCAACCGGCGGGGGTCCGGGTTGCTTAGCAACCCGGACCCCCGCCGGCGCCTGATCGAGCCCGAGGGTTGCGTAACGGAAAGTAGCAGAGGAGGGAGGGCATGGGAAGGGGTGGGAGTCAGAATCGAACGACGGTGAATCCCGTGACCCCGTATCACCGTACTGCCGTGACACCGTGAACCTGTGATCCCGTTTCCCTGTGGACATGACGCGGCCCCTCCCCCGAGCAGGGAGGGGCCGCGGTGTCGTACGACGTCAGCTCACCGAGATCTCGCCCACTTCGGTGAGTTCGAGGACCACGTCAGGGTCCATGCCGTACTCCTGGCACACGACCTGAGCCGCCCACATGGGGTCACCGCCCTCCAGGGCGTCCATGAAGTCGGCCAGAGCCGTCCCCGTGAGGGTCGCCGACATCTTCCCTTTCCAGGGCTTTTTCGACGTCACGAACGTGCCGGAGATCGACACGCTGAGGGAGCCACGGGCCATCACCTGGTCCCGCTTGAACTTCTTGGCCAGGCTGTCGAGCAACTGTTGTCCGGCCTTACTCGGCCGGCGGGACCCCTTCAGCCAGCGCCCCACCTTGTCGCGCGCCGACTTGTACGCGCGGCTCTTCTTGTCGGTGGTACCGGCCATCATCAGGATCAGTTCCTGTTTGCCGATGGCGTCCACGACGCTCTGGATCGAGCCGTCCGCCATGGCCCCGTAGACCCCCTCCATCAGCCCCTGTTCGAGGTCGCGATGGACAGGGTCCGGGATCTCCCACTCATCGTAAGGACTGCTCACCGTCCGCCCTCCTGCTTCTTCAGCTCCCGCTCGAACATGCGCTTAAAGCTCTTCTCGCCCAGGTGCTCGCGCACCGCCGCAAGCGGCACGCACGCTTCGTGCTTCCACTGGCCCCCGCCCGAGCCCAGCACCATGCCCTTGGGCGCCGACTCGATCGGGTCGGGGGAGTTGCTCACCCAGTACGCGGCATCCACGTACGTGGCCACCGGGTACCGGCCGGAGGTCTGGCCGATCCGCTGGAGGGAGTAGTACATCCGCCCGTACGTCTCCGCCTTCAGGTGATCACGCCAGTCCGGACGCCACAGGGCGTCAGCCTCGTTGCGCGGACCGGACGTTCGGGCGAGGTAGCCGATCAAGGATTTGTACAGGGCCCCGTGCGCCTTGTAGGCGGTCTCTCCGGCCGGGGTGCCCCGCTGGGTCAGCAAGACCTCCCGACCCTTCTGGAGGTGGGTCCTGGTGGCCGCCAGAGCCCGCACGGACTCCTTCCACACGTACGCCTCGACGACGTCGGGGAGCGGCTCCTCCGTGAACTTGCCGAGCCAGTGCAGATCGGCACCGGTCACCCACGGCTCACCGTTGACCTTGGGCTGTGCGAACAGCAACTGAGGCAACCGCGGATCCAGCCCCCGAGGCTCCTCAGCGAGCAGGTAGTACCCCGCGATCTTCTTATTGATCGGGATGTCCCCGCCGACCATGTGCACCGGCTCCCCGATCCCGTACACCGCATCCATGCCCGACAGCTCCGCCGCGGACAGGTCGTATCGGTGCACGAACACCGCGCCCTCCTCCTCATCGAGCAGGGGCCGCGACCAGGAGGCGGGATGCATGAACTGCCGCACAGGGGTGGGGTGGTCGTCGGTGCCCCGGATCCGCGCGGCCGGCCGCACCTCGCCCCGGATCAACGCCTTGCAGGGCTCTGCGGAGCGCGTGTGACGGTGGACGTACTGCGCCGCGGTGATGTTCGGCGCCTGGTAGTACGAGTGGCCCAACGCGCGGTTCAGGCCCACCACGGCCTGGAGCAGGGAGGCACCGTCCGGAGCGCCGGCGGTCTCGCCCTCCTGCGGGACCCAGGGCACCCGCGGTTCGTACTGCGGGAGCACGATCGAGACCCCCGACTCCTTGCGTCCGGAGTCGCGGTGCCACACCACCGACCACGGCACCAGACCACCCACGGGGTCGGCATCCAGGTTCTTGGGGAGGTCGGTCCACACGTGCGGGACAGGCTGATGGATCGGGATGTCCGAGGGGCGCGAGGCCGGCAGGCCCATCCGTTCGGCCGCGCGAGGGTGGATCCAGAGCTGAAGCACCGACTCCTTCACCGCGAGGGCGTACGCGGCCGACAGAGTCATCGGCAGCGACGACACCGGGATCGGAGCCTCCCCCGGACGGACGTGCAGTCCGTCGACATCGAGGACGCCCACCTCAGAGGCCCCCGTCCGCACGGGCTCCTGTGACCCCGTAATCCCGTCCCTCCGTGCCTGTGCGGGCACCGCCGGACCGGATGCCCCCGAGGGTCCTGAAACGGGCTCAGAGGGCCCCTCAGGGCCTCCCGACGGCTCCTCCTCCGACTCCGGCAGTATCGCCGGAACGAACGCGGGCAACGGTTCCGCAGCAGCAGGCGGAGCAGGCTCGGGCCCCTCGCCGGAGGGCTCCCCGCCCTCGCCACCGTCCCCGCCGGAGTCGTCGCCGCCGGCCTGGTCGTCGTCCGGCTCCGGCTCGGCACCCGGCATCTCCCCGGACAGGATCCGCACCAGATCCAGGGACAGGCACTTCACCCGAGCCCCGAACAGATCCAGCACTACCCCGTTGGGAGCCTTCAGGATCCCAGCCTGAGCGAGCTTGTGGCGCATCTCCGGCTCCGCCGGGATCGACCACCCACGCTCGCGCACCCGCCGCACGATCTCGTCATGCAGCCGCGCGAACATCGTTGCGCGCATCCGCCAGACCACCGGACGCCACGGGGTCCGCCCCGTGTCCTGCTGGACGTGCACGGCCCCCAGGGGATCCCCCTGCCCGACCACGGCCCACCCACCGGCCTGTCCGATCTGGCGCCAGCCCATGGAGGACGGACCGAACCCCGGCACGGAGGGCACCTGATACTCCGGCTCCCCGCCGTTCTCCGCACTCGCCGCCTTGCGTTCCGGAGCCGCCAGCCAGAACGGCTTGCCCGCGAGCACCTCGCGCGCCTCCCGCAGCCACAGCCAGACCGGATCCCGGGCGACCTGCTTTCCGTCCACCACGCCGTTGCGGCGTGCCTGAGCCATCGCAGCCTCCCGAAGGTGCTCATCCGCGTACTCGAGGAACCACTGACCACCGAGCCCCGCGGACTCCAGGTGTTGGGCCAGCAACCAGGCCCCCGCCATGAGCTTGCGGTAGTTCTGCTCGACACGGTTGTGGCCGGCGAAGTTCCACCGGGTCGTCGCCTCCGTCGCCCACGCCAGTCCCTTCCTGGGCAACTCCAGATCACGCAACCCGCGCTGAATCATCGTCGCGTGCGCACGGGAGAGGGCCCGGGACTGAGCCTGAAGCCGAGACAGGGCCTCCAGGTTCAGCCCACGGCCCTCCATCCGCAGGGCGACGTACCGCGCGACCTCCGAGCCGTGCTCCGCCTCCTCCGGCAGATCCTCAGCGGTCGCCAGCACGCAGCACCGCGGATACACGTTCTTCGCCAGCGTCTGCCGACCGTTGCGGTAGGCACCGCGCGTGCCGCCGGCACCGGTCGCTGCGTTGTCCGCGATCAACCCGAACCGCACCCACGCCTGATGCACTTCCTTCGGGGTCATCTGGCCGGCGAAGTAGTCGTCGACCACGCCCACCATGCCGTTGAGGAGATGCAGTTTCAGGTCTGTGCCGAACACCGTGGACTGGTTCCCGCGCATCTTCACGGCCACCGGCACCTCGACACCCGGACCGCCCGTGTAGTGCCGAGACTGAGCCGCCACGATGCCGCCGGCGAGAGAGGTCTTGCGGTGACCGGTCGACGCAGCGAGGACGATGTGGACCTTGCCCAGTTCGTTGATCGAGGACCACGGCGCCCACATCAACTGAGCCAGCATCGCCACCGGCACCGCCGGATCGTCCGGAGCGGTCTCCAGGAACCCCATGAGTTCGGCGAGGTCGTCAGGGAACGTCTCCTCGGACGGATCGTCCAGCGCGAGGGCGCGCGTGCCCGGATCCTCCTGGAGAGCCGCGGGCACCCCGCACATCACGTCAGCGGTCGCACCGGTCGGCGTGAGCGCGGGAGCCCCTTGCCGGAGAAACACCGGCTCCTTGCCCGGACGGAGCAGGAGGCCGGTAGCGGCGTACGCCTCCAGCCACCCGCGGGCCTCCTGCTCCTTCACACCCATTGCCTTGATCGCCGTACCGATCGTCTCGTACCGGCGCTTCGCAGCCATCGCCGCAACCCCGAGCCATTGAGGCCATTCGGGATCACGTGCGTCCAGATCCTCCGTGCTGATCTGGAGGGTGTTGGCCTGGAGTTTCGGGCTCGGCTTGTACGTCACGCCGTAGGTGGTCTCCAGTACCCGCTCCCCCGGAGTCAGCTCCGGCGTGACGTCCCGGAGCTGTCGCCCCGCCTCCACACTGAGCTGACCGGGCAGGAGGGCGTACGGCATGCCGTTCTGATCTACGCCACACAGCCCACTGGGGTACTGGCGATACTCGGCCGACCCGAGCCGGTACAGGACGTACCGGGACTCTTCATCACCGACCGCCCCAAGAGGAGGGGGGGTCGACGTGTCGGAAGCCTTTTGATCAGGGACTTTGCTCGGGCTAGTCATCCCGAACCCCTGTGTGATCCAGGGGTGGATCCCCTGGTGTCTGCGTCAAGTAACGACGGGCCACGAGTGCCTTTCCGGCCCTGCTGTCCGAGTGCTTGTGTCCGGAGACACAGAGGTGGGGGCGAAATCTCCCCGCCTCTGCCTTACACTCGGCAGCAAGACCTAGGTGGTCACCGACAGCCCCGAACTTCCGGACTTCGACCTCTCAAGGCTTCGACCCCTTGAGAGACCCGGGATACGGGGCTTTCGGCGTTTAACGATCAAGTTTGAGTGTTGTGGTGCAGCTTACGCGTGTTGCTTGACTGACTGTCGGGGTGACGCTCAGTCGGAGGGGTTGAGGTGGTGAGCCACAGCCCCGCGCTTCAGTGCCGCTGCCGCGGCTCGGGCGGTAGGGAAGGGCCCGAGATCGTTCTTGCTGTCGAGCGGTGTTGCGTACCAGTCACGGAAAGCCCCTGGTGAGGTGGTGTGAGTCTCTCCCAGGATCTGACCGTTGTAGGCGACTAGGTTGGGACCGAGGCGATCATCACCAATTGAGGCGTAGTGGAGCCCGTTCCTGCTCCGAAGTTCGGCCGCGACTTCCTGGCGATGCATCGCCACCACGGCGGCATCGAACGTGGTCTCAGCTGTCGCTACTGCTTCAGGTGAACCGTCGTTCCGATCAGCCATCACGCCTCCATCAGCGGTAGGTCGTCATAGGTGAAGTCGAGACGATCGCTGGGACCGACGACACGGAGCACCTCAAGAGGGCGTCCGGCCTGGTCCCTGGTGACACGCTCGACGGTGATCACGGAGACTCGCCCACCTATCCGAAGCTGAGCGCGTTCTTCGTCGGTCGGGATCCGAGCCTGGACACGTTCGCTTGCGGTCGAGGGAGGATGGCCGGCCGCGGTGAGGGCGCCGTACACCCCACCCTCGATCTTTGAGGTAGTAGCAATGCCCGCGGCCTCAGCGAGGGCACGGGGGTACCAGGCGGATTGGACCTGGACGACGTCGTCAGGGCGAATGATCGCTTGCCTGAGTCGACGGATCAGGTCGTCACCGGCCTGAAGTCCCAGCAACCGAGCAATGTCGTCGTCAGCCTGCACGACATCGACCTTGATCAGTTTCATGTAGCCATCGAGCCCCTGAGCCGCGGTAGCGGTCTCCCATGGGCCCTTGGTGCCCCCCGGAGCCATGACGATCCTGTACCTGCTCAGAGGGATCCGGACTGGTGTGCGGTGACGTACGACCGTCCCGCGCTTGCGCACGGCGACGACCAGACCGTCATCTTCCAGAACCTTGATGGCGTCACGGACCGTTTGCCGAGCCAGTCCGTACGTCTCCATAAGGTCGGTGATCTTCGGCAGCGTGCCACCCACGGGGATCTCCCCCGAGTCGATCCGCCGCTGAAGCTCAGAGGCCAGTTCCCGGTAGCCGTTCACGCTCCCCCACCTCCCTTCCCGATCTCTGTGGGGCCACCTTAAGGCTAGCCCTGTTGACAATGCCAGAACCCTCCTCCATTCTGCAATAGGGCTAGCCCTAACGCAGGGCAACGCTTCAAACACAGGACACCCGTCTGCCTAAGGGGATCACCATGTCGTCGTACGGAACGCCCAACACGGTCTGGCTGGACGTCATCGCCGGCACCCCGATCGAGCTGTGGACCGGTACGGACAACGAGACCGAGGCGGAGCGTGCCGCGCGTCTGGACGCTGCGGACGAGATCTTCATGGACCTGAAGCGCGAGGACCCGGAGTCCTCGCGCTTCGTGTTGGAGCTGATGTTCCGCTCCCAGGGGGCGAAGGTGACGACCGAGCCCGAGCCGGCGCCGTTCGTCGGGACGGTCGACGAGGCTCCGCTGTCCCTCGCGAAGGTCCACACCCTGATCGGTGGGGTGAGCCGTTCCGGCAAGAGCGCCGTTGCGTTCGGTGGACCCCTCTCCGGTCCGCTGGCCTGGTCCGACGTCTCCGTGGCCTCCTGAGGCGGGATCCCGTACTCCCGTACTCCCGTCAACCTGTGATCCTGGGGGGATCAATGATCTCGTTCGTCGCCATCCTGGTCGCGCTCCTGCTGGGGGCCCTCGCGGTCGCGCTCGTGAAGCTCACCGACCAGGCCAAGGCCGGCGGAGCCCTCGCCTGCACGGCGTTCGGTTTCGCCCTCGCCTGCTCCCCCGTCGCCCCGTTCCTGGGTCACCTCCTGGTGGCCCTCGCCAGCCTCGCCAACGGCTCGAACTGAACAGGAGACCGCATGTCTGACTCGACCTCCGGCACCCCCGCTTCCGGCACCCCCGGTACCCCGGGCGGTTCCGGCACTCCCAGCACGGCCAAGGACTTCGCGATGGGTCCGGCCGATTCCTCCAGCGTCGGCCAGTTGGCGAAGCTGGTCACGGACTGGCAGAAGATCCAGATCACCAGCAGCGAAGACCTGTACAAGTACGGTCTCCTGGTCCGCCAGATCGGCCTGGAGATGTCCATGCGCATGGCCATGGACGCCGACGTGATCGCCGCGGTGCTGTCCCAGTACAAGGGCAAGTGGTACACCTTCGGTGTCCAGAGCAAGATCCGCGGTCGCCTGGTGTCCGCCCACCTCAAGGTCGGGGCGGAGGCCATGCGCCTTGCCGGACTCTCCGGCCCGAAGATGTACGCGAGCTTCATCAAGCACTTCGTGAAGCCGGAGATCGAGGCCCGCGACAAGGGCAAGAAGAACGGCAAGGGCGCATTCACGATCAAGGAGGCGGAGGAGACCCGCGGCGGAAAGAGGGCGGCCTGATGCCCAGCATCCGCACGCGTACCCAGCGCTCCGTCCAGAACATCCCGCAGATCAACATCGGGGACGACACCACCCTGAAGGGTCGGCTCATCCCCTACGCGGTGCCGTGGATGGTCACCGGCATCACCACCTTCGCCGCGGAGATCGCCCACCTGTGCGTGAACGACACCGCGACCACCACGGCGTACGGCGCCCTGGTCACCGCGGCCGGCGGCTCCGCCCTCACTTGGTACCTGCGCAGGATCGGAGCCCGCCTCGGCAAGTACCGCCGGGAGCTGTACACCATCAACGCTGGCGCCCTCACCCTCGGTTCGACCGCCGTGGTCGTCACCGGCCTGGAGGGCGAGACCTTCACCCTGTGGGCGATCGGCGGACTGTTCCTCAACGTCGCCAACATGGTCCACACCCTGGCCGGCCCGAAGGAGAGCGAGGCCAAGGAGCCCAAGTGGTCGAAGATCGAGGCTGAGGTGGGGCTCGCCAAGTACGACCTGGAGAAGGTGGAGTCCAACGGCAAGGGCACGGTCAAGGCCCGCATCCGCGCCAAGGAGGACTCCGGCGTTACCGGGGAGGACTTCGCCAAGAAGATCCCCGCCCTCGCCTCCGCCCTCCGGCTCGGCAAGGGCCGCATGGTCGCCACCGTCGACCCCGACGACTCCTCCCTGATCTACATGACCGCCCAGGTCGCCGACCTCCTCAAGACCGGGGTGCGTTGGTGGGGTCCGTCCGCGGCCGGCGCCTCGATCGCCGACGCCCCGATCCCCGTCGCCCTGTACGACGACGGAGAGCAGGCGGACATCGACATCACCGGACAGCTCCCCGACCGCCCACAGCGCAACGTCTCCCACCTCCTGGTCATGGGCGCCACGGGCGCCGGCAAGACCTGGTTCGGGCGGACCACGGTGGCGGACATGCTCACCCGCCGAGAGTTGACGGTCTGGTACGCCAACGTCACCAAGGGCATGCAGGACTTCGGATGCCTCCGCCACGGGATCGACTGGTTCATCACGGAGGAGAAGGAGCTTCGCCCCTTCTTCAAGATCCTGAAGAAGGTCATCAAGGCCCGCACGGAGTTCCTGGGCTCCAAGGGCATGGCCTCCTGGCGCCCGGGGTGCGGACTCAACTTCATCGTGGTCTGGCTGGAGGAGGCCGCGGACTACGCCTCCGACAGCGACGAGTACGACCACCTGCTGAGGGCGGCACGCTCAGCCGGCATGTGGATCGTCACCAGCCTCCAGCGCGCGGACTACACCAACATCAGCACCAACGCCCGTGCGAACCACGGCTCCGGCATGTGCTTCGGCATCAACGACTCCTCCGACGTGTCGTTCGTGCTGTCCTCCCACACGGTCGGCGCCGGCGCCGACCCCTCCTGGGGAGACAAGAAGCCCGGATACGCCTACCTGGAGGGGCTCGGCATCACAGAGGAGCGCTGGCCCATGGTCCTGCGCACCCCGTTCTCCAGTGAGCAGGAGATCGCCGACACCGTCTCCTTCGGCGCGGCGATGCGCGACCCGCTGGACGACGTCACCGTCAAGGCGGCTGGCGCCCTGTACGGCAAGCGGACCGTCTACACCACGCCCCTGGTCGGCGAGGGCGACGGAGCCGCCCCCACCGCCCTGTTGACCACTCCCGAGCCCGGGAATGTCGACATGGACACTCAAGAGACGCCCGAGACGGATAGCGTCCCTGTGGTCCCTGAGGATGAGGAGATCGAGGACGTGACGGAGGAGCAGGTAGCCAAGGAGGTGGCGGACTTGCGGGAGATGTTCAGCCGGCCGGAGTTCCAGGACCCGGAGGGCGGGTTCGAGGGCCTGCGCCTGGAGGACCCGATGGAGAACGCCGACCCCGAGGGAGCGCTCACCTTCGGCGCGACCAACGAGGACGACGCCCTCAGCCGCGACGACGCGCGAGACCTCATCTTCGAGCAGCTCGACAACTGGCTGAGGCAGGGACGTACGGAGTTCACCCCGTCCGACCTCTCCGAGATCTGGCTCAAGGTCGACGGAGACGGCCGCTCCTGGTGGAACCGCCTGAAGAACAAGCTCCTTGAGCGCGAGATCATCGCGCAGTCCGAGACCTACGCGGGCTACATGATCCTCCGCTCTCCCCTGACCGACATGGACGGAGAGTAACCGTCGTGCAAGGTCAGGTGTGCGCGCACACCCGCACTGTGCGGATTGGGGGAGGGCCCAGATAGGGACCCTGCACAGTCCGCAGCACAGCCCGAAAGATCCCGTTTCATCCCCGCCGCACAGTGCGGCGCACACCACTCCCGCACACTACGGAAGGTAACCACATGAGCATCAAGCCCAGCGACCTGCGAGAGGAGCTGAAGCCGCTCACGACCACCCAGATCAGGGTCATCGCCGCGGCCGGCACCCTCTCCGCAGCCCTCGCGATCCTGGGCGGCATCAGCTCCTTCAAGGCCGTGGAAGCCGCCGCCCGCCCCATGGGCTTCGGCGACCACGCCTGGATGGTCCCGATCGGTGTGGACCTGGGCATCCTGGTCCTGCTCATCGTCGACCTGGTCCTTGAGTGGACCGACATGGCCTTGCCTCCCATGCGCTGGCTGGCCTGGGGTTTCACCGCCGCCACCATCGCCTTCAACGTGGCCTCCGTCCCCCCGGAGGTCACCGGGTTCGACCGATACGTCGGACAGGGCATGCACGCCGCAATGCCCCTGCTCTTCATCGCGTTCATGGAGGGCGTACGGCACGCCGTACGCCACCGTGTGGGCCTCGCCAACGGCCGGCGCATGGAGGGCGTGCGGTTCACGCGCTGGATGATGGACCCGATCGGCACCGCCCTCCTGCGTCGCCGGATGATCCTCTGGGAGATCCGGTCGTACGAAACGGCGGTGAAGCTGGAGGAGGAGCGGCGCAAGCTGCGGGCTCGTCTCCGTCGTGACTACGGGTTCTTCGCGTGGCGCTGGAAGGCCCCGCTTGCGGACCGCTGGATGGTCACTGAGGGCCGGCCCTATGGCGAGGACCCCACAGGGGGGACCACGGCTCCGACCGCGGGGACCACGGCTCCCGCTTCGGCTCCCATCCTTGGAATCGAAGGAGCCACGGGGGACCACCCGGGGACCATCGAGACCCCCGCGGGGACCATCACCGGGGACCGCGGGAGCCATGGACCCCGCCCGGGGACCATCACCGGGGACCAGCAGGGGACCGAGGGGGCCATGGTCCCCCACCAGGGGACCATGGGCGGGGACCACGCCCTCTACGCGGGGACCAACACCGGGGACCACGCCTCCTACGCGGGGACCAACGGGGACCACGCCGTAAACATCCCAATTCCGGAGCACGTCTCCCCCGTCATGACCAGCGATAACGATGGTCCCCGCTCCCCTGAGGCCGTATTTGCGGGATCACGGGAACACGGGATGACGGAGCAGATGGACCCCGCCTTCACGGGGACCAACGGGGACCATGGCTCCCTGGAGGGGACCATTCCGGGGACCACGGGGACCACGTACGGGGACCACGGGGACCACGACCTCTACGCCGGGGTCCAAATCGCCGACCCCTGGGGGACCAACGGGGACCACGGCTCCCCGAAGGGGTCCATGGACCCCGCGAACCTGGGAAACGAAGGTGACGACGACTCTGACGTGGACCCCGCGAACCTCCGGGACCTGATCGACGACATCAGCGTGGAGAAGGTGGAGCAGGCCCGCGCGGTCGCCCTCCAGATCTTGGAGGACAACAGGACGATCACTCGCCGCTCCCTCCGGGACTACGGGATGACGGGGAAGTCCTCCACCCTCCAGGCCCTCGCCGACTACCTCAACGCAGAGATCCGCACCGGCCACCTCCAGGTCGCCTGATCAAGGAGATGCGATGAAGCCCGTACCGGACATCGAGTTCACCGGCACGATCACCCGCTTCAACCTGGAACAGGGGAGCGACGGCACCGCGGCCCTGGTCGTCTACACCGACAACGACGACGGCACGATCGGCCGCGCGTGGCTCCGCTTCGCTCCCGAGTCGGCCCGAGCCCTGAAGAACGCCGCGCGGGACCGCCTGAGCGACTGAGGCCGGCGCCTCCACTGGTCCCCGGCTGTCGAAGAGCCGGGGGCACGGTGAAGACGCCGACCCCCATCATCCACCGTCCGCACCACCAGGGGAGTACCGATGATCGAGAACCACCCCGAGATGACGACCGAGACGACCGAGACCCCCGCTTCCCCCCACGGCATCCCGTTCGCTCAGCACCGCCCCCTCGGGGACACGGAGGCAGCGGCCGAAGCAAAGCGGATCATCGCCGCGGCCTACCAGGAGGCGGACCGCGTACCGGTCACGACTCGGTTCGCCGACCCCACCCCCGTCCCGAGCGTCGGCACCACCCCGCCCGTACCGCAGTACGGCCGGCCCCCCATGAGCCAGCGGGCGACGGACGCGAGCGGCCTGATCCTCGCCACGGGCGTTGCCTCCCTGCCCGTGGGGATCGCCGCGACCGGGATCTTGTGGGCCTCCGGACAGGCGGACCCCGTGGTCATCGGCTGCATCTGTGCCGCCCCGACCACCCTGGTCCTGGCCCTGTCCCGCCTGCTCCGCCGCGGTCGCGAGGTGGTGGAGGCGGCTCCGCCCGTCCACCACCACCACTACGACGGCACGGTGGTGCAGGACCACAGCACCGTGACGACCACCACCAAGGGCGTGATCGCCCGTACCCGCTTCAAGGCTTGATCCAGGATCCCCGGATCCCGCAGTCCCGTAATCCCGTGATCCCGTGAAGAAGGGAAGACCATGAACCAGACCACGATCACCGTCTCCGGCAACCTGACCCGCGACCCGGAACTCCGCTTCACCGCCTCCGGTACCGCGGTCTGCCGCCTCACCGTCGCCGACACCCCCCGCTTCTTCGACCGCACCGCGAACGAGTGGAAGGACGGAGAGACCACCTTCTGGCCCGTCACCGTGTGGGGCCGGCTCGCCGAACACGCCGCGGCCACCCTCGCCAAGGGCCTGCGGGTTCTGGTGGTCGGCACGGTCAAGACCGACCGCTGGACCGACGACGACGACAACGACCGCGAGCGGATCACCCTGACCGCGATCGATCTCGGACCCTCCCTCACGTACGCGACCGCCACTGTCACCAAGTCCGCGGCACGCCGGGACCAGGGCGCCGACCCCACCTGGGACACCGCCTCCCGCACCCGCCCCGCCGCGACCCCCGAGCCGGCCGGCGTCGGCGCCTCCGGCGGGTTCGACGACAAGCCCCCGTTCTAGTCCGCCCGCACGCCTCACCCGCGGGAGCCTCGCCCGGAGGCTCCCGCCCGACCGGAAGGACACCGCACCCATGACCCGAACCCCGATCAACCGAGCCGCCGCCTACCCGGCGGTCTACGCCCTGCTCCGCATCGCCGCGGACGTGGCGGACCACTGGATCCAGAGCGACCACCAGGCCCAGCACAAGGCCAAGCCCGGAGCGGAGGGCCACAAGGCCCTCGCCGGACACGTCGCCTCCTACACCGCCGCTCAGGGCCTCGCCCTGATGGTCGGGAACAAAGTGCTCGGGCTCGGCCTGAGGGGCCGGAGCATGGCCGCGGCCCTCGCCCTGTCCGGCGGCACCCACTACCTGATCGACCGACGCTGGCCCGTTCGCCGTGCGGCGGAGGCCACCGGCAAGGGCTCGTTCTACACCCTCGGAGGACCCCTCGGAGGGGCGTACCTGCTGGACCAGGCAACCCACCATCTGGCCGAAGGAGTCGCCGCGTTCCTCGCGGTGCGGGACTGAAGGAGTCGAGATGCAGATGGTGGGGGGAGTCCAAGAAGAACTCACGATCGGAGCCCAGGAGCGGCCGATCAGCGAGGTCGTGACCGAGCAGGAGACCACCTCGCAGACCGCCGGCGACCGCAAGCCGCGCCGACGTAGCCCGCGGCGCAAGACGAAGCAGGGCGTCACCGTCCTGCCCCTGTGGGACGACTGACGGACCCCAGTGCCGTACCGCCCCCGCCCGGGTCGGTGCGGTGCCGCCCTCCCTCAGACACCCAATCCCGTAACCCCGTCTTCCCGTGACCACGGGAACCCTGGAGGCAGCGTGAACCAGCACTTCGACATCCCGCACGCCGAAGCCCTCGCCCCGCGCCTGCTCGATCTCTTCTCCTGCTCGGGCGGAGCCGGAGTCGGCTACCGCCGGGCGGGATTCGCCGTGGACGGATGCGACATCGCCCCCCGCCCGAACTACCCCTTCCCGTACCACCAGGGCGACGCCCTGGAGTACCTCGCCCACCTGATCGACTCCGGCGAGATCGAGCGGTACACGATGGTCCACGCCTCCCCGCCCTGTCAGGACAAGTGCGCGCTCACGGTCGGCACCAACCGCTCCCGCGGATGGGGCGGCACCCACGAGGATCTGGTGGCCCCCACCCGTGACCTCCTGGACAAGACCGGTCTGCCGTACGTGATCGAGCAACCCAACGGCAGGGCGGAGATCCGCAAGGACGTGACCCTGTGCGGCGAGATGTTCGGGCTGGGGGTAATCCGGCACCGCAACTTCGAGTTGGGCGGATGGTCGACCCCGAAGCCCGTGCACGTGCCGCACCGCGGACGCGTCCGCGGCTGTCGTCACGGCAAGTGGTACGACGGCCCGTATGTAGCGGCGTACGGCAACGGCGGAGGCAAGCCCAGCATCGCCGAACTCCAGCAGGCGATGGGGATCGACTGGACGGACGTCCGGGAGGAGCTGACCGAGGCGATCCCGCCCGCCTACGGGGAGTGGATCGGCCGTGCCTACCTCAGCGGTGCCGCGGAAGCGGCGGCATGACGGAGGGGTGGGGATGAGCGTCTACGTCGACCCGTTGCGCGACTACCCGGAGGCCCTCGAACGGGGCCTCCCCGGGCGCCTGTGGTGCCACCTCACCGCCGACACCAAGCCCGAACTCCACACCTTCGCGAGCCGGATCGGGCTTCAGCGATCGTGGTTCCAGCACGGTGACGACTACCGCTGGCACTACGACCTCACCCCCGGCAAACGGGCCCTCGCCGTCCGGCACGGTGCCCAGGAGGTCGATCGGGCGGTGTTCGTCCGCATCGTCGCCGAACGCCGACCCCGCCGCCCCGCAACCCGGATACTCGAGATAGCCCCGCCGGAGCCGGCCGCGGCTCCCTCCGCGGCGGAGGCTCCCGCGGTCGCCGGTCCCCTGCTCGAATGGCGCTCCTCCGCCCACTGGGACTACGCGTCCGACCCGAGCCCCTGCCATCTGTGCGGAGGGCCCACCCACCTCCTGGACGACAACGGGCGGCACGCGCACAAGACCTGCGTGGAAGCCTGGTACGCCGCTCACCCCGACGCATGGGCCGCGTACCAGCGGGAGCAGGCACAGAAGAGGACCAAGAAGACCGGAGGCAAGGGCAAGTCCCGCAAGACTCCGGACCAGTCGCAAGAGGGCTTGTGGGACCACTAGTCCCTCAATCCCGTGTTCCCGTGATTACATGACCCCATGAACACCACGGCGGAGGACTCCCGATCGGGAGCCTCCGCCGACGTATGCGCCCCCTATGAGTAACTCATCCCGCTTTCCACAGGGTTGGGCGATCCTGTGGTGAAGATGCAGGTGAGGAGCAGGTGTTGAGGGCCGTAACCCCTGTGACCTCACGAGGGGTGCGGCATAGATTGCTACTGGTGATCGAGGCACGGCGCACGGGACAGGTGGAGGCGAAGGGATGAGCGACGGAGAGATAGGCAACGGCCCCGACCCGGGCGCGTTCCGTCAGCCTCTGCCCCCGGAGGTCCCCGCCCCCCGCAAGGAGCCGGAGCGACCGGAGTCCGTGGAGCCGCCCGACGACGCCCCCGAGCTCGGAACGGAATGGTGGCGCTCCCCGCCCCCGGAGGAGCCCCCAGGGCCCTCTACGCCCTCCTCCGGTCCGGACGGACCCCCGGACGCCGGAGGACCCGCAGCGGGCGACCAGGGCTCCCAGGAGCCGGAGTTCTGGCGCTGGAACCAGGTACGCGACGAATGGCGCGACACCTGGTCCGCCCACGGCTCGGAGGGGATCGAGGCCGCGCACGCGATCGGCGCCCACATCGGGGAGGCGATCTCCGCCCACCTGCCCAACCCGAACGCCGCGGCGGAGAAGCGCGGTCTCGACATCCGCTGGCTGAGGCTGAAGTACAACGTGCCCGCCCTGCTCCTGGCCCTGCTCGTCACCTGGGGAGGCCAGAGCAGCGTCGACCGCATGACCGCCTCGGTCACCGAAGACGGCATTTTCGCCCCCCTGGGGTGGATCCTCATGTTCGCCCTGGTCCTGGGCCTGTTGATGCTGATGCCTATCGGCTCCTGGCTCGGAGCTGCGTTCAGCAACCTCATCAACTTGTTGATCCACGGAGCCGTACGCGTCTTCGGCGGAGCCTGGAAGATGCCGGTCATCGGCTACCTGATGCGGCTCGCCCTCGCCGTGGCCATTTGGTCCTTCATCGTCGCCGTTGCCCGCGTGACGTGGCGCGGCATCGTCCACTTCCTGACAGGAGCTTGACCATGAACGACACGGGAGCCGCGGCCGGCGGAATCGGCGCGGTCGCCCTCGGCGTGATGATCCTGCTGTACCAGATCGGCCGCTGGAGGGGTGGTGACCCGACGCCCAAGATCCATTTTTTCGCGGGCCTGGCCCTCGCCGCCATGCTCTTCCTGGGCGGAGGCATCCTCGGAGTGGCCGGCGGAGCCGCCGCGGCCCTGGGGGACGGGGTCGGACAGTACGCGCTGGAGTCCGCCACGGGAGCGGTCGCCAAAGCAGGGAGCCGGCCCCCCGTCACCGGGGGCGAGAAGGTCGCCGTGAGCGGGGCGATAGCCGGTCTCGGTCTGCTCGCCCTCTACCTGGGCTTGATCAAGTCGGGCCGTGCTGACCTCAAGGAGCCGCTCCTTCGGGGAGCCCTGGTCGGGGTGTTCCTCGGCACGGCCGGAGGGCTCATCGGCATGGCGATCGGCTTGATCCGCACCAGCGGTAACACTGTCGGTGACATCCTGCTGAACACGTTGTAGGACACGGGGAGACACGACTATGGCCGGCGGAACCTTCGCCGAAGGAGCGCGTCATCTGCGCTCCGAGTGGGGCCGTTGGTGGCGTGCGGAAGACCTCACGGACACGCACATAGCGCACCGCATCCTCAACGACCAGTACCGCATATGGCAGCGGATGCGGATGCGGAACAAGGCGGAGGTCCGGCAGAACATCAACCTGCTGAAGCAGCAGCAGAAGCAGGCGACCTACATGCAGATGCAGCGCATGCAGGCACAGAGGCATAGCCGCGGCGGAGGGTACGGAGGCTTCTTCGGTTCCATGGGCGCCTCCCCGATGATCTCCTACCGGATGATGCAGTGGGCCCAACTCGACATGCGGATCGGGCAGGAGGAGTTCAAGCACCTCGAAGTGACCCCGAGCATGCTCCAGATCGGATACGGCCAAGTCCGCTCCCGCCGCCACCTCGCCGCGTTCGCCTGGTTCCTCACGCTCCCTGCGCTGTGGATCGGACTGTGGGTGCTGTCCGTCCTCGCCGGAGTCGTCGTCACCGCGACCACGGCCGTGTTCTTCGCCCTGCTCGCCTACGGCCAAGGGCGCCGACCCACCCGCCGCCGGCCGCCCGTCCCCAAGCTCCTGTTCATCCCGCCCGAGCCGCCCGCGCACACCGAACTCGCCGAAGAGCCCGAGCCCGAACCGTTCCCGATCAGGGAGGCCGGCCGCGACCCCCGCCGTGCGCGCGAGGCGGTCGACCTCGCCCTCCGCAAGGAACGGGCCCAGGTCGCCGAAGTACTGGTCCCCACCGAAACCGACTGGGGTTGGAACGTCCGCCTGATCCTCTCCGGCGGCACCCTCGGAGACCTCATCCGCACCCTGCCGCGGATGGCCACCACGCTCCGAGTCGGCGAAAACCGCCTCCTTGCCCAGCACACCACCCGCGAGGACAGCGCGGACATCACCCTGAGGGTCCTCACCTCCGACCCGTTCGGCCGGCCCCTGCCGATCCCCGAACGGCCCCCGCTGTCCTGCTCGATCACCCACCCCGTCAACATCGGCATCAGCCTGGACGGAGAGACCACCCCCGTCATCCTCGCCGGCCAACACGTCCTGATCGTCTCCGACACCGGCGGAGGCAAGTCCACGATGGTGCGCACCATGGCGGAGTACGTCACCGCCTGCTCCGACGCGGTCGCGGTCGACATCGACCCCACCGGTCGCGGGCTCGGGCCCCTCGGACCCTGTGCCGCCCGCCGCGCCCTCACCCCCCAGGAGGCGGAGACCCTCCTTGAGTACCTGGTGGCCAAGGCGACCGCCCGGATCACAGCCATGCCCCCGACTCAGGACAACTGGCAGGTGACCCCGGACAGTCCCGCCATCGTCGTGTTCGCCGACGAATGGCCCAAGCTGACCCCGCGCGGCAAGGAGCTGGGGATCGAGCTGATGCGCATCGGCCGCAAGGCGAGGATCACCCTCGTTCTGTGCACCCAGGATGCGACCAAGGACGTCCTCGGGGACGCGATTGCCGACACGTTCGGCGTGCGGATCATGCTGCCCTGTCGACAGGCGGACGTCCCGATCGTGGTCGGCCAGTCCGATGCGATCTCCAAGGGATGGCTCCCTCACGTCCTCATCCCCTCGCCCGGGGAGTGGGAGCCCGCGGACGCCGGACAGTTCTACGCGATCACCCCCCGGCACCGCGAACCGATCCTCCGCTACGTCTCCCAGATCCCCGCCACCGTCGCCGCGGCACGTGCCAAGGAGCGCGTCGCGGCCGGCTTCCCGCCGATCGACGACGTCACCGCGACCGGACCGCACCCCGCCGGAGCCCCCGAGATCGCCCTTCAGCTCCTCGCCATCTTCGCCACTCTCGGTGACCCCCCGGAGTTGACCGTCGCGCAGATCGCCGACCGCCTGGTGGCCGCGGACCCGAGCACCTGGGGACGCTGGGAGGGTCGCTCCGATCGACTCGCGATGATCGGCCGCAACCTCCGGAGCCGCCTGAAGAAGGCGGGGTTGGATGTGCCCACCGTCCGCACGGACGCCCCGGGCCGGCCGACCGCCTACCGGCTCGCCGACATCCAAGACGCCCTGAGGTGACCTGTCGTGACCTGTCCCCGACGTGTCAGTGTCCTGCCATGGCCTGTCGAAACCGTGTCCGACACCCCGCACGACGTGCCGTCCACCCTGTCGACCTGTCCACCCCGGACAGGCCACCGTCACGTCGTGACCTGCAACGACAGGCCAGACAGGTCAATTTCCGACCCCCGCCCGGAGGCCCCCCATGCCGCAGAATCCCGCACAGCACGCCCGGGTCGCGGCCGATGCGATTGCCCGACTCGTCAACGACGTCAAGAACGGCCGCGCCGAATGGAGCCACCAGGCCAACATCAAACAGGCGGTCGGCGACCTCACCCGACTCTCCGACGATCTGGCCACCGCCCTCCAGCAGATGACCGCCGGCCTCGCCCAACTCACCCCGCCCGGACCGCACACGGGCCGGACCAACCAGACCGTGGGCGCCCTGCACTTGGCCGGCCAGTCCGCCACGGAAGCGGCCACCAGGCTCCGCCAGGCCACCCGGACCATGCACTGACCGTAACCACCAAGAGGGGGACCCCCGTGCGACCGCACATCACCCACGCTGCCGAGAGGAGGCCCCATGCTGCTCGCCGATGAGCCGAAGGAGTGCGACGCCCTCGCCGGCGCTGCCGCGGAGTACTGCAAGGACGGCAGCAAGAGCCCGGGGGGAGGAGGCAGTGACGCCCTCGACTCCCTGGATCCCCTCCACCAACTCGCTCAGTCGGTCGCCAACGCCGCGGACTGGACGGCTCGCCACCTCGGCACCGCCCTCACGGACCGAAGCTCGGTCGACTTCACCAACGCTAACTTCCTCCAGCAGTACGCCGTGGTGTTCGCCGCCTCCACCATCCTGGTCCTGATCCTCTGGCTCCTGGCCGTGGCCAAACGCGCCGTACGCGGCACCCCGATGACCACCGCCTTTTCCGAGGCGATCGGCCTGCTCTGGATAGCCGTGGGGGCCGTAGCCTTCACCCCCCTGATCCTCTACACCGTGACCGGAGCCGCCTCCGGCGTCACCGACGTCCTGTCCGCCGCCATGGGCTCCGACCACCAAGGGGTCTTCAACACCCTCGGATCCACCCTGAAGGCGGGGAAGATCGGAGGCGGACCCATCATCCTGATCATCGCCTCCCTCCTCACCATCGCCCTGTGCGGAGCCATCTGGCTCCTGCTGGTCCTGCGAGCCCTGGGCCTGTACGTGGGCGCCCTGCTCGGAGTCGTCGTCTACTCCGGCCTGGTCGACAAAGACCTGTGGGGCCACGTACGCCGTTGGGCCGCGGTGATGCTCGGACTGATCCTCATCGAGCCGATCGTGGTCATCGTGCTCGGTCTCGCCGCGGCCCTCCAGAGCACCGGAGAGCAGGGCCCCGTAACGGTCGGGCTCGGAGTCTCCGCCGCGGCCCTTGGTGCGGCGATCTACTTGGTGTTCAAATTTCCGGGTTTTGGCGATTCGATCCAGGTTGCCCGGAAGGTCGCCCGGACCGCCGGCACCGCCTCCCGCGCGGCCACCGGCACCGTGGGCGCCGTGGTCGGAGTCCAGCGCGGGATCGACACCCACGCCTCCCGCGGGGGCGACTCCCCCCGCTCCTCCGGCTCCTCCACCCCGCGGCCGGCGAACCCCGCCTCCGGCGGCATCGGCGCCCACGGCAACCGGGATTCCAAGTCCAAGCCCAAGAGCGACGACTAGAGTTGGGCACCCCGTGAAACGGGCCCTGGAAACCGTCTCGTACGGTCTCCAGGGCCCGATCGCTTCGGGGGTCGGGACTCAGGCCCGCAGGTTCACCAGGAGCGGGGACGTGCGCTCCCCGGACACCGACGACAGCGACACCACGGCATGGCCGGCCGGTACCGCGTGCGCCAACTCCGAGGCGGACCACCGCTCCCGCTCCACCTGCCGGACCGTCACCGCCCGCGCGGTCGGCGCCTTGCCCGTGATCGCCTGTCGCACCATGTGCCACGCCCGACCGCCCGCGGACTCCGCGATGATCTGCCGATCGGTGACGTCCCGAGCCTCGATCCACTCCTTCCCCCAGACCTCCGCGAAGTGCTGCCCGTCCCACGCCGTGACCCCGGACAACGCCACCCGGCACCCGACCGCACCCAGCAACGGCCCCCGCAGCACGGACGGCACCTCATCGAGGGCGCGCAACGCCAGCACCACCCCTGCGTTCGCCGACCTCAGCCGCTGCACCCCGCGCACCGCCTCCGCAGTCACCGCCCCGCCGGCATCGTCCAGGACCAGGCACGCGAACAGGGAGCGATCCTCCCGATGCACGGCACTCGCCAGGAACTGAGCCAGCACCAACCGAGCCAGGATCCGGGAGGCATCCGCGTGACCCCGAGCCGGCAGATCGATCCGCACCCGCACAGGGTGATCGAGGGCCCGCAGGGAGAACGCCTTGCCCGTCACGTCGAAGAACCGGGCGAACGCCGCACGATCGAGCAGGGCGATCCGGTCGGCGAGGACCACCCCGGGATCGCCCGGAGCCCCGGACTGGCGCTCCCGCGCGTCCAACTCCCGCAACATCGCCTCCTCGCCCGCCTGATCCAGGGCCGACCGCAACTCCCCGATACGGGCCGGCACCCCGTCCAGGAGCTGACGCAGCTCCCCGACCGAGGGAAACCGCGCGTGCACGGCCCTGAAGGGTCCCAGGAGCTGAGCAAGCACGGTCGCCGCACGCCGACTGTCCCCGCCGCCCTGCTCGCCCGCCAGATCGCCCACCAGAGCTTCGGCGAGCACGGAGGCAGCCTCGTCCGGATCCGTCGTGCCGCCGTACAGATCCAGGTCGTACACCGACTCAGGATCACCGATCCGGATCACGACGTCGTACTGATCCGCCGACCCGAGCCCCGCGCCGGCCGCGCCCACGACTACCACCGACGCGCGCCCCGCGAGGGCCTGCAAGCACAGCGTTTCCGCGATCGGCCGCACCACCAGACCGGTCTTGCCTGTTCCGGACGGACCGACCGCCAACAGCGACGTGCCCAGCACGTCCGGACCGAGCCCGATGCCAGCCGTCCGGTAGGCGTACGGGTTCTTCGCATCGTCGACCGCCGACCCCAACCGCACCTGATGCGCGAGCAGGTCGTGCCGCGCCGACCGCACCGGCAGATCCCGCACCCCGGACGGATGGGCGCACGCTGCCGCACCGTCCTGCAGAACGGTGCGCGTGAACGACTCCAGCGGATGGCGCCCGGAGCGCACGGACGTCCAGGCCCGCGCGATCCGCGCGTGGTCGACGTCCCGCATCAGGCCGGCCCGCGCGTCCGCGGCGAGCCGATCGGCCGCGGCGGAGGCCCCCACGGCACGGAGTTGGGGCCACTCGGCCGGATCCTCGCCCGGAGGAGGCGGAGGAGCCTGTGCAGGGTCGGAGGACTTCAGCCGCGGGGCGACGTACCGCCGCCAGACCTCACCCCATCGCCCGATCTTGCCCGCGGTGAACAGCAGAGCACCGGCCACCAGGGCGTAGTACCCGTAGTACGTGATCACCGTCGCCGCAGGGCCGGCCTGTCCGTGCCTCCAAGAGTCCGGGGTGACCAACTCCAGGGGAATGAACCACCACCACCCCAGATAGCCGTTGTAGAGCAGGCTCCACGCCATCCAGGCGAGCAGGAGCGCGAGCAGGGCACCGCCGATGAGCTGACGAGACGGCACCGCCTCCGGCTCCTGCTCCGGCCGCTCCTTGTGCCCGAGCCTCCAGATCCCCGGACCAGCCTCCGGCCGCGGTGCCCGCAACCAGGCCAGGAACGACGACCCCTCAGGGCTCACTCCGGCGCCCGGAGCGTACGTCGGAGCCGGCGGTATTCGGGGAGCAGGACCACCCGCCGACCCTGTCTCGTGCCTGCTGTCGTCCATCGCCATCCCCCTTGACAGGCTCATCCGTTGATCCAGGCCATCACAGTAATCGGAGGGGACGTCACCGCCGATCGGAGTAGTCCCGCAAGCCCTTGGTCACGGGAACACGGGAAACCGCTACCGTGGTCCCATGGGTCACCTGCCGCGCCGGCCTAGGCGCCCACCCGCCGCTCGGGTCTTCATCATCGGGTTCGTCAAGGGCGGGACAGCAAAGTCCACGTCCGCCTTCTTCATCGCCCTGTACTGGGCACTCCTGGGATACAAGGTTCTCGCGATCGACGCCGACCCCAAGTCCCAGATGCTCCGCCAATGGGCCAAAAAGGCACGTGAGCGCGGGTACACCATGCCCTTCAAGGTTGAAGTCCTTGACGTCGACCTACGCGACCACGTCAAGGAGGCGCTGGAGGACTACGACGTCGTGGTGGTCGACACCGGGGGAGGGGATCCGGCGCTCCTGCACGACGGAGCCACGATCGCCGACGTCGTACTGATGCCGTTCGCACCCAGCGAAGGAGAGGTCTGGCGTATCCCCGGAACCTGGACAACGGTGGCGACCGGAGCCGAGCAAAACCCCAACGGAGTGGTGGCCGCATTCTTCATGGTGCGCGCCGATCACCGAACCAGATTGCCCAGGAAATGGCGGGAAGAAGTCGAGAACGACAAAGACGAAAACGGCGATCCGAAATACCCTCTCCTTCAGGCGGAGATCAACCAGGGTGTTTTCTACATTGAAGCCATTGGTCACGTACCGGCGGAAGTCGGGGATTACGACGACCTCATGAAAGAAGTCATTGAGGAGTTGAAAGCCGCGTGAGCGCGCAAAGCGACAAGGGCGAAAAGAAGGGCCCACCGCGCCGAACCAGGAAGATGGGCGGGACATCGGGAGCGCTGAAGGACCCGACCGCACCCGTCGCCCACGCCGGCGGAAAGAAGATCGCCAAAACCACCCTGGACCTGGACCCCCAGCTTCACCAGAAGGTACGCATCTGGGCGATCGAGAACGGGACATCCATGGTGGAGGTCTTCCGTGCCCTGGGAGCCGAATTGGTCAAGTACCCCAACCTGGACGATGACTTCCCGGAGGAGTGGGACCTGAGCCAGCGAGTCAAGGACCGCATCCGCCGCGCGGAGGTCGAACGGGACGCAGCACGCCCCCGCTTCACCTGACCCACCCGCGGACAGCAGAGAGGGCCCCACAGTCGCCTGTGGGGCCCTCTCTGCTGTCCGCGCTTCACTCGGGCCAGCCGTCACCCCGGAACGGGTTTTCGTGTCGATCCTGAACCTTGAAGATGACGTTCTGACTCACCGACAGAACGCAGAACGTCACAGCCACGGCGAACAGGGCATCCACGTAAACCGGGTGCCGGCCACCCCCGAAGAGCAGGAGCGATCCGACGACCACCACCACGGCAACCCACGGCAAGAGCCGCCAATGCCTCCCGCAGAACGGACACCTGCACTTCGGGACGATCCGATACCCCGTCACCTTCAGCCCTCCTGTTCCGACTTCACTCCGGCCTCTCGATTCAGGATCTCCCGAGCCCAATCGGTCAGCTTCAACCCCGCCCGAGCCGCAGCCATTTCCCACAGGGCCCGATCCTGCGCCGGCACCCGCATGTTGAGCTGAGTCGACCCCTTGGCCTGAAGAGCCTTCCACTCGATCGTCTGGGCATTGTCAGCGACCGCGGTTTTAGGCACCTTCGTCTCGGGAAGCACCTTCCTGTTGGCCAGGAAGATTCCCATCTCCGAGAACTCCGAGGCGTACCGCGAACGCTCCAGGATTCCCACGACCTCAGGACCCTTGACGTCATCGGGAATTCCCTCAATGAAGGCTTCGATGGCGTATCGCTTCGTGTTCCCAACGGCCAACACTCGGACTACCGCGTATCGCATTTCCCGCTCCTCTCGCAGTTGCTACCCAGCATGCTACGCCCTAGCAGACCTATCCCACAACCACCTAGCACCGTGTCTGCTATTGCG
Source organism: Streptomyces sp. NPDC127197 (assembly GCF_042672405.1). NCBI lineage: Bacteria > Bacillati > Actinomycetota > Actinomycetes > Kitasatosporales > Streptomycetaceae > Streptomyces > Streptomyces sp. NPDC127197. The sequence goes on along the minus strand of NZ_JBHXVG010000068.1, from coordinate 191 downwards.
TAGCAATGGCAGACACGGGCGAGGGTCAGACGGCATACATGCTGCTCAGCACGGATCTTGGCCGCATCTCGCGTAGCGAGATGCTAGGCGCTAGCACCTAGCCGCGTAGCGGCATAGGCGGGGCGCGCCGTCGCAGCCCACCACGTACCGCGCACCGGCGGTGGAGCCGTCGGCGAGGGCGGCGGTAACCG
>NZ_JBHXVG010000067.1:0-25911 GCF_042672405.1 Streptomyces sp. NPDC127197 | reverse complement strand
CAGGCGGGATACTGCGCGGCAAGCCGCGCAGTAGTGAAAGGCTCCGCTGACACTCCGCCAAATTACCCCGCAAGCGGGGTAATTGAATTCCGCAAGCGGAATTATAAAAGCTTGTCAATTCGCGCAAGCGCGAATTGAGTGGAATCCCGCAAGCGGGATTCCTGTGGCTAGCTACAAGAGCATGGTGCATCACGGCGGGCCTGTGTAGCGTCTGGGAATCCCGGCCACCACCTCCGCAATGGAGTTGACGACCATTCGGCCGGAGGGGCCGGCCTCGATGTAGTGACGGGCTCCGCTGCGCTCCACCCGAACCCCTCCCCAACCCTCAAGCCTGCCCTGTCAAGATCACCAGCACCCCGCCAGCATGCACGCCAACTGGCCGCGATGGGGTGAGCATCAGTCATGTTCCACTCTAGGGAGGGAATTGCCGTAAGAGTAATGCATCAATGTGATGCATTGTGTAGAGCCTGGGACCAGACGCCCCACCCCGGGCCGCACCACCACACCGGGACTTCCTTTCTGATTACGTGCCACATCCGTGAAGGAGACTCTGCCTCCGGCACGGAAGGACGGGAAAGAGGGCTGATTTTGTTTGGTGGGTGAGGGTTGGGGTTTGAGTTGAGGGCCCCGTCATGGGGTTCCTGGGGTGGGGTATTCGGGGAATCTCCGATTCCCTTGAAGACGAAGGGAATTAATTGGTATTCCGTGGAAAAAAGTAAACCACGGAATACGAGGGAAGGGAAAGGGTCCCTCCGGGCCCCCCGGAGCGAGGGACGTTCGGAGAGTTGCGGGGGTGAGCCTGCCTCCGGCAGGACCAACACCCCGAGGCCACAGAGGAAGAGAGGGAGGAGAGGCAGGAAGAGGAGCGGGTGAGGAGCTACCCCGGTAGACCGGCTGTAGGACCACGACCAGGACCAGGCCCCGGCCCGGACACCCAGGGACCGCCCACACGGTCCACCCCACCCCCAGCACCGCGCGGAGGCCCCGCCGACGCGCAACACACCACCCCCGCCCCGATCCCCGACGCCGCCGCACCACCCAGCCCGGACCCACCCTTTTTCTCTCATCCGGGCAGGGAGAGCGGCAGCAGAGGGGATGTCAGGCCCCCGACCACGCACGGAAACCTTGGTTGACCTGCGCATACGTGGACCCTCCCGAGAGGCTTGCGCAAGAGATGTCGCAAGAGAAGGCACAGGAGTAGCCGCAAGAGAAGGCACAGGAGTAGCCGCAAGAGAAGGCGCAGGAGATGTTGCACGTTTCGGTGTCTGGCTTCCTGCCGACCGAGTGAGAGTGTACTATTGATTTTGAGTTCAGGCGGCAACCTGACTCGGACTCAATCACCAACACGAGGAGCACCATTGAACACGGAAACCGTTGACGCGGTAAGCCGACTCACAATCCACCTTGCTGGAGAGCACGAGACCGACGCGCATATCGGTCTGGCACTCATTCCCCTCCTCAAGATCCCGACAGCCATCATCGAATTCCGGCACCCTACCGGCGCGCGTGTTTGGTGGGAAGGCTGGTGCGAGGCAGCCGCAATGCTCGACAGGATTTTCCCCGAGCAGGTAGACGCAGGCGAATTGCGCGAACCCGAACTCACCATCAATTCGTTTGTGATCCTGGACGACGCGCCCCGTCGCGCCAAGATCCGGGCCCGTGGTGCGGCAGTCAGCCCGGACGGAATCGGCGCACTATCCGTGACCGTCGGAGGTCTGACGATCGCGTGCGCGTCCCGGGCCGCCGTCGAGTGCCAGGTGCGCGGGTGGCGCGAGGCGTACGAAGTGCTGGCCCTTGACGGAGGGTTCGGACTGCCGTCCGCCGACGAAGTGGCCGAGCGCGTACGGGCCGACCACGCCCGCCACGGGGCCATCGAGCTGTTGATCGCCGCCGAGGAGCAGCGGGCAGGCCGGACGCGGTAACGCGTCCAGGGGGCGGCCCAACGGCCGCCCCCTCTCCCGGAATCCAGCCACCGCAGAAGGGGACAGCGTGACCGCCACAGGGCCGATCAGCCGAGGGCAGTGGGTACGCATCGAGCGCCGACCGACCCGGAGCCTGGCCGCCATCGCGCGCCCGAGGACCGCGCACCGGTCCGAACCGTGGCCCGAGGTGTGGGAAGGCACCGTGTTACAGGCCACCTACGCAGACGACGAGTTGACCGACGTCGAGATCTACGGCAAGCGCGAGAGCACGGGCGAGACCAAGCGCGTCACGTTCAGCCTCGCCCCGAACATGTTCTTCCGTACCAAGGTGACGCCCGTGGAGTCGCCGTAACTCGCCACGTCCGGGGGGTGATTGAGGGTTGAGAGTCACCCTCGCAACCGCGTATTATTGATTCTGAGGGTGAGCGGCAACTCACCCGCCACCAACTCGGCAACCCAAGGCAGGGGAACGATGAGCGAGTATCAAGACCACGTACGACTGACCCTTGACGGCCACCACGACCCGGCGGAGCAGCCCAGGGGCGTGATGCGTTGGTCCCCGGTGGACGCCCCCACCGAGTCAGCCCCGCCGGTGGACCCGTCGCCGTCCGCCGACGGCACCGCCGCAGCGCTGGACCAGGCACAGGCCGCATTCTTCGCGCTGCTGGACGCGCTCGGCCCCGGGCAGCACACGTTGCTCTGTTCGGCCACCACGCCGCACGGCGTGCAGGTGGAACTCCTCCAGCTACTGACCGACGGAGGGGACCTGATCGCGGTCAACGAGGCCGAGGCCCTCGACTTCTGCATCACGCTCACGTTCGCATTCGTGCCCGGCAGCGCTGGGGGTGTGGTCGTGCGCACGACGACGCCGGACGGTGCAGAGTCCGCGCGTGCGTGGTCCGTTCGGGGCGGGTGGCTGCACCCGCTCACCGCGCGCGAGGTGCGCGACGCCTACAGCTTCGACCCGGAGTCGGGCGGCACCGTGGAGCCGCCGCAGGACGTTGACTATCGCTCGGCCGACGTCCTCACGCGTCCGTCCGCCGACGCCATGCCCAGGGACGAGGACGGTACGCGCAGCCGTACCGCGCCCCCGGACAACCGCCCCCCGAACCGCCGCAACTGAGCTCTACCCCGCGCGGGCCGGTCGCCCGACCGGCCCGGGCGGGCACTCCCTGCCTCCCCTGCCCTGCCTCCCGGTGTGAGCGGCAACTCACCCGGCACCAACCCGACCAGGAGTGACCCGACATGACCGCAACCACGCAGCCCGCCAGCAGCACGCACACCCCTGCCCAGGAGCCGGCCCCGACCCCTGCCGAAGTGCCGGCGCCCACCGCCCCCACCTCCGAGCAGCTCCGCACGACGGACACCCGGGGCGCGGGGTCCCTGCCGCGCAGCCTGGTCCGGCTCACCGCCCAGGCCGAGGCGGCGGGATGGACGGCCACCGTCGAGACACAGCCCGGACACTGCGCCCTGCTGCTCACCGCCCGCCATGCGGCCGGGGAAACCATCCTGCGCTGCATGTGGCGGCTCACCGCCCGGCGTTATCGCTGGGACGGCGCCACCCTGACCCGCTACGGCCAGCAGGTCGCCGAGGGCATCGCATGGCGCGCCGCCGGGGACCTGGTGGCCGCCGAGGCGCCCACCGCCCGCACACAGCCGACCGCCCCGGACCTGTCCATGTCGGTGTACGGCAGGCGGGACGCGTCGCCCGTGACGGCGGAGGTCGTCTCGGCTTCCATCGCCACCACCCCGGCAGGCGAGGTCCCCGTCATGCTGCGCCCCTGGATCAAGGCCACCGTTCCCGTGACGCTGTACCCGTCACGGTGCGTCGGGCGCGATTACTTCGGCGCTGACTGCCTGCTCGCCCCCGAGGGCGACAACGCCGCCCCCGGCACTGAGCCGGTACTGTCGGTGCTCCCTGCCGACTACCTCACGTCGAACGCCGCCTATCTCGAAGATCTCGCCGCGTACGCCGTGGCGCAGGGACGTACGAACGAGGAGGGGGCCGCGTTCGGCCGGTGGGTGATCTCGTCGGAGATCCTGACGTTCGGGGTGTACGACTCGGCGTACGAGCGCTGGGTGCGGTCGCTCACGTGCACCATGACCGCCCGCGACGCGGTGCTCACGTGGACACGGATGAACGGCGCAGCGCTGCGCCTGGAGTGCGGGTGCGGGCAGCGTCACCCCGGTTGGCCGTGGGAGGGCGCCACGGTATGGAACGACGAGGGGTGCCACTACCTCAGCTTCGACGCCGTTCCCATGGACCGGATCACCGATCTGACCGCCGCGCGTGGGTACCGGCTCACGGGTGAGTGGTCGCACGGCGACACCGTCCGCCGGGTGACCGTCGAGCCGATCGCCGCTCCCGGCGCGGAGACGGCGCCGGTCGCGACCGCCGCAGCGGACGCCGCGCCGTCCGACCCGGGCACGGCCGAAGCGTGGGAGTCCGACGGCGGAGCCTGCCCCGGCGTCACACCGCCCCGCGGCCCCGAGCCCGGGCCGACCGCCACCACCGGCCCGAAGGAGCCCCAGCCGACCGGCGACGCCCCCGCGGCCCCGCCCGCCGCGCCGACGGCCGACGGGGTCGCCAAGCTGCCCAAGAACGCGCGGACGCTGGCAGAGGCAGCGACCGCGAACGGGTGGGACGTGACCGTCACGGCCAACCTCATGCAAGGCACCCTCGTACAGGCGGTCGAGGTGTCCGGCGAGTTCCCGGTGCACACCGGCACCCAGGGATTCACCGCCCGGTGCGTGCGGGACGGCGCCCGCTACTGGGCCTCCGCCTCGCAGCGCAACGGCCGCCACGGCGCCGCCTTCCGCGAAATGCTCGCGTGGGTGCGCGACGTGCGCGCCATCAACCGTGCCGACGAGGAGGCCGGCCGGACCGTGTGGGGACGGGACGCGCGCGAGTGGCACCGCCAGCTCTCCGACGCCGTCACCAAGATTGCCGAGACGGCAGCCGAAGCCCGGTACGAGCACGACCAGATCACCGGCGCCGCCGCCGAGCGCGCCGGGGCAGCTCTGGCCGACGCCGAGCAGGCGCACCGGGACGCGGTCGACGCGCTCACCCGGGCCCAGCGCGGCCACCGGGAGACCGGGGGCAAGGACGCGCGGCCCCTGGCAGCGGAGCGGGATGCGGTGCTGGACGCGGGCAAGCGGGTGCGCGCCGCCCTGGAGCAGGTCAAGGACGCACCGCGCGCGACCGAGGCCGAGGCCCTCGCCCTGGTGGCGATCGCCGAGGCCGAGCGGCAGTTGCAGGCCCAGGAGGAAGCATGGCGGGCACGGCTTGCCGCCGAAGGCCAGGAGCCCACCGCCGCCGGATACGGGCGGCTCATCCAGATGTTCGAGGACCCCCAGCGCGCATGGGTGACCTGGCACGCCGAGCACGGACGCGCCGGCGAGCCCTTCCACGAGGCCTACGACCGGTGGGGCGAGGAGCGCCACGGCAAGGGGCAACGGCCCGCGTACACCCGCGCGTACCTCAACGCCCACGACGCCGCCGACGCCGCACGGGGAGCACTCGCCGTCGCCGTCGGCACCGCCCAGGGCGGAGAGGAAGGCCGCGCCCTGGTGAAGCGCGGCAAGGACTGCACCAAGTCAGCGCGCCAATGGGTGCGCAATTGGCTGATGCGCGGCTGGACGACAGACGGCCGGGCCCAGGAGTACGCCGAGCAGCATCCGGCCGAGGTGGAAGCCGTACGGGTCGCACAGCTGACCGCCGACGGTGTCGAGGCCTACCGCCGCGCCGAGCGCGAAGCGTGGAAGGCCGAGCAGGCGAAGACCGCTGCCGACTCCCCGTCCTGACACGCCCCCAACCGCCCCGGCCGGTCCGCGCCCGCCCGGACCGGCCCCCGGAGGAGGCACAGCTATGCGACTGAGTCAGCACCGCGCGACCATCCTGAACCGATGCGCGCGGTTTCTGCAGCAACACCAGAAGCAGCGAGGGACGTTGCCGTGCCTGGAGACCGGCGGGACCCAGGTCTACGCCTACTGGAAACGCGGTGAAGGCTTGGTCGTGTCCGTCCACCTGGACACCGGCGAGGTACCCGCCGACCTGATCAGCCCCGACGACGCGATCCCGATCCGGATCACCGTCAACGGTGACGACGTCTTCGTTTCCGGCTGACAGACCATCACGTGATAGCGTATTATTGATTAAACGGAGCGGGCGGCAATCCGGTCCGTCGCCAACCCGACTCGCACCGCAAGGACGCCTCATATGCGCACCCATGCCGCGTTCCAGCTCATCGGCGATCGCTCCCACCAGTGCGACGCCACTGCCACCTACACCCACAACGGCGCCCGCGCGTACGCACTGTGCGACGGCATCGGTTCCACCGACGCGGTTCGTGACTGGACCCGCACCGCCGCCCGCCGGCTCGCCCGGGCCGCTGCTCTTCGCGCCGACGCCGAGACCGGCCTACGGGCGGTCTACGAGGCGTACGCCGCCGAGCCGGACCGGCAGGACAAGTACCCGCGCTACGACCTGCCCGCCGCGTGCGCCGTCGCGGCCGTCACCGCCCCCGGAAAGCCCCTCACCGTCGCATGGTGCGGAGACGCCCGCGCCTACGTCCTCACCCCGCGCGGCACCGTCCAGCGCCTCACCGACGACCACAACCTTCGCCGCGTCTTCCAGGGCAACCGCAACCGCATCACGTCCTGCCTGGGTGCGACGGAGACCGACGAGGAGAGGAAGGCCCAGTACGGGCATCCCGCGATCGAGTCCGCCACCCGTGGCGCGGAGAACTGCCGCCTGCTGCTGGCCAGCGACGGCGCGTACGAGCCCCTGGAGGACTCGGCCCGCAACCTCGCCGACTACCTCACCGGTTCCCCGCAGCACGCCGCGCGCGACGTCGCCGAGTCCGCGATCTCCCACGCCGGGACCTACGCCGACAACGCAACCGCCCTAGTCGCCGATCTCCGCACCCGGTAAGCCGCGGCCTGCCTCCCAGCACCTGACGCCGGTCCGGGCCCGCACGCCCGGACCGGCACACCACCCCACCCCGAAAGGCGGCATGCCATGACCGGAAAGCTCACCAAGGAGCAGGCCCAGAAGCACAACCAGGCGTGCGAACCGGTCGCGAGCGAGAAGGAGTTGGACGAGCGCTCCGACCGCACCCGCGAGGACGCACGATGAGCACGCCGACGACCCGCCACCGCTGTCCCTACCGGCCGGGCGCACCGTCCTGGTACCTCCGCGCCACCCGCCGCGCCCTGCCCACGAGCCGCTTTCCAGCGTTCAAGAGCCAGCAGCTCACCGGAGAGCAAGTGGCCGTGTCCGTCGGCCACTCCGGAGAGGACGGCACAGCCCACGTGACGCTGCTCATCGGCCGCCATCTGGGCAAGCCGCCGCATCCCGGCCCCACCCGCGACACCTGGCTGCAGGTGCGCGCCGACCTGGCCGCGCACCTCCAGGGGAGCGGGTTCGTGACCGTGCCGACCAAGGGCGGCGTACGGGCCACACCGCCCCAGCCTGAGCCGGTCGCCGTCCACCTCGAGCACGGCGACGTGTTCCGTGACGGGCTCGATGCCTTGGGCCGCTTCCGCATCTGGTGCCCCGAGCACCCCCATCTGGCCGGCCGCCTGCAGAACGCTCACGGCCTGGGACCGCAGGTGTTCACCTACGCCTACGCGACGGAGAAGGCCCGGCAGCCGATCTGGCCGCAGGGCTTCCGCACCCTGCACGCCGCCGCCGAAGCCTGGGCCGCCCACATGGGCCTGCCCCCTGTGACGGTGACCGAGATCTGACCACCTCGCCGCAATCCCGCCACTCGATGGGCGCCCCTGACCAGCAATGATCCCCGGAAAAAGGGTGTTGCCCCGCGACAAGTAGAGCGTATAATTGATTTCATGAGCAAGCGGCAACTTGCTCAACACCAACCCGACCGCACGAGGAGCAATCTGTGAGCGACACCGCAACAACGACACCGATGCAGCGGGTCACCCTGCAGCTCGGCCAGATCCGCGTCAACGAGAACAACGTCCGCCAGGACCTGAACCTGGACGAGAAGTTTCTCAAGTCCGTCGCGGCCAACGGCGTGAAGGTCCCCCTCGTGGTCCTCCCGCTCGGCGAGGACACCTACGAGCTGAAGATGGGCCACCGGCGCTACTTCGCCGCCCGGGCCACCAAGGAGACCGAGGAGGAGCAGGACGCAATCGAGGTCCCCGCGTACGTGCTCGACCCCTCCCTGCGCGAGGCGGGCGAGGACTTCATCGACCAGCTCATCGAGAACGACGACGACTACCGCCGGGGCCTGACCGAGCTGGAGCAGGCCGACGCCCTGTTCGGCGCGGTCGGCGCGGGCATGAAGCAGGCGCGGGTCGCCCAGCTCACCGGCCGGTCCCGTACCGAGGTCTCCCGCGCGGTCAGGACCGCCAAGGCCGTCGGCGACCGGACCCGTTCGGTCCTCGCAGAGACCGGCACCTATGACCTCGACCTCGAAGTGCTCGGTGTACTGGGCGAGTTCGACGACGACGGCGATGCCGTAGACCGGCTGCTGGAGGCCTACGCCAAGGGCCGCTTCGAGTTCCAGGTGCAGTGGGAGCGCGACGACCGCGCCGAGCAGCAGGCCCGCGCCAAGGTCCGGCCGCAGCTGCAGGCGGCCGGGGTGCGGCTGGCCGAGGACGCGGACACGCTTCCGCCGACCGCCGAGCCGCTCGCCGAGCTTGACGGCCCGGACGGCGAGCCCATGAGCGCCGAGGCGCACGCCGAGTGCCCCGGCCACGTGGCGACCTGGGCCGAGAACCCCCGCGAGCCCGGCGAGGTGGACTACTCCTGCACCGACCCGGACCTCTTCGGCCACTACCCGCCCCAGGAGGACACCCCCGAGACGGACGGCGACCAGGCCGAGGTCCAGCCGCAGGCAGCGGGGGAGGCCAAGCCTTCGGAGCCGTCGCGCGAGTACGTCAAGGCGGGCAACAAGGCCTACCGCGCCGCCGAGAAGGCCCGGCAGGGATGGCTGAAGGACCTGATCGGCCGCAAGACCGCGCCGAAGCCGCTCGCCGCATTCATCACCGAGCAGCTCCTTTCCTGCCCCAAGCCGGTGGCTCAGTGGGTGGGCGACGCGGGGCGCCGGGACCTGGTCAAGGAGCTGACCGGCTACGACACCCCCGCCGAGCGCGCCAAGTCGGCGACTCCGGCCAAGCTCACCCTGCTGAACTTCGCGGTGCTTGCCGCGACGTTCGAGAAGCGGATGGGCGAGGTCCGCACCTGGCGCACCGACAGCACCGCCCGTTCCGCCGTCTACGAGCTGCGGGAGATCCGCGAGGACGCCCGCAGGTGGCTGACCTTCCTCGCCGAGATCGGCTACCCGCTCTCCAGCGTCGAACAGGCCATCGTCGACGACGAGCCCTACCAGGAGGGCGAGCCGGACGCCGCCGACGCCGACAGCCAGGCCGACGAGGACACCCCAGACGGCGCGAGCGCCGAGGACTCCGAGGACGCGTCCTGACCTGCTGCCCGGGCCGGACCTGACCGGTCCGGCCCGGGCCCCCTCCCCTTCCCTCTCTGCGCGCCGCCCGCCCGGAAGGCCTCGCCATGCTCCGCTCCGAACTCCGCCTGAACACCTCTCTGTTCGTCGCCCAGGCCGCCGTCAGCAACCACACGGGCCTGATCGCCCGGACCGGGCTCGCCATGCCGGCCGCGCCGTTCGGCTCCCCCGCCTGGCAGCTGCCCGCCCTGGTCTCCTGCCTTCACCGCCTCCACCAGGACGAGGAGGACCCCTCCCCCGAACTGTGGCGCGCACACACCGAGCGCCAGACCGGCCCTGTGCCCCGGCCGCACATCCGCTACCAGGCTGACGGCCTGCACGATGCGGACGCGGTGTGCGTGCTCGACATCCAGCTCAGCCCGCGCGACGAGGAGACCGGCTGGCCCGCCGCCGACCTCGCCGTCATCCAGCAGGAGGAAGGCTCCTGCCCCTTCGGGCGCGTCACCCGCCGCCACGGGGTGGAAGCGATCGCCGCGTACGCAGCCGAAGAGCTGACCGCCGAGCACGCCCGGCTGATGGACCGCGCCCGCCAGCACCAGGACGCCTACTTCGTGCGCCTCGCCGACCTGGCCCAGCGCGCCGCCGACTGGGCCGACAAGGTGCGCGCCGCCGCGCACGCCGATGCCGTCCACGTCCAGGCCGACCGCGCCCGGGCCCGCATCACCCGCTGACCGCCCCTCACACCCGCGCCGACTGCCGCCTGTGGAGGCCTGCGCCATGTACGCGTTCGAGCCCGCCTCGCCGACCTACGCCATCTCCGACACCATCGTCGAACACCACCTGCGCGGCCGGGACCGCACCCGCGCCGACCTGCCCGGCGGCTACCGCCTGACCCTGCGCACCCGCGAGCGACACGGAACACTTGAGGCCGCCCTGGCCGCGCCATCGCCCACCGGCCCCGCCCGCATCAGCGCGCACACCCCGACCCCCATCACGTCGCGCATCCTCGACACGGTCACCCGCTACGCCCCGACCCTGCCCAACGCCCGCGACCCCCGCCCGCCCCCGGAGGCCGTTTCCCGCCTGCTCACCACTGGCGCACCGTTCCAACAGCCCGGCAAGGTGGGGCTGTTCGTCCAGTTCGGGCATGCGGAAGCCTGGCTGGAGGGCAGGCGGCTGAGCGTGACCCTGGGCGGCCCGGGCAGCGGGCTCAGCCTGGTCCTGGGCGGCCCGTGGGACGCGCCGTCCACCGCCCGCCTCACCGCTGCCGTCCTGCGCGAGCTGACCGAGGCCGAGCAGCTCGCCTGCCAGGTCACCTCGCTGCTGGAGCCCGGGCCGTGGCAGGTTCTGTCCGACCAGTGGCACCCTGACGCCGCCCTTGTCCTGCCCGCAGTCCGCCGTCCCGACCCGGAAGACCAGCTCGGCCGCCGCATCTCCTGGGCCCTGCGCGAGGTCCAACCCAGCCTGCGCGCGATGCAGCCGGACTGGGACTTCCAAGAGCTGATCGCAGTCGAGGGCTCGGCCGCCGCCCTGCGCATCACACCGCTCGACCGCGCCGTCCCCCGCCTGATCCGCAAGGTGGTGGACGACGGCGCCTTCGGCCCGGACGAGTTGGGGAACACCCACACGACGTGCGCCCCGAAATCCCGTCCCTGGACCTCCGTGTCGCTGCGAAGGACGAGCGCTACCTGTACGGCGTGAAGCTGGACCTCGCGACTGGGCGTACGTCCTGGACGGCAAGCGCGTGTTCTACGGGCCCCGGCTGGTACCCCTTCCACGAGCACGTGACGCGCCGGGAGAAGGACCCCACCGCCCCGCGCGACGACCGCGAAGTGCCCACGGACGCACCGTGCCTGCCCGGGTACAGCTCTCCCCCCGACGTCGAGCACTTCTCCTGGCGCAACGAGTACGTACAGCTCACCCCCGTCGACCACCGCGTCGAAGCACGCCTGCACCTGTACGTCGGCAAGGAGCAGGCCCACACCCTGGTGCGCACCGTCACGCTGGAGATCGATCTGCGGGCGAAGCGGGTGATGCTTCCCGCCCGGATCCCCGCAGCCCTGCGCCACCAAGCGGAGGTCAAGGGCCGGCGGATCCTCGATCTGCTGCTGGCCGCACGACGCGAACGCGCGCGGGGAGCGAGCGAGCCGCGGGCCGTCCTCGGGCCCTGGGACCGCCGCGACCCGGACAGCGCGGACACCTGACGCCGTCGCCGACCGCGCGAGCCACACCAGCTCACAGCCGCCGCGGCCGAGCCGGGCGTCGTCGCACAGGCGAATGGGACGGGCCGAACTGGCTGCTCACCGGAATCCAGACAGGGAAGAGACCGCGATCTGGCGGCGCAACAGCGCCGGATGTCACGTCGCGGTCCGCGCGAGCCAGCACCCGTGCCGCTCCTGCTACGAGCAGTTCCTCGAAAGCGGCCTGAGCCGAGAGGAGTTCGCCAAGGTCGACCGCCGCGCGATGGTTCGCTCCTTGTCCGGGCAGCGGCCGCCGTGTTCGGTCGAGCGCGACGGCGTGCGCTGCGCCCTGGAGGCCTCGACGCACGGTGCGTGCACCCCGCACTACGCAGCATGGCGCTACCACCTCCGCAGCGGGAAAACCGAGTTGGGACTCGACGCGTGGCTCCAGGCCCACGCCGAGCCGCGCCCGCCCGGCACACCGTGTCTGATCGGAGCCTGCGCCGGCAGTGCCCACGGCCGGGTTCCGCTGTGCACCTCCCACCGTGAGCGGCGCCGCCACCGGCACGAGACCGGCATGAAAGGCACGATCTACGAGGGCCTGGATGCCTGGGCTGCCGTGCAGCCGCCGCGGCTGACCGGCTTCCAGTTCTCGCTGGTCTCGCTGCCCGAACGGCTGCGCCATGAGCTCCTCTTCGCCCTGGTGGAGCGCGACAAGCAGCGCCCGACCCTCAGCCCGGTCGCGATGCGACTGATGGTCCGGGGACTTGCGGGCGTGTCGTCCGTTGCCGAGCTCACGGACAAGAAGCTCGGCGACCTCGGATACCTCGACCGCAACTGCGAGGCCCACTGGAACGACGTCGTACGTCTCGTGCGCGGTGCCTTCGACCTCTTCCGCGGCGTTGGCCCGCTAGACCGGCCGGTCTGGGAGCTCAGTGACCTCGGCTTGCGCTCGCGCACCCGTTTCGGTGTCCGTACTGACCCGCTTGCGAGTTCACGCCCCGTCCATGCTCAACGCACGCCCACCGGTCGGCCTCCTCCACCACGAGAAGGAGGTCTCCTCATCAACCCTCAACCGGAAGGACGACTTCGCGTTCACAGCCCAACGCACAGCCCCCGTTCCGCCTCTTCTTCCTCGACGGAAGGCAACCACACGGAACGGAAGGACGCGATGTGCGTACGAGACACGCTGGACAGGTGGTACTCGCCCTCACCGCGACGACAGCGGTGCTGGCACCTCCGGCCCTTGCGTACGCGAAGGAGCCGCTGCGCGTCGACCTGAGGGCGGACGTCGACCGTGACGGGCGGGTCGACCTCACCGGTGACACCGACACGGCCGGTGAGGACACCTGGGCCGTCGGGCGGGGGGCGGTGTTCCTGCCGAACATCGACGACGACAGCAAGCGGTGCCCGACCACCGGCCCGGGCGGCCGCCCGCTCTCCGACGCAAAGTTGGCCGCGTGTAACGACGCCTCCGACAAGAAGGTCAACGGCCGGGCCGACGCCGCCGACCTGGCCCGCGTGCGCTCGGTGCCGATGAAGAACCTGCCGTCCGACGCCAAGGGGAGCGTCAAGGTCACCAAGGGGGCCGCGCAAACCAGGGTCTTCGTCAAGCGGAACGGCGCCTGGAAGCCGGTCACTTCACAGACCCGGCTGACGCGGGCCGAGCTGCGCGCCGGCGTGGAGTTCGGCGTCGAGGGCAAGGACGTGATCCGCGACAGCGCGAAGTGGGACGGCCGCACGGCGATCCGGCTGAAGGTGACCTCCTCCGCCGGTACCGCCTCCGACACGGTCACCCTGCGCGCCGCGCCGCTGCTTACCCACCACGCGCTGCAGAACACCCAGCAGCTGCTGGTCACGAAGGTCCGCGGCAACGACGCCTGGGCCAAGCACCAGCGGAAGTTCGTCAAGAGCCTGGAGAAGGAGGCCCAGCAGGCCGGCATCACCAAGCCGCTGGTGACCTTCGAGGAGTACGGCGACATCTGGGCCCAGGACTTCGTCGAGCCCGCCTACCTCAACATGACCGGCCCGGACGGACGGCAGCGGACGATGCGCGTGATGCTGCGCTCCGCCCAGGCTCGTGAGGCCGGCCGCGAGCTCTACGAGAAGCTGCGCGGGCCGAACGTCGGTGTCGTGCAGGCCAAGGGCAGGGACATGCAGGGCTGGGAGACCCTGAACTCCTACGGGAACCTGGAGACCATCCCGCCCTACGCCCACAACGGCCGTTCGTTCCCTGCCGGGCGCATCATCATGGGCGAGCGCAAGGGCGGCAGCGGCATCCGCCCCTCGAAGGAGATACGCACGCTGCTGAAGTCCCAGGGGCTCCAGGACCCGCTCCTGCTGGACACCTCGTGGCTGCACGTCGGACACGTCGACGAGTTCGTGCAGTTTCTGCCGGCCGACACCCCGCGCGGCTGGCGGATCGGCGTCGCCGACCCCGAGGCCGGCCTGCAACTGCTCCGTGACGCCCGGCGCGACGGCCATGGCGCTACCAAGATGTTCTCCGTACCGGGCTTCGACGGCGTGGCCGCCCCCAAGGAGACGATCGACCAGGCCCTCGCCTCCCAGTACCTCGTGTCCGACAACAAGATGGCGGCCAAGAAGATCGCAGCCAACCTGGACATCCTGAAGCGGGAGACCGGCGTCACCGACGAGGAGATCGTCAAGGTGCCGGCCCTCTACACACGCGGCACGCAGGCCGGCGACGAGGGCACCCGCGTGCCCCTGCTCCGCCGCCTCGGCGGCGGAGCCGACCCGGGGGCCGCCGAGAAGCACGGCCAGCAACACTTCCTCGGCCGCGGCGGCACTCCGGCCGCCGACGGCGCCCCCTCCGCCGCACCCGCTCCCGGGACCGTGGAGACCAGCGCATACGTCCCGGGCGCCGTCAACGGCATCCTGCTCTCCCGTGACCGCTACCTCGCCCCGCGCCAGTGGGGTCCCGTCGTCGGAGGCAAGGACATCTTCACCGAGGCCGTCACCGCCGCGTACACGCGCGCCGGCATGAAGGTCTCGTACGTCGACGACTGGTACACGTACCACCTCGGCATGGGCGAGATCCACTGCGGCACCAACACCCTGCGCGACGCGTCCGCCGCCTGGTGGAAGCCGTAGCTGCACCGTTGCGGACAGCCGACCACCCCCAGGTCACCGACCTGGGGGCGGTCACATGAGCGGCCGAACGGGAGCCGCACTCGGGCTGAGTCACCCCCGTCGCCGACCGTGCCGGTCCGAGGCGGCAACTCCGGACCGGCCTCGCTCACCAACCGCACCGCCCCGATAGGACCCTGTGATGTCTGCGTATGAACAGCCGCCGCTCGATCTCGGCGCCATCTGCCAGCGGTGGAAGAACCGACGGCACAGCTGGAGGCCGACCAGTGAAGGCGGATTCGATCCGGCCCGCTACCGCGTCCGCGAGAGGCCGAACGAGCTGGTCCACACGGCGAAGGCCTTCGTCCGCGCTCACCATTACAGCGGTTCGTCGGGCCTTATCTGCATCTGTCAAGCACAACTACCGGTCGCAGGCTCGAAGTTTGTGCAGGCATGTAAGGCACGGTTCACGCCCAGACAGGCATCGCGGTGGGCGTCGCGTACGGCGGTTTGCGGCTCCAGAGAAAGGGCTGGTTGGGGGCCTGCTGAACCGCCAGCAGGCGGGGAAGACTGCGGGTACACGGCGGTGGATGGAGAGGGGGCGGTGTCCGTGGCCGCGGCCAGCAGTACGGACTCGGTGCTCAAGCGGGCCCGGGTAGCGCGGAACATGACGCTGGAGGAGGCCGCCGACGCGCTGAATGCGATCACTGGCGGGGCTGCGGACGCGAGTCTGAGAGTGCGTGGGAGTCCGGGCGGCGCCGTACGGGCAAGCGGAACCGGGCTGGGCTGTGCCAGCTGTACCGTGAGCGGCCCGAAGTGTTGTTCGCGCACCAGGACGGCGCGGCCACGAGCGTGTTGGAGTCCTCCGGGACGGCTGTGGTGGTCAAGGCGCTCGCCCGGTGGACGGACTTGGTCGAGGCGATGGTCGATGTCGTCGCGGGAGCTCGTGAGCAGCTGGTGGTCACCGGTAGCCGGTCGCGCGAGTGCGCATGGCCGTCGAAGGGCCAGTCGCGCTCGCGGTCGTGGGCGACTGCCCGGCCGCAGACCAGGACCTCCGCGGTCGCATCCGAGGACTGACGCAGCGATATCGGCTTGTTTCCGCCCAGGCATGCTGAGTTGGCCGTATCTTGGGTGGTGCCGCCTCCGGGGTTTGCCGACAGCTCCCCCGGAGGCGCCCTTCGTTCAGGCCTTGGCCGCCGCGACCTCTCGCATCCGGCCGGAGAGCTCCTTCACCGCCCGGGTCTTGGCGTACGGGGCGAGGTCCGCGCGCATCGTGACGAAGTGATCGTCGCCGCGGACGGAAGAGACGTGCTCGTACTCGTCGAGAAACCTTCCCCACGACTCGCATGAGGCGTCCACGTGCCCGTAACGGAGCTGCCGCTGGGCGAGTACCGCGTATGCGTGCACGCGGCCCTGGCGTTCCTGGGCTGGCTGGACCCGGATGCTCTGTTTCATCGCCTTGATGCTGCCCGCCAGGTCGCCCTCCTCCATCAGCACGTGTGAGACGTGGAAGAGGTAGGCGGTCTGGTCGTAGCCGCCGATCGCGTCGCGCCGGTTGTCGGCCTTCGACAGCGCGGTCTCGGCCTCGCGTAGCCGGGCGTGGGCCTGGCGCCGGTCCCCGACCATGGACGCTGCGTGAGCCTGCTGCCCGCGGAGGAACGCCACCAGGCGGGGGCCCGCGGAAGGCGCGGCCTCGGCCGCCGAGTCCGCGAGTTCCAGCGCCATCCGACCGTGCCCGAGGTTCGACGCCTGCAGGGACATGCCGCGCAGCGTACGGCAGTACGTGACGTGGTCATCGGCTTCATCAGCGAGCTTGAGGGCCTTGACATAGTACGTCTGGCCCAGGCCGTGGGCCTTCTCGTACATGGCCATCCAGCCCGTCAGGTACGTGAGGTCCGACGCCGCGGCGAGCATGTCCCGCTTCACCGGCTCGGATGCCTGTGCCCTCAGCCAGGGGCCGACGGTGTTGACGAGGAATGCGGCCGCCATGGGGCGCGCGTGGCCAGCGCCGAACTCATCAAGGATGTCCGCGATCCGCTCCGTCATGGACCGCACGGAGGCAACTTGAGAGGCGCCGATCCGGGTCGTGGCCTTGCCCGGCGTGACAGGATCGTCGGCGGCCCGTGCCATCTGCTGGAACACAGGCACCGTCAGCGCTGCGGAGAAAAGAGTCGCGGCCAGTACTCCGCGACGGGATGGGTCCATATCCGCCCTTCCTAGGTCGATCAACTCCTCCACAGTGTCGACTGGTTGGGAGTTGCCGACGGACACGGCGGGCCGGAGACCGGCTTCCGCATGAGTTACCGGCCGACCTAAGCGAGCAGACAGCGCCTCCAGAATCAGGGGCCTCACCTCGGGCTTTGGCGGCGTACCGGCGATCCAGTGCGCAACGGCCGTGCGGTCGTACGTGAGATCGAGCCCAGCTTGGGGGCCGAGCCGGTTGACTTGCTGCGCCAATTGCGTGCGCGTCCATCGCGCCTGCTCAAGCAGACTGTCCAAGGCACGGTTGGGCGTGCGTTTCCTCGTGGCCATGTACTCAACTCCCGACAGCTCCATGGCATTCACGGTGTTCACGGTCCCACCTGTCTCCCACGGTACCCGCAGACCGTGGCCGCGCGATTACCTCTTACACGGAAAGCGATTGATCTCGGCCTTGGGAGCAGAGGTGACCAGCGCACCACCAGTGAGAAGAGGCGTCTTCCCCCAAGGAGACGACCTTCACAGAGGGCGCCAGGCCGCCACGCTCGCACCCTGGCCCCCTCTACGCGAGCAAGACCTGTTGAGCGTCAGCTTCGAGGTGGACCCGGGTTGCGCCGGGCGGCGCACCTCGGAGCGCAACGGCCGCCGCGTTCAGATGGCCCGGCGCGTGACAGCAGCCCGACTGAGGTTTTGTGGCCTCAACTGGCTCGTGGACGACGCGACGCTCATCGTCTCCGAGTTGGTCACCAACGCCATCGTCCACAGTGGAACCACCAGTGTGACGCTCACGGTGAGGCTCCTGGATGGCGTCCTGCGTATCTCGGTAACCGATGGCGTGCCTGGCACTCCCGCGCCCAGCCAGCCGGATGCCGACGCCGAGGGCGGGCGCGGACTTCAGCTCATCGAGTACCTGGTCAGTGAGCACGACGGCCGCTGGGGAGTGGCGGAACAGGGAGCAACCGTGTGGTGCACCCTCCCCGTGCGCGGAGCCACACCATGACGAACTCCTCCGTCTCTGCCGTGCCGAGGTGGCGGCCGCCCCTGGACCCTGACGCGCTGCGCACGGTGCTGGAGAAGGTCCGTGCGTGGGAACCGTTCGACGGGGGCGCCCTGCTGGATGACGTGGCGGTCGTCCTGGACAACGTCATGCCGGCCGAGGAATACGTCGAAGAACTCGCGCAGCGCCTCCGCGGCCACCTGATGCGGCTCGTCGACATAGCTGTCGCCGCGGAGGCGGAAGAGGACAAAGCCACCGCTCGGCTCATCGAGCGCGCACGCAACGTGCGCTCCGAGAACATGCCGGGCGATCACCGGCAGGCCGTCGGGCACCTTCGCCGGATGGGCTGGACCGTCAATGAGCTGCTGGAGCGGCTCGTTGCGACGAAATGCCTCAAGGAAGCTGCATGACCACGGCCCCAGTACGACCCACCACGACACAGACGAGAGACGAGAACCGTTCCGTGAGCACCAGGACCGAGCCGGGCCTGATCCCTTTCATCACCCGGAGAGAAGGGGAGGATGCCGCGCCGGACAACCTCATCATCGTCCGGCACCCCTCCGGCCCCCGGCTCTACTACATGGACGAGGACCCCCGGGACCGGCCCCTACGCGGCGTTCTGTGGGCGCGATGCGGGTTCAACCCCGTGGACAACCGCAAGATGCCGACGGGCACGCCTCAGTGGAAGCTCATGCATCCCTACCGGCAGATGCTCACGATGCAGGCCCTGCGCTGTCAGGTCTGCGCAGAGCAAGCACGGACCCCTCTGGGATTCATCTTCCTCGCTGGGCCCAAGGACCAGGACCCCGCACAGCCCACGATCTTCACGAACCAGCCTCCTGTGTGTCCGAAGCACGCACGCGCCGCCGCCGCGCTCTGCCCGCACCTTGAGAAGAACCCGATGGTCATCCTCGCGAAGAGTGCACCCCTGTACGGGGTCCACGGCACCCTCTACGGCCTCAACGCGCGCAACGAAGTGCACGTCGTCGCGAAGCCGGACCATCCCCTGCCCTTCGGACACCCGAACGTGCCCACGCTGCTCGCCTCGCAACTGATCCGCCGGCTGACCTCCTTCCGCGCCCTCAGCATGGATGAGCTGACGCAGGAACTGACCGAGCTCGCCGCCGCATGAACCCCTGCCCGGTGGCCCGGATGACGTCCCGCCCGGGTCATCGGGCAGGTAACAAGCTCCGCCCGTACGACAAACGGCATTCGGCGCGGGCGGAGACGGCGCTGGGGCCACGTCCCCCATGGGCCCCAGCGCCGCGCTTGCCGCATGGACCACTGCCCGATGGCTTGGCCCGGATGTCGACCGGACCAGGCCATCGGCAGGCAAGACGCCCGGCGCGGGGACGAACACCCGACTCGCGTTCCGCCACGACCAGGTCCCGCCCCGCGCCGGGTGCTCCAGCTCAGCCCTCGACCGATCACGGAGGAATCATGACCAACCTCGGGATGCCCACCGTTCCCGCGCAGTTACACAGGGACCTCGGCGGAGGCGTCGGGTACGCGTTCAACGGCCAGCACTTCGACGCTCGGGCCGACCTCGACATCGAGGCCGCCGTGAACGCGCTCACTGCCCCGCTGTCGGTGATCGTGCAGGTCACCAAGCGGTGTGACTTCGACTGCTCGTTCTGCTCCGAGACCCTGCAGTTGCCGGACCCGACCCTCGAGCAGCTCGACACGATCCGCCAGAATCTGGCGGGCGTCGGCCGGGTCTTCCTCTCCGGCGGTGAGCCGCTCATGCGCAAGGACTTCGGGGAAGTCGTCGACATCTTCCACGGGCACCACATCGTCGCCGTGCCCACGAACGCCACGCACGCCCTGGACCACGCCCGGAACCTCGCGGGGAAGATCGCTTACGCCAACGTCGGGTTCGAGGGGCCCCGCGCCGCCTTCACGCGCGTTCGCGGCGACTACGACAGGACCATAGCCGGCGTCCGGGTCCTGCAGGAGGCAGGTATCCCTCTCGCCCTGTCGGCCGTCGTCTACCGCTCCACTCTGTCCGTACTCCCGTTCACGGTGCAGATCGGGGACGTCCTGGACGCCACGAAGGTGAAGCTGATCCTCCCTCTACGGAAGGGCAACGCCCTCGGCCTGGACAAGCACGAGTTCATCACCACCGACGAGGCCGAGACCACGTTCGCGCGGCTCAAGGAGCAGCGCGCCGAACACGGATGGTCCCCGGCGCTGCGGCTGACGGCGTGGACCCCGGAGAACGAGGGGCACATGATCGTGGTGGAGCCGAACGGCACCGCCCGCGCCTGGCCGGTCTACGACGCTCCGGACCTGTGGGAGAACCTGGGTAACGTCCTGGAGGAGCCCATCACCGCGGTCTGGGAGCGGTACCGCTTCAAGAAGAACCACATCTCCAAGTACGTCGGCCGGTCGATCCACGCCGTTGCACAGGGGGTGTGACGTGCGGGAGTTGACGAACCTGGGGTGGCCCGAGACACCGTTCGGGTCCACCACCCGGCCCGTGCAGAAGCCTGCGAACTGGCTGACCGGGTTATCCCTGGTGTGGGGGGAGGCCGGCGATGAGCCGGTCCTCATGGGCGCTGCCGCAGTGTTCATGAAGATCCACCGCACCAGGTCGCTTCCGGTGTCCGCCCCGCTCGCGAACTTCGGGTACCGCGTCCTCCTCCCGGACGCGACAGGGCAGACGGCGGCGATCGTCAGGCAGCTCGACACCCTGCTCGTACAGGCCCGCCGACAGGCGCGGATCATCGCCTGGCACAACGGTGCCGACGACCTCCATGTCCTGCAGCATCTCCCGCGCACCGAGGGGGAAGCCCGGCACCCGGGCGTGACCGCGGTCGCTGAGGCGTGGAAGGACCGCACGACCCGTGCCCCGGGCACGGCCCGCCGGGTGGACACCAGCCACGACCTCGGCCCGGCCGGACTCATCAGCGACACCGCCATCGCGCACGGCCTGGAGCCCGTGAAGTCGTTCGCCGGCAGCCAGCAGCAGGAGAGCGCACAGGTGGCATGCACCGCTCTCGCCGAGGGGCGGGCCGGAGACTTCTCCCCCGATGCTCTCGCCGGCAGCGTCCTGTCGTCCGCGGTCACCACCGCGCTGCTCGGCGGCAAGCACGCCGAACGACTGCACTGGGAGGAGCCGCTGAGCATCTTCGACGTGATGTCCCACGTTGCGTGGGAGGCAGCGCCTTCCCTGCTGGGCGGCGTGGCGTCATTAGGCAGCGAGTAGCGTCCGACGGGGCCGTGCGCACCGGGCGCACGGCCCCGTCCTACGGCAGGAACAAACCTATGATCATCACGAGCAGCTTGCCCAGTGCCCGCTCCCTGCAGCCGCCGCCGCTACGCACGGGAGTCGTACGGGTCGCGTCCATCGACGTCGAGTGGACGAAGAACTACCGGATCAGGATCGGGCAACGCCCCTTCTGCTACAGCGTCGCGTGGCTCGACCTGCCCGCCGGCAGCACCCCGGACTTGGCCGACGTGCCGTTCGAGTGGACCAGTGTGTACGTCGAGGAACCCGGCGAGATGGACGAGCTCGTCCGGCACGCCGCGGCGACGGTCACCGCGGCCGCAAAGACGTCCACGATCATCACCGGGCACCAGTTCTGCGCTGACCTGTCCGTCCTGGAGGCAAACGCCCCCGCGGACGCGGTCCCTCCCCTGCAGGCGGCCCGCGCGCAGTGGAGGGAGCGCCGCGACGCCCACCCGGAGCAGAGCCACTACGTCGACACCCGGTATGACGCCGGCCATCTCCTCACCGGGACCTCGCGCCGTCTCGTCGACGTGTGCACGGAGCTCGGCCTCGATGTCACCCAGCCCGAGCTCCGCAAGGTGTCCATGCCCACCTGGCACCGGCGATGGATCGAGGACGGCCAGGAGGAGGGCCGGGAACGCGTGAGCGTCCTCAACCTCCGGCACTCCCTTTCCACCGCCTACGTCGCCGCACGCACGGCCGGACTCGCCGTGTGGGCCGACGAAGGCCTGAACGTCAACCAAGTCATTGCCGAGGGCGCGAAAGACGCCTGGGCCTGGCTGGAAAACCCCACATTCACCGACCTCCTGGAGAACGCGTGTCCATCCGAGAGTGCCGAGTTATCGCCGTCGAAGGCACCCAGGCCGCAGGCAAAACGACGTTCGTCCACGCGCTGACCGCGCACCTGCGAGAGCAGAGCATCGGCGCCGCCTGCACCGGCGAGCCCGCCCGGACCAGCCCGTTCATGGAGGCCATCGTCCTCCACGGTGAGGGGAACTTCGACCTGGTCGCGGAACTCGACCTGTTCGCCCAGCACTTCACCGTGCCCCTGCGCGCCGCCCGGCACCACCAAGTGCTCATCACCGACAAGACCCCCGCCAACGTCCTGGCCCTGGCAGGCCTCGTCCTCGATCCCACCGAGCCGGGCACCGCGGCCGTTCTCGCCGCGGCCGAGGCGTTGTGCCGCGCCTGGATGCCCGTCGCCTACGACGCGATCGTGTATTGCCAAGACCGCTACGACCAGAAGGCCGGCGGCGACCGCATGCGGGAGAAGGTCCTCAACATCCAGGACGAGTCCGACACAGCCATCTACGAGGCGTGCCGCGCCACGGGCGTGCCGATGCTCGAGATGCCCACGGGCCTGACGGTGTCCGAGCGTGTCCAGTGGACCATGAACCACGTTGGGGACATGGGGCTGATCGCAGTCTGATCCCGGCTACAGTCGCCTACCGGCAAGCGCCCAACCGGCCGGAGGACGAAGCACTGTGCCCCAGCAGCCCGTGAACGACGTGATGCTCATCCTGGAGCGCGACGGAGCCGTGTGCCTTGCCGAGCGGCGCGGCACCGGCTACGCCGACGGCATGCTGAACCTGCCCTCCGGGAAGCTCGACGAGGCCGAGGACGTGTTCGACGCCGTGATCCGAGAGGGGCGAGAGGAGACCGGCGTCATCGTCGCGCGGGAAGCCCTGCGCATCGTGCACGTCATGCACTTCCGCAACCCGGAGGGAGAGCCCCGGATCGGCTGGTTCTTCGCCGCCCGCCACTGGGACGGCGAACCTCGCAACATGGAGCCCCACAAGTGCGCGGGCCTGTCCTGGCACCCCAGTGACCAGCTCCCCGACAACACCGTCCCGTACAACGCGCTCGGCATCGCCCACTACCTCAAGGGCCAACCGTTCTCCGTGCACGGCTGGGAGAAGCCTGCATAGAGCAGACGTGGAACAGACCGCGGCCGTTGACGCTCCGGACCAGGACGCGGCCGCGCTCGGCCTCGCCCCGGAGCCTGGTGCCGGCGAGATTGACAGCCAGCCCTCAAGAGTGTCATATTGATTATGCGAAACTAGCGGCAAAAAAGCGGTGGGCGGCGGAAGGCACCCCCTCAGGGGTGTCGACCCGGAGCGGCAACCCCGGCCGAACGTCCCGCCGACCACCATCACCAACTCGACTCGCCCGCCGGCGCGTGAGCGCCAGAGGAACAAAGAGGAGCAGGCCCCAAGTATAGGGCCGCAGCCAGAACCGGAGAGTGCAATGACCAAGGCCCTGAACCCGCAGCGCCGCCTCGTCAGCGGCCGCGCCGTGGTGAACCGCGACTGGATCCGCGAGTTCACCGGCGCCAGCGTCGGCACCGCGGCCCGCTGGTACAAGGTGCGGGACGAGCAGCCCAAGGAGCACCGTCACCCGGAGAAGGAGCGGATCGACGGGAAGGACTTCTACGACGAGCAGCAGTTCCGGGACTTCTACGCCTGGTTCCAGGAGGAGAAGGCAAGCAAGGTCCTCAAGGCCGACCCCGAACTCTACGAACTCGCCCCGGAGACCGTCGTCTCCATCAACAAGGCCGCCGAGCTGCTGAACTTCAGCGGGGCCTCGGTGATCCGCAAGTACCAGCAGGCCAACCCCGGCTACTTCCCGGAGCCGGTCGGCGAGGTCGAGGGCCCCACCGGCCGCATGATCCAGGCCTTTCGCGTCGGCGACCTGCAGGACTTCGACCGCAAACGCACCGGGGACAAGCTCGGCAAGGCCGGCCGCCGTCCCGGGCCGCAGCCCGAGGCGCCCGTCGGCCGGCCCTCGGCCCTCGAGGAGGCCCTCGCGGCCGAGCTGAGCGCCCGCGCCGACACCGAGCCGCTCACCGCCACGCAGCTCGCCGAGCAGTACGCCACCGAGGCGATCGACCGCGACGGCTACCACCCGGGGCTGGCCGCGGAGCTCAGCGTGCAGTACGGCGGGCCGCAGAGGTCCTGGGAGTACGTCGTACGCAACGCCCTCAAGCACCGCCCCGCGGCCACGCCGCCCCGCTCGGACGCCGACCGCAGGGCGGCCATCGCCCTGGCCGCCCTGCGCGAGCGCGGCGACGTCCGCGGCCTTGCCGCCTCCCTCGCCCGCGAGCACGGCGGCAGCCCCGACGTCTGGTCGCGCGCGGTGAACGCTGCACGTCGGCTCACCGACCCCACCTGATCACCCCACCAGCCGGAGGACGATCCCCCATGCCCAGCTATCAGCTCCGCGATACCGCCACCCGGCAGCTCCTCGCCCGCGGCCTGGCCGACTACGCCGCGGCCGAGGCCGCCCTGGACCGCATCGACGACGAACTGGAACACGACCTCGCGGCCAACGGCGAAGGCGCCGGACGCATCCGGCTGCGCCTCGACATCGAGAAGGTCACCGCCGGTCTCACCGAGGCCGTCGGGCACCACGTGCTCCTCCTCGGCGTCGACGGCCCCTCCGACCCCCTGCCCGCGCTGTAACTGCCTCTGCCCGGTTACCTGCTCTCAACGGAGCGGCCCCAGCCGGGCGCAAGGCCTACTGGATCTACACCGAGCGAGTAGCGGACGCTGCTGTCAGTGCAGCCTGGAAGAATCCCTCGATAACCCATTCCTCAGAAGGGCGTACGACACGATGAAATCGGCGTTTGTCTGGGATCGCTATGTCGAGGACATTCGCGTGATCTACCATCCCGACGTTCCGCTTGAGGACCGACGGGACCCTGCGCCGGGCCTGTTGCCATGGGCGGTAAGTGCCTGTTCCTCAACCTCGGGCGACTCTTCGACTGGGATGGTGTGCGGATCGGCGGACCAGTTGCGGGCCGCGCTGGCTACGACGAGGTCCAGGGCGAGCATGGCGAGCCTGATTGCCGGTGCCATGAGGTCCATCGACAGCCGCCCACCGATCGCCACGAAGAGCCGCAAGCGCCAGAACGGCCACCTATAACTTTTCAGGTACCTGTACTCGGCTTCCGGTCCTGATAATGACCGCACCATCGGTGGCGCGACGCTGTTGGGCCACCGAGGCCCGCTCAGCCAGATGGGGGTGCACCAGCCCGGGGTTGCCTGGCGCGCCGGTTTCGGCCCAGTGAGGTGCACGAGCACATTGGGACGAGCAACGCTGCGACGTAGAAGCGAACTTGACGAGAGGGAGACAACATGCGGATCAGCCACGGGGGCATCGTCAAGCGTCTGACACACCGACGCTTGCTCCGAGCCCTCACCACGGGTGCAGCGGCCACAGTACTTGCTGTGGGTGCGTCGGCTGGAACTGCGAACGCGGCCACCTGGACCTCCAATACGAGGGTATGGGTGTCGGCCGATGACCCCGGCGGCCTCGGCGCGTCCTCGGTTCTGCTACGGGACGCAAAGACCTACTACACGGTGCTGTTCGAGCCCCACGGCGAGGAGCTGCTCATGGAGGACCTGCTGGCCGACGGGCACGCGGCACGGGCCGAAGTGATCGTGGTCAACGCGAGCGGCAGGTTCGTAGAAAGCGACACCTTCTACTCGTCCACGGCCGATGGAGCCAGGTGGATCAACCTGGGCACCCCTGACGGCAGCGGCAACATCCCCGAGGATTACGAGGTCCGGATCCGAGTCTGCATCAACGAGACCTCCACGTGCTCCTGGTGGGAGTCTGGCATCGCCTGACGAGCAGGCATGGGCAGCCGGCGCTAAGAGGTCGTTTTCACCTGATTTACGCCACTTAATGCTCCTCAGTACTGCACTCTCGCCTCTCATGCGACAAGCCCGTCCGTGACGAGGCGAGGGCAATCGCCCATACGGCACGTCTTGGAGCGAGACGGACTTCAGGGAGTGAGACTGGCAATTCGGGCTGCCGCGGGATCTCACCAGCCGCATGGGTGCAGTGACGCCTCGGAAGT
>NZ_JBHXVG010000066.1:16090-26384 GCF_042672405.1 Streptomyces sp. NPDC127197 | reverse complement strand
GTTGACAGTGAGAGTGACATCAACCCGGGAGACACCAGGCGGTGACTGGCCGGCCGACCGTGCCTCGGTTTCCACATGCTTCATGGCGCCTCAATCCTGATTTTCCGGAGGGTTACTTGCCAGGCAAGGGGAATTCTTTGATTCTGGCCCTCCAGTCAGATGTCGCTGCTCAGTAAAAGTAGCACTCCGCCACGTTGTGCAATTATGCCGTTGAAGAGAAATGGCCGCCGGGCACCTATGCGTGTGAGGTCTGTTTCGCGATTCTCATGCTCGACACACCAGCAAATCGAACACGTGTCGGCATCGTCCAGGTCGTGGAGTCACCCACGACTCTGTTCAAGAGACGCAGGCCGCACCCCGGCGCACTTCGCAGGCCGAACGCGTCCACGTCCGCATGATCCGCTCAGGGGCATCCCGCCAGGGACGCTACGGATGCGAGTTCGTACAGGCAGCGGGACCCTGTCCTGTAGTACGCATTCCCGCCGCACCCGTCAGCCTAAATCCGCGCGAGGCAGTCCCGATGATCGACGACCTTTCAGCCCCGATGCACCGAGTTCCGCCACGCCCTGCGTGTCAACGCCGACGCCCGGCTTTCCTCGAGCACCTGC
This sequence comes from Streptomyces sp. NPDC127197, assembly GCF_042672405.1. NCBI lineage: Bacteria > Bacillati > Actinomycetota > Actinomycetes > Kitasatosporales > Streptomycetaceae > Streptomyces > Streptomyces sp. NPDC127197. Next base: position 25,776 of record NZ_JBHXVG010000066.1, on the reverse strand, counting down.
TCCTCGCCCGCCGTCATGCCACCGACCCTCCGGACAGATCTAACAGCGTCCCGCCATTCCCATCAGTCCCACCAGTCCCGCAGAAGTCAAGACGCGCCTCGGACTGCCTCTTGAACAGAGCTGACATTCGAGTAGCGACGCCTGCGAAGAGCACCCGCTCGACCTCGCCCGAGAGAGTTGGCATGCCTGTAGCTGATGACATAACCGTCAGGCACGGAAGGGACGCGTTCGTCCCTGGGACGGCCACGACCCTAGGTACGCCAGTACCCCCCTTCGCTGCCATGCGGCGGCCCCAATGAGCCGCAACACGATGCTCCGAGATTTCCTGCGCTCACGCCGTGCCCAGGTGACACCCGAGGAGGCGGGTCTGCCGCTCGGGCCTGGAGCGCGCCGTGTGCCCGGCCTTCGGCGGGAAGAGGTGGCCGACCTCGCCGGCATCAGCGTGGACTACTACGTCCGCTTCGAGCAGGGCCGTTGCCCCAACGTGTCAGATGCGTTGTTGGACTCGGTCACCAGGATTCTGCGCCTCACCCCTGTCGAGCGAATTTACTTGTACGAGATCGCCCGGACGTCTGCCACCCACGCACCCAGGTGTGCCGACGACCAGCAGATCAGCGCCGGACTACGCCTGCTGCTCGAGAACCTTTCCACCCCGGCGTTCGTCCTCGGACGGCTACTCAACCTCCTCGCCATGAACGAGCCCGCGCACGCGCTGTTCCGCGGCTTGGGAGCCCGCGGAAACTACCTTCGCTGGCTGATCCTCGACGCTCCGGGCAAGGCACCGTACACGGACTGGAACGTCGCAGCCCACGAGGCGATCGCCATGCTGCGCTTCGACGCCGCCCGCCATCCACACGATCCAGCCGTCGCCGCGCTCGTCGACGAGCTCACGGCGGTGAGTTCCGAATTCCGCCGAATCTGGGCCACCCATGAGGTTGAGCTCTGCAGGAACGGCCGACGTCGCTACCGCCATCCTCTGGTCGGCGAGATCGTGCTCCACAGCGAACGCCTCCACATTCCGAACGAACCTGATCAGACGCTCTTCACCTACAGCGTCGTCCCGGGCTCGCCCTCCGACGCAGGCCTTCGCCGGCTCACCCGTACCACCGATCCGGCCATCGCCACGAGTGCCATAAGAACGGCCACGTCTGCCTCCCGGAAGACCGACTCCGTGGCCAGCCCGCCGAGCAGCACCCGTTCCGCGTCAGCCGCGCCACGGCTGGTGCCTGCGCCGCCGAGCGCGAGCCGGGAGGCGCGAGCGGTGCCGCTGCCGGCCTCGAGCGCGGCGGCGACCGACACCACTGACCTCGACTTACCGTGCCCAGGCCGGTGACGCAGTGATCAACGGAAAATCGTCCTCACGGAGCCTTCGGGGCATGGCCGATCCGCTGGTTGTCGCGCTCTCATTGTTCAACAGCCCCAGACCTCTGGGGGAAATTCGCCCCTGCCGGGGCCTGAGGTAATGCGGGATGAGGGCCTTCCGGTCTCCGCTGCGGATGTGGCGATCCACGCTGCTCCAGAAGGCCCTCAGCCGTTTCGAGATGTCTCAGCGGAGATCCCTGTCGTCGATCTCCGTGGACGGAACACCCGGATGGTGATGTCCCAGGCCTCGTCCTGGCTCTGCTTCAGCATCTTCTCGATGAACTCCGGTACCACGTTGCAGAACTTGCTCGTGTCGCTGGGCACGATCCGCACCATCGCGTCGATCATCTCGGTGGGGTCGAGGCGACCGTGGTCATTGCCGAGCAGCGAGTCGAACCCAGCCGGCACGCCGATCTCACGCAGAAACGATCAGTTAATCTGGATGCCGCCAACTGCCAGGAGACCTTTGCCCTCAGCCACGGCGAGCAGGGTCAGGCGCGCTGTGGCGTTTCTGCCGCCTCTTTCGATCGCAGGATTCGCCACCGGGTGCCCCGGCGGACGGCTGTCCGCTCGTACCGATGGGGGAAAGCGAACCGCCCATGAGAAGAACCGTACGGAACGAGACTTCTCTCGTTCCCAGGCGACTGTGGATTTCAGAGCGCACCCAGGGCCGGGTGACGCCGGCCGAGCTCTTCTTCGACTTGGTGTTCGTCTTCTTCGTCACCCAGGTCACCCACGCGGTGGAGAGCCACCCCGGGTGGGAGGGCCTCCTCAAGGGGCTGTTCCCGATGGTCGTCGTGTGGTGGATGTTCAGCGGGTTCGGGTGGCTCACCAACGCGGTCAGGCCTGACGCGGTGCCGGTGCGGCTGCTGCTGATGCTCGCGATGACCGGCTTCTTCATCATGGGGCTGGACGTGCCGTACGCCTTCGCGCCCGAGGGCTGGGCCTTTCCCCTGGCGTATCTGGCCGTGGTCGCCATCCACGGGGTGGTCTATCTGACCGCCAATGCCCCGTCGGCGCGGCAGGCCATCCTGCGCAACATGCCGTTCAACGCCGCGGCCGGGGTCCTCGTACTCGTCGCCCCGCACCTGCCGGAAGCATGGGGCTGGGTGTGCTGGGCCGCCGCTGTGCTGGTCCTGTACCTCTCGCCCTTCCTGGGCCGCATCCGCGGCTTCGTCCTCGAGCCGCATCACTTCGTGGAGCGGCATGCGCTGCTCCTGCTGGTCGTTCTGGGCGAGTCGGTGGTCGCCATCGGGATCGGCGCCGAGGGATCGGAGAGCCACGCGGTCGACGCGCCCCTGGCGCTCGGCGTGGCGTTGGGCATCGCCGTGGCGTCGGGCCTGTGGTGGGTGTACTTCGACGGGGACGAAAGCCGGGCCGACGCCGAGTTCGAAAAGGCCACCGAGCACCGTCGCCAGATGCTCGCCTACTACGCGTTCACCGGCGCGCATCTCGTGATGATCGTCGGCGTCATCCTGGTCGCAGCGGGAATCACCGACGCCATTCACCACTTCGACGGTCATGCGCACCGGTGGTGGCTGGGCTGCGGCACAGCGGTGTTCCTCCTGGGCCACGCGGCCTACCGGGGCCTGCTGGGAAGCGGACGGCTCGCCGACCGCCTGGTGGGGGCCGTGTGCGCGGTGCCGCTGGGAGCGACGGCGTCCGTCGCCGGCTGGCTCGGCATGACCCTGGTGGGGGGCGTCCTGGCGGCCATCGCCACCGTCGACCACCGCCTGGCGTCACAAAGGACCCAAGCCTCTCAGGCGACCCTGAGTACTGGCTGACACATCGACTACGTCGGCAACCCCGCCTTCACCGCCACGAGAGAGGTCCGCGACGGGATGCTCTACCACGAGCACCTGACCCTCTACCGGACGCCCTGAGCGCCAGCGCGCACTGCCCCGGCGTGCCGCGGCGAGGTGAAGGATCCGGGCGAAGGGCTCGGAAGCGGCCCTCGCTCTTGTGACCGATTGGGATCGGCGCCGGCCAGCAGGTCCAGTGCCGGGCGCCCCAGCATTGCATCCGCCGGGCAGCCCAGCAGCCCTTCGGCCTCCGAGCTCCACCCGACCACCGTGCCCCGCTGGTCGACAAGGATGTGGGCTTTGTTTTCCGCCGGGACTCCACCATGGGGACCACTGCGCTCGGTGGCGTGAGATGCACCCATAGTCATCAGCTTTCACTCGCCTCAGAACTCGGTACGCCCTCAGTGTCCTCCGAGACGCTCGCGCGCGGCATCGGATCCCACTGCTGGTCGTGGACTCGTTGAGCTGCTCAGCCAAGTCCGAGGGCGCGATTCCTCACCGAATCTGCTGGGTGCCCTCATAGAGCAGGGGGAAGGCGGGAGACGTTGCCGAACATCTGCCAGCTGCCCAGGGTCAGGGCGAAGGTGAGGAGCGTATAGACGAACAGCGTTGGGGAGCAGGGTGTCGCACACCCTGCTCCCCAAGTGTTTCGGCCCGGCCGTCCCGCTGATGCGCTACGCCCCGTCCTTGGATTCCCCCGCCGAAGGTGCTGTCCCGGGCCGCCGGGGGGATCCTGCCGCCTCCGTCGGCCGGGCGGGGAGCTCGGTAGCGGCCCAGCCCGCCAGGAAGGTGAGGGCCTGCGCGCTCGGCGAGTGCGGTTCCGCCGTGTAGACGAGCAGGCTCTGGTCCGTGGAGCCCCGCACATCCAACACTTGGAAGTCCAGGCTCAGTTCCCCGGCGATCGCGTGGACGAACTCCTTGCGGCCATGCCGCTGGGCCCGCACCCTGTGGTCGGACCACCATCGGCGGAAGTCGGGGTCCTTCAAGGACAGTTCCCCGACGAGACGGGCGAGTTCGGGATCGTTCGGGTAACGGCCGGCGTCCATGCGGAGGTAGGCGACACACTCCTGGGCCACTTGCTCCCAGTTCGCGTACAGCCCCCGGACCTGGGGATCGAGGAAGGTGAGCCAGATGTGGTTGCGCCGCTTGGCCGGCAGCTGGGAGTAGTCGGTGAACAGCGCCGCGCTCAGGCGGTTCCACGCCAGGATGTCCATACGGCGGCCCATCACGAGTGCCGGGACATTCACCATGCTGTCCAGGAGGACCTGGGTTGCATGCGATACCTGCTGATTTCTCGGTGTGACCGGCTTCGCCCGGTCGGAGATGCCGGCTTCGGCCGCACACCGCAGCAGGTATTCCTCCTCGTCGGGCCGCAGCTCGAGGGCCCGGGCCAGGGCACTGAGGATGGCGGGCGACGCGGACTTCACGCGGCCTTGTTCCAGCCTCACGATGTAGTCCACGCTGACGCCGGCCAGCGAGGCGAGTTCCTCACGCCGCAGTCCCGGCACCCGGCGGTGCCCGGACGTGGGCAGCCCCACCTGCTCCGCACTGACCCGGGCGCGGCATGCGCGCAGGTATTCACCGAGTTCTGTCACGGCAGCCTCCTTCTCGTGTGACTCATGCGAGTCACACGGCGGGTCAGTTGGTGACCTTCGCGTCGTCATGGTCCGTGGACAGGGCCAGCTCCCGCCAGGTGTCGGTCTCCTCGCGAAGCTGGGCGATCTTACGGTCCATGGCCGAGGCGCAGTCGCTGCCGAGCTGGGCGCGCAGCGGCGGGTTGGCGGCGTCGGCCAGGGCGAGGATGGCCGTGGCTCCCTTGACCGGGTCACCGGGCTGGGCGTGATTGAGCCCGGGGACGGCCTGGCGCACCGCGCCGGCGGTCTCGGCGTAGTCGGAGATGATCCGGCCCTCTGTGAGCAGGCTGGTGGCGTCGAGGAAGTCGGTCCGGAAATATCCCGGCTCGACAATCGTGACCTGGATACCCAGCGGCGCCAGTTCGGCGCGCATCGCCTCGGACAGGCCCTCCACGGCGAACTTGGTCGAGCAGTAGACGCCGAAGCCCGCCACGCTCTCGAAGCCCCCGATGGAACTCAGGTTGAGAACGTGGCCCGAACGCTGCCGGCGCATGACCGGCAGTACGGCGCGGGTGACGTTGGCCAGACCGAACACGTTGGTGTCGTAGACCGAGCGGAACGCGGCATCGGTGGTTTCCTCCACCGCGCCCAGCACACCGCGTCCTGCGTTGTTGACCAGGACGTCGATCGTCCCGAACCTCTCCACGGCTGCCTCGACAGCCTCACGGGCCTGCGCCTCGTCGGTGACGTCCAGGGCGACAGCGAGCAGACTGTCCCCGTACTGGGAGAGCGCGTCCTGTACGTCCTGAGGCCTGCGGGCCGTCGCCACGACCTTGTCGCCCCGCTCCAGTGCCTGGCGCGCGATCTCCAGACCGAAACCGCGGGACGCACCAGTGATGAACCAAGTGGCCATGCCACTGCCTCTCATTCGTTTGATTTTAGAAAAATCGGGTTGGATGTAGCTATTGCTTCCGGAGCTCGGCCCGGCCCGAGCGGACAGCAATGACCCCTGCTGCTACGGCCAGCAGTGCCACGAGCAGTCCGAACCCCGAGAAGGCGGCCGCGACGCCGAACCGGGAAGCAGAGGCGCCCAGAACGACCACCGGCACACTCACCGCCAGGTAGGCCAGGGCGAAGAACCCCGGCAGGAGCTGGGGGTAGCCCTTGGCGATCGCCGCAGCCGTCACGGTGCTCGTGGACCCCATGAAGCACAGGCCGAAGCCCGCACCGGTGACTGCCGCACCAGCGAAGAACAACAGGGCGTGGGCGGTGTCGTAGCCGATCACGGACACCCCGACCCCGGCGACGAGCAGCGCACACCCCGTCACCGATGCCGCCCGGTCGCCAAGCCGGCGCAGCAGCATCGGAGCGATGCCGCCGCAGCCCTGCACCACGAGGATGACCAGCGAGGACAGTGCCCTGTCGGTGGTGTGCAGCAGGCCGGCGACCAGGTCGACCCCCAGTGCCAGGTACAGGCCGACGACCGCCCAGCCGGCCGTCACGATGGGGGCCACCCGGAGCAGGATCCCCCGTGGCTCCGCACCCAGCCGCAGCAGCCGGGGGCGCCAGGGCCTGAGCCGTTCGGGCACGGCCTGCCAGGCGGGAATCGCCCGCACCAGGGCAAGTCCACCGACGGACAGGACGGCCAGCACGACGAACGGGGTGACCAGTGGTGCGGGAGCGAACTGAACGGCGAGGCCGGAGAACACCGCGCCCAGCGCGATGCCTGTCGAGGTCGCCGCGCTGTTGGCCGCCGCCGCGGCCCGGTGACTGCGGTCCCGGTGAAGGTCGGCCAGGGCCGAGCCCGCGCTGCTGGTGAGCAACCCGACCCCGACGCCCTGGATCATGCGGGCCAGGCACAGCGCCCACGCCCCCGTGGCAAGCAGGAACGTCAGAAAGCTGACGACGACAGTGGCCAGCGCCATCACGATCGTCCGCTGAGTACCCAGGTGCTCGCTCAGGTCCCCGGCGACCAGCAGGGTCAGGATCGCGCCGACGGCGTAGCAGGCGTAGACGACCGTCGAAGTGGTCGTTCCGAAGTGCCATTGCTGCTGGTAGAGACCGTACAGCGGAGACGGCGCGCTGCTGGCGGCCATCACCACGAAGACGACCGCGACCACGGTCTTGAAGTGCCAGGGGCGGTGTTGCCGGTGATACTGGGCGGTAGGGCGCCGGTGCCCCCGGAGCTCGGGGGCAGCCGACTTGTCGGCGATCATCAGTCTTGCCATCTTTCGACGGGAATCCGGCGTCGGCGGCAGAGGTGGCTTTCCTCTGCGAAGGGCGCCTTGCGGGATCCATCGTCGTGGCGGAGTGCCTGGGCATACAGGGAGGCCTTTTCCTGGGCAGCCGTCCCTAGGAAAGCCAGTACCAGGCAGACGAGCAGGCTGCTCCAGGGCTACCCGCCGAGCATCCCCAGTTTCCGCAGCTCCTGGCGCAGCACCGGGGTCAGCGCCTCGGCGTAGGGATCCGCCACATGGCTCTCGTCGCGGTAGACGAACGTGTCGCCTACGACCCGGGGGCACCTGCCCGACCCGGGGCACAGCCAGGGCTTCGGGTCGACCACGGCGGCACCGGCACGGCGGGCGCCCTGCCGGTTGGCCTCCCGGCGGGTGGGGTCCTTGATCGCGTCGCGCTGGTCCTGCTCGCAGTCTTGCAGCTGCAGCGGGTAACTCGACACGCACTCGACGGCATCGTTCTTCGGCCACGGATTGTCGAGCAGTACGACCACGTGGTCCGCAGCGCCGACCAGCCGCCGGTAGACGGATCCATAGCCCGCCGCCCAGTCCTGCAGCAGGTCTTTGAGCTCCTTCGCCGACTCGCCCGCCTCGGAGGAGGAGACCACGACCAGCCGTACCTGCCCGGCAACGCGGGCGAGTCGATGTTCGCCCTGACCCACGACGCCACGACCTTGTCGCCGTGGCCGGGCTGCTGGTCTTCCTCGGCTGGACAGTGCTCGCACTGGGCGGGGCGGCGTATCGCCTGGTACGCCGCGACGTCTGATGGCCCGCACCACGGACAGGTGAGCCCCGTGACCACCGACGACATCAGCGGGATGGGCCCGTTCATCGCCGGCCTGGGCCGGTTGAGCGAGCGGCTGGGGCAGGCCGACCGGGAGCGCCCGTGGGTCATGGATGTCGCGGTGGTCGGGCTGGTCTTCGTGCTGTTCTGCCTGCCGGACCTGATGACCGCGGGCACCGTCGACGCAGACGCCCCTCGCGAGCTTCGCGCCACGCTCAACCAGCCGAACGTGGCCGGGATGCTCGTTCTGCAGGGCGGGCTGGGGCACTGTCACGTTGGCTAACGGCGTGAGATGGTCTCCAAGTTGATAACCCTCGGGAGGGGATCGTGCGTGGCGAGCACGCGGCCGTCGTACAAGGGCCACCGGTACCCGGTGGAGATCATCTCCCACTTCGTGTGGCTGTACTTCCGGTTCCCGCTCAGCTTCCGCGAGGTCGAGGAGCTGATGCTTGAGCGCGGCGTCGTCGTCTCTTATGAAACGGTCCGCCGGTGGTGCCGGAAATTCGGGCAGTCCTACGCCGACGCGCTGTGCCGACGCCGCCCCAGGCCAGGCGATAAATGGCATCCGGACGAGGTCTTCGTCAAGATCAACGGCAAGCGGAAGTACCTGTGGCGCGCGGTGGACCAGGACGGCAACGTCCTGGACATCCTGGTCCAGAGCCGTCGCGACAAGGATGCGGCCAGGCGTTTCTTCCGGAAGCTGATGAAGAAGACCCGGTCGGTGCCCCGCGTGATCGTGACCGACAAGCTCCGGTCCTACGGTGCCGCCCACCGCGAGGTGATGCCCTCGGTCGAGCACCGCTCCCACAAGGGCCTGAACAATCGGGCCGAGAACTCCCACCAGCCCACCCGGCAGCGCGAACGCGCGATGAAGGGATTCCGCAGCGCCGGCGCAGCCCAACGGTTCCTGTCCGCCTTCAGCGGCATCTCACCCCACTTCCGACCCTCACGCCACCTGATGACCGCCACCGAACACCGCCTCGAGATGACCATCCGTTTCACCCTCTGGGACCAGATCACCGGCGTCGTCGGCCAGCCCACCAGGGCCTGACCCCGGGACTGCCACCCGGCCCGACCCGCGCTGACGCGGCCTCAGACACCTCACACCCTCAACAACGTGACAACGCCGCTGGATCCGCAAGAAGTACCAGCGGCTGCGTGGACGAAAGAAGGCGCAGGAAGCATGGAACAGGACCATCAAACAGCGGCCCCGGTTCTTTGCCCACTGGGCCTGGGTAAACACCGTCCCCGTCGTCTGGTGACCAGGGCAACAAGAGCCGTATAACGAGAGATCGTTGCGTACGGTTCTGTGAGGGCCGGGGGCTGTGATGCCCCCGGCTACGCGACATCGTCTTGATTCTGTTGAAGTGTGGGCGCGAGCAGTTCGCGGTAAAGCCGCCTCGAACCCGTGCAGCCTGCCTGGTAGGGGCCATCTGGTCACATGGTGAGCCGACGGGATATTCCCGTTGGACACCTCCGCCGCCGGGAGAGGATCTTGGCAGCATGACCTTCGCCCGCCGCCACCGCGAGGGGGTGCACGAGATGATCGGTGCGGCTGCGTTCGAGTGGGTGGCTTGTGCCGGTGCAGCGGGTGCTGCACCGGGCTACGGCAGGTAGGCGAGCACGTACACGCCGACTCCGCCAGCGGCGCAGAGCAGCGTGCCGCTTGGGTGCCAGGCGATCCCGGTCAGGTCGCTGGCGACGCGCAGGGCGCAGTGGCAACGACCGGTGGCTACCTGCCATAGGCGCAGCGTCTGATCACGGCTGGCCGTGGCGAGCAGCGTACCGTCCGGCGAAAACGCACAGTTCTCCACCCAGCTGGAATGCCCGGTCAATACGGCCTGTTGGGTGCCGTCGGTGACGCGCCACAGTCGGACGGTGCGGTCGTCGCTGGCCGTGGCGAGCAGCGTACCGTCCGGGGAGAACGCAC
>NZ_JBHXVG010000066.1:0-15990 GCF_042672405.1 Streptomyces sp. NPDC127197 | reverse complement strand
CGGCCTGTTGGGTGCCGTCGGTGACGCGCCACAGTCGGACGGTGCGGTCGTCGCTGGCCGTGGCGAGCAGCGTACCGTCCGGGGAGAACGCACAGCTACACACGGTATCGGTGTGACCGGTCAGCACGGCCTGCTCGGTTCCGTCGGCGACGCGCCACAGCCGCACCGTGCGGTCATGGCCGGCCGTCGTCAGCAGGCTGCCGTCGGGGGAAAAGGCGCAGCCGCGTATCCAGCTGGCATGCCCGGTCAGTACCGCGTGTTCGGTGCCATCGTGAACCCGCCACAGTCGCACCGTACAGTCGTTGCTGGTGGTGGCAAGGAGCACGCCGTCGGGGGAGAAGGCGCAGCCATGTACCCGGGTCGTGTGGCCGGTCAGTACGGCGTGTTCGGTGCCGTCAGCGGTGTGCCAGAGCCGTGCCGTGTGGTCGTGGCTGGTGGTGGCCAGCAGGGTGCCGTCCGGGGAGAAGGCGCATCGGTAGACCCGGGGGTGGCCGGCCAGCACTGCGACAGCGGTGCCGCTTGCCACCTGCCACAGTCGTGTGGTCTGGTCGTGGCTGGTGGTGGCCAGCAGCGCTCCGTCCGGGGAGAACGCGCAGCCATGGACCCGGCCCGTGTGCCCGGGCAGTATCGCTCGTTCGGTGCCATTGTGGATCCACCACAGACGCACGCTGCTGCTGCCCACCCCTACGGTGGCGAGCAGAGTGCCGTCCGGAGAAAATCCACAGCTGTACACCCTGCCCGTGTGGCCGGTCAGCACGGCCTGTTCGGTGCCATCGGCGATGCGCCATAGCCGTGCTGTGTGGTCATTGCTGCTGCTGGCCACCAGGGTGCCGTCCGGGGAGAAAGCACAGCTTGTCACTCCGCCCGTGTGGCCGGACAGTACGGCCTGTTGGGTGCCGTCGGTGACGCGCCACAGTCGGACGGTGCGGTCGTCGCTGGCCGTGGCGAGCAGCGTACCGTCCGGGGAGAACGCACAGTGGTACAACCCGTCGGTGTGGCCGGTCAGCACGGCCTGTTGGGTGCCGTCGGCGACGCGCCACAGCCGCACCGTGCGGTCATGGCCGGCTGTGGCCAGCAGGCTGCCGTCCGGGGAGAAAGCACAGCTGGTTACCGCGTCGGTGTGCCCGGCCAGGACTGCGTGGGTGAGGGCGTCGGTGACGCGCCACAGTCGCACGGTGCGGTCGTCGCTGGCGGTGGCGAGCAGCGCTCCGTCCGGGGAGAACGCGCAGTCCCACACTCCGCCTGTGTGGCTGGTGAGCACGGCCTGTTCGGTGCCATTAGCGACCAGCCAGAGCCGTGCCGTGTGGTCGTGGCTGGTGGTGGCCAGCAGGGTGCCGTCCGGGGAGAACGCACAGCTGGTCACTCCGCCTTGGTGTCCAGCCGAGGATGGCTGGGTCGGGTCGGTTCGATCGGGAAAGGGCCAGGCAGGCTCCAGCCGGGGCCGAGAGAGCGTGGCTCGGTAGCGGTGCAGGGCGGGCTCAAGGTCGCGCAAGCCGTCGAGGCGGCTGGCCAGGGTCGCGCCCAGCGCTTCGGGCGGGTTGATCGGGCCGAGTAGATGGGCATCCTGTTCCAGCGTGCGCCGTAGCGTCTCGGCGGTGGGGGTGCTTGCAAGCGTCAGGTCGGCCATCGCCCCTACCACCGAGCCGAGTCTGCGAGTCTTGGCCTCCACCCAGCGCAAGTCCTCTACGAGGGCGGCCAATTCCTCATCCTCGCCGGCTGCGGCCAGATGCTGTGGCAGGTAGCGCCATAGGTAGTCGGCGTTGGCCGGCAGGGTCCACCACAGCTGCGGCCTGCCCTCGCCACCCTCGGTGCGAGGAGGCAGCAGCCCGGAGGCGGCGGTGGCAAGCCGCTGGTGTACCGCGGCCCGGTCGTCGACGCTGCGGCGAGTGCGCAGGTAGGTGCGGAGCACATCGTGCAGCACCAGGCGCGGCCCGGGCCTGTCCAGTCGGTAGTCGGCGACCAGCCCCAGCCCCGCCAGCTCCTCGCACAGGGCGTCCACTCGGATGCCCGGCCACAGCAGTCCCAGCACCTCCAGGGGGATGTCGACATCCTCAGGGAAGATGGCCAGATCGAGATAGCGGTGCTGGTCGTGCGGTGTCAGCAGCGCCAGGCTGGCCTCAACGGTCGCCGCTACCGCCTTACTGCGCTCGGCCGGGCGCGCTGGATCAAAGGCACCCGGCCCGTCGGCGACCAGGGTGCGCAAGACCTGGTCGGCTGCCTCCCGTATCGGCTGGCCTCGCCCGACCCGGCGACGCAGCACGCCGTTGAGCAGGTTCAAGAGCACCGGCCACCGCCCAGCGACTTGAGCCAAGTGCTCCGCCATCTCCATAGGAAACCCGGTCATCCCGTCGGTAAGCAGGAGCCGGGCCTGATCGGCGGACATCGCGTCCACCGCGATGGTCGGCCCGCCGGGGGGCAGCAGGTCGGGGATGCGGGTGGTCACCAGCCGGGTGCAGGCCCGCCCGCCGAACCGAAACGGCCGTAGTTGCGCCTCCTGCCACACATCGTCGACAACGAGCAGCACCGGCCCCGGCTGTTCATCGAGCAGCCGGCCCAGCTCGGCGCCGGCGGCATCCGGATCGGAGAGCATCGGCCGCTGCCCGCTCAACGCCCAGGCCAGGTCGTTGGCCCGCTCTGCTAGGTCCGCGCCGTGGATCTCCTGCCCCAGAGTCACCCACAACAGGCCGCCGGGATAGCGCCCCGACAGCTCGGAGCGATGGCACACCCAAGTCGCCAGGGTCGTCTTGCCAAACCCCCCAGCGCCACGCAGCCCGGTGGTCATGCCGACCTCGGCCGCCTCGGGCGTTAGCAACGCGGCCATCAGACGACCGGCTAACTCGGGCCGCTCGATCATCCGATCCAATGGTGGCGCCATCCAGGGCCGCTCGTGGTTCCCTAACCCACCCTCACGTCCGTGGCCATAGGCTCGACCTCTACCCAATCCGCCGTGGGGGGCCGCCTGCGGCTCGCGGCCTTCCCGCCATACCTCGATGCCGACCCACGCCGCGACCAGCACCAGCAAACCAGCGCCAACCGACCAGGTCCACCGCGATGTCGCCAAATTGGCCAACACGCCTGCACCGAAACCCAGTAGCGTCGACGCCGCAGCAGCCGTGCTCTGTGCAGACAGTCTTCGTTCCACCCCGCCCCCCAGCCGATACGCGCCCCCACCGGCCGCGGCCTGCCCTCACAACAAGGTATCCAGCGTCACCGGGCTCCTGAACCGCTCTTCCTTGATGACTACGGACGTTGACGGACCGACGCTACGCAGTCGGTGCGAGGATTCACGGATGAGCGGTCACAACCAACTACGGCGCTCAGTCACAGCCAATCACAGCCCTCTCGGATGAATTTCTCCCTCGCGTACGCGGGCGCAGTTCTAAGCGGAGAGCGGGTCTGTACGGGTCAACGGCTCTGGCCCGTAATCGGTGGTAACGAAGGGTGACGGCCGTCGTTGGCATGGTGTGCGCGATGTCAATGAGCTTGTGGGTGTGGTGTTTTCGGGCCTGTCGGCCCTCGTCGTCGAGGGCGTGACGGACGAGGGCGAGGTCATCCGGGTGTCGGCGCGGACCCGGGACGATCCGGTGCCGTGCCCGGTGTGCGGGCAGCCGACGGGGCGGGTGCATGGCTTCCACGGGCGGGTGGTCGCGGACGTGCCGGTGGACGGACGGCGGGTCGTGGCGTCGGTGCGGGTCCGGCGCCTGGTCTGCCCGGTGCTCGGCTGCCTGCGGCAGACGTTCCGCGAGCAGGTTCCCGGCGTCGTGGAGCGCTACCAGCGTCGCACCAACCGCCTGGCCGACCAACTCGGCTCCGTGGTAAAGGAGTTAGCGGGCAGGACGGGCGCCCGCCTCTCCCGTGTACTGGCTTGCGCGATCTCCCGCTCGACCGCCTTGCGCATGCTCATGCGCAACGGCACCGCCGCTGCGCGTCCCACGCGTGCTCGGCATCGATGACTTCGCCCTCAAGCGCCGGCACCGCTACGCCACCGTGATCATCGACGCCGAGACCGGCGAGCGGGTCGACGTCCTGCCTGACCGCACCGCCCGGACCCTGGTCGCGTGGCTGCGCGAGCATCCCGGGGCCGAATACGTCTGCCGCGACGGCTCCGGCTCCTGTGGCGAGGCGATCCGCCAGGCCCTCCCCGAAGCGGTGCAGGTCAGCGACAGGTGGCACCTGTGGAGCAACCTGTGCGGCAAGGTCCTGGCAGAGGTCCGCTCCCACGCCGCCTGCTGGGCGACCGCGGTGAACCCCGCCCGGCCCGGGGGTGTACGCGAGCAGACCACCCGCGAGCGCTGGCAGCGGGTCCACCATCTGCTCGACCAAGGCGTCGGCCTGCTTGAATGCGCCCGCCGCCTCGATGTCGCCCTGAACACCGTCAAGCGGTACGCCCGCATGAAGAGCCCACCGCAGAGCGCCGCGCACCCCGCTACAAGCCCACGCTCGTCGACCCCTACCGCGACCACCTGCGCACGCGCCGCACGGAAGACCCGGCCGTCCCCGTCCTCCAACTCTTCCGGGAAATCAAGGAGCTGGGATACACCGGCAGCCTCAACCTGCTCTACCGCTACATCACCCAGGGCCGCGCCGAGGGCGACAAGCCGGTCACCACCCCGCAGCGTTTCGCCCGCCTCATGCTCACCCGCCCCGAGAACCTGCGCGACAAGGACACCGCACTACTGCGGGAACTCACCGAAACCTGCCCGGAGATGATCGAACTCGCCCGCCTCACCGGCGAGTTCGCTCAGCTACTGACCCCAGCCGAGGGCAACGACGCCAAGCTCACCGACTGGATCACCACAGTTCGCGCCGCCGACCTGTCCCACCTGCACTCCTTTGCGAACGGCCTCGAACTCGACCGCGCCGCCGTCGACACCGGACTCACCCTCCCGTACCACAACGGCCGCACCGAGGGCGTCAACACGCGAACCAAGCGGATCATGAGGCAGATGCACGGCCGAGCCGGGTTCCCCTGCTCCGCCACCGCATCCTCCTCCAGTGATCACTACACGGCGCTACCACCGATTACGGGCCAGAGCCGTTTGCTGGACAGACCCTCGTCGTGGGCGTAGGGGGTGGGGGCGCCGTCGGGTTCGATGCCGTGGGGCCATAGCTTTCCCCATACGGGGTCGGTGTCGTGATAGGGGTAGGCGGCGTCTCCTTGGTCGAGTGCTTCGCGGGCGATGCGGGCTGCTTCTTCGATGTCGCGGGATTCGTATCGGAAGCGGGCGATGTTCGCGAGTGCTGCTGGGTGTCCATAGGTGGCGGCGGCTTCCCAGAGTTCTTCGGCGCGTTCTTTGTCTCCGGCTGCCTCGCGGTGTGCTGCCAGGTTGGCCAGTGTGTTGGTGAGCCCGTATTCGGCGGCGGCTCGCGCGTAGTGTTCCGCCTGCTCGAAGAGGGCCGCTTCTTCTCGCATCATGGCCAGGCGGCTCAGGCAGGCTGGGGCACCATGTGCTGCCGCATGGTGAGCCAGATCCGATGCTTCCACAGTCAGTCCGGCCTCTTCGTGCTGGAGCGCGATGTCGGCCAATGCGTCCGGCTGGCAGCATTCGGCGGCCTCCAGAGCCAGGGCCGCTGCCTGCTCATAGTCGGCTGCTTGGGCGGCGGTGAAGGCGAGGTCTGCCAGGGCCCTGCAGGTCAGATGGTCCGCAGGCCAGCTGATGCTGTCGTCATGCCCGTCGTACGCAGGGGAGCGTACGTCGAGACCGGAGGCGGTCTGGGACCAGGGCAGTTGATGGGCACGTTCGACCAGGAGGCGGGCGTAGCGCAGCCGCCATCGTGCTGAGGCGGCTGACGCCAGAGCGCTGACATCGGTGCGTCGTGGCAGGTGCCGCAGGGCAGCGTCCCAGAAGGAGGCCGGCGGGCATATCTGACCGCGTGTCCGGCGGCCGTGCTGCTCCATGTAGTCGGCCAGTCGGAAGGAGTCCTCGCATTCGCTTCCTGGTCTACGGCGTGTACGCCGCAGTAGGGCTGTGTTGCCGTGGGCAGTGCGCCCCGTATAGGCGAGGGCCTGTTCGAACCAGTCATCGTCCAAGGAGCTGAGCTCTGATGCCGACAGGTATCCCATAGCCGCTTCTTCCAAGAAGGCTGCGGGCAGGTCCATGCCACACCCCAGACGCCGCGCGTCCATAGCGACGTGGAGGAGCGCACGGGCGCCCGCGCGCGCCAGCTCGTACCGGTCCAGCAACACCGGAACACCGGCGAGGAACTGGGTGATGCGGCGGTCGGATGCCCCTGCCAGCGCCTGTGCGAGACGCTCGTCGGTTTGTGCTGCACTGCGAACGGCGACGAGGTCTCGCTCGGTGAAGGCGTCCGGCACGTGGATTTGCCGTCCCGTAAGAAGCTGACGGCTTTGCTCCTGCGGATCTTCGCCTGGCTGAATCGGTAAAGAGGTCAGATGATCCCAGTGCACGGGCCACAGTGTGCCCAGGACGAGGATCGGAGCGCGGTGGGTGTCGGACAGCAGGGTGCGTAGGGCCGCGGCGATCTTTTCCCCGACCTCGGGATGGGCCAGGTAGTGCTGTGCCTCGTTCAGCCAGACCACGGTTTTGGGCCCTACTGCGGCCAGGCCAGCCAGTGCTGCGTCGGCTCGGGTGGGGTCGAAGGGATGCCAGAGCCGCCACTCATCGGCGGCAAGGCTCTGGATGGCTTCCCACGCTGCACGGGTCTTGCCGGTGGAGGATTCGCCTACCAGTACGCATAGCTGGCTCGTGCCGCCCTGTGCGGCACGCACGATGTGCTGCAGATGGGTGTCGTGCTCTCGCTGCACGTAGGCGGGTAACTCACTCTCTTCGGCGGCGACGTGGATCGCGTGATGCACTTCGAGGTCAAGCGGGTGGCACTCGCTGATGAGGCGCGTAACGAGTGTGTTCTGGTCCGTGGCGCTGGCCGACTGAGCGGTAGGCAGGACCGTGATGATGTTGTTGTCACCGGTGATGACCGCGCCGACGTCTCGGCCTGCTGCTACCGAGTCCTTGCTTGCCTGTACCCGGTTGCCTGGGGCTGAAGACCGCTGCCCATCGTTGTCTGGGACGTCGTGATCACGGCGTGGCCACATCGGCGGGGGGCTCACGTACGGTTCCCGTCCCCGGTGATGATCTCACCGATGTCTCCCGCGGCAGCGGTGCTACCGGCTCCTGAGGCACGCACATTGCTGTTCGTAGGCGGACTGGGGTGTGACGCCGTGTGCGGTGTCACCTCGTTGTGATGGCCGACGATGACGCGCCCAACGTGGCCGCCGGACGCCACGGCACCACCGTGGGCCTCTACCGCTTGGCCTCCCGAACCGGCAAGCGCCCATACCGAGATTGTCAAGCCCACAAGGCCAGCGATGGCGCCCATCACGCTGCCAAGCCGATCGGCTACCGCTAGATCCATAAAGATCGCGACTGCCACTAAGCACACTGCCGCGGCCCCGCATACGGCCGCGCACGCGACGAGCGCGTAAGCCCTCCACCCATGCATAGGGCCATCAAACCGAAATCTCGTTCTCAACGTAGCTGCATTAGTGAAACAGGGAGGATATGGCCGAGGGCGGCTCGTTTGCCATGCCAGGCGCCCCGCATCGAAGTGCGGCGGCTGGCCCGCGCTCGGAGAGCCGTCCGGGCCGCGTGCCTTCTACGTCCATCTCATGGCGATGGCGGAGAGCTGTTCGACGCGCTCGGGTGAGAGCGTGGCGGCCCTGCTCCGCTGGTTCCCGATCCATGCCCCCCAGCCGGAGCTCACGCTCCTCCTGGTCCTCGCTGTCGCCGACGCCGATCCGCTCGACACGCTTCCTCGGCACCCGAAGGTGTTCCTCGCGCTCGTAGAACTGGCGGGCGGCGGCGAAGTTCATCGCCCACTTGTCGGCCTGCGTACGGCGCGGCTTCGGCTTCTCGTCCTCGGCCGCGGGCTCGATCCCGAGGACCTGCTCACACATCCACTGCTGCACGGCGGTGAGCTTGTGCCAGCCGAAGCGCACCGCCTTGACCCACCGCCCCAGATCCTCGTCCTGGCGCACAACGTCACCTGGCTCGGTCGGCAGCGCACCGCCCTCCTCCAGGTGCAGCCGGGACAGGTGGAAAGCCCGCTGCCATTCCACCGGCCAGGCCGGGCACCACGACGGGTCGATCTCCTCCAGCTGCTGTCGCCGCTCCTCCGACAAGGCGCCGGCCGCCGACGGAACCGGCAGACCCTCAGCACGCCGCTGCTCGATCTCGGCAGCCTTCCGGGCGGCGGCCCGTGCGTTCTTCAGTCAGATGCCCACCTTTGCCCCCTGGTGGGCGGCGTCAAGCGGGGCGAGGAGGTGGCCGTGTTCGGCGGCCCATCCACGGGCGGCGGCCAGGCCCTCTTTCCGCGGGACGTCGAAGTGCGACCAGAGCATGCCGAGCTTCTCCAGCTGCTCAACACGGTCTTCGTCCGTGTCCCCGCGGGCGTAGAATTTTCGGGCGGCGGCGATCCACTGCCCCAGCGGGGAAGCCATCGAGCGAGGCCGGCCACCCGGCGGCGCGCGCCTGCCTCGCCCTCGGGGGCGCGATACCCGAAACGGGACCCGGAGGTCGCCCACTTCACGGGCGTAGATCACGGCGGCCTCCACACCGTGCCGCCAGTGCTCGTGCTCGGGGTTGAGGACGCGCAGGTTGATGAACGCGGCCAGCTGCGGCGGGGCGCGCGGTGCCGAACTTCAGGAGCGCCTTGGCCGACGCGGACACACCACCGCCTCCCCGCCGCTGCTCCCCTTGTGGGGAGGCGCCGACCGTGGTGGAGATCGGCCGGGCGGTCGGGCTTTGCAGCGGGGCGTCCGTTCCCGAGCAGCTGGGGCAGTGCGAGGAGGAGGGCGCCATCGTCCGTGAACCCGGACGGCACAGCGGTGTCCGGTTCACGTGATACGAGTGGATCAGGCTGGCCGCTGCCCGACTGCCATCAGGTGGGAACTCGCCGCCAGCAGTTCGGGGTAGGGCTCGGCCATGCGTGCCGCGGTCAGCGCCGACTCGAACAGGTCTGTGTCGCGGAAGGACTCGCTGGTGTTCCGCTCGGCCGCCGCGAGCATGGACCAGGCGGGGCCCTCGATGCCGAAGACCTCCGCGCCATCGAATCCCGCGGCGGCCACCTCGTCGCGCAGCTGCTCGCCGCTGTGGAAGTACGCGGCGGTGAAGGCCTTCTTCCCGTCGTGGACCTGGGTGGCGAGGATGTTGCCGATGCTGTCCTGCATGGGTTGCTTGTAGAGGTGCGCGAACGCGGTGTGCTCGAACAGCGACGCGTACCGGTTGATGCCGGCCGCCGCGAGCAGGCCGCCCGGCTTGAGTACGCGGAAGCCCTCGCCGAGGGCCTGGTCGCGGTCGGCGCGGTCGATCAGGTGGTAGAGCGGCCCCAGCATGAGCACGACGTCGTACGAGGCATCCTCGGCCGTGAGCTGGCGCGCGTCCCCGAGTTCCACGGTGGCACCGGTCTGCTTGGCCTGCTCGATGTGCCGGGGGATCGGGTCGACGACATGCACGGTGTAGCCGTCCTGTACGAGCCATCGGGCGTGGGCGCCGGGGCCGCCGCCAACGTCGAGGACCAGGGCCGGCGGCGGGGGGAGGTAGCGGCGCAGCAGTTCCTGCGTGCGTACCATCTCCAGGCGGCCGTCGGCTGTTGTGGTCAGCCGGTCCGCTTCGTCGATGGTCTCGCTGTAGAACCTCACGATCTCCGGTGCTACCTCAGGGCTCGTCATGTGGGCATTGTGGTGGCTCACCGGTGGACCAGTCCAGTGATCGGAAGTGCGCCCTCATGTCGCTGCTGAAGTACGAGCAGATCGCCGAAGATCTGCGGACCCGGATCGCGAACGGCGAGTTCGGCCCCGGCAACCTGCTGCCTTCCGGCCGCGACCTTGCCGAGCAGTGGAGTGTGTCGAGAGCTACTGTTGTCAAGGCCTACGACGTGCTGCGCAATGACGGCCTGGTGGTTGCGCGGCAGGGCGCCGGGTTCACCGTTGTGGAGACGCCGATCGCCCGGCCTGCGGGCGGACGCCGTGCGGGCTCCAGTCGCGTATCGGGCGGCGCACCGTACCGGCGCCTTGGCATCCCGGACCGTACGGTGCCTCCCGCGCGTGTAGCTGATGCGTTGGGATTGAAGCCGGGTGAGCAGGCGCTGCGGCGCCTTCGGCTGGTGCTGCTCGACGATGGAACGCCGCACAGCTTGGTGACTGCCTGGTTCCCGCCGTCGGTCGCGGACGCTGCCCCGCGGCTGGCGATGAAGGGGCCGATCGCCGAGGGCACCACGCACTATGTGCGCCGCCAGACCGGTCGTTCGCCGGTGGAGGGCGTCGACTTGACGACGGTTCGACTGGCCACGGAGGACGAGGCCCAGTTGCTGGAGGTTGAGCAGCCCGCGGCGGTGGCCGTAGTGCTGCACACGGCGTTTGACCAGGATCACCAGGCACTTGTGTGCGAAGAGGGCATTACTGCGTCGCACGTGTTCGAGCAGATCGACAACTACCCGATGCGGTAAGGGAACTGACGCTTCGCTTGACTGGACCGGTCCACCGGTCCAGTCTCTTTGTAGCGCCACGCAGGCTTGCCATGTGTTGCGGCCGCGCCATGCCCGGCTGCCGCAAGACGAACCCCGGCGACCGCTGACACGGCCCCGGGGCGTGGCCAACGCTCAAACCGGAGAGGGAGCGTCGACATGACGAACGGTACCGCCCCACCCCTGAGGCGCCCACAGGGCGCCAAGCTCACGATCGAGGTGTACACGGTCACCCGGGAGGGCGTGGTGACGCCTCCGCGCTCCACGGTGGTCGTGCCGTACGGGTACGAGCCCGCACTCGAAGGGCTCAACACGCAGCTGGCGCCCTGCGCCTGTCCCATCCATCGTGCGGCAGGTACGCGATGAACGCCACGCGCGATGAGACCGAAGCCCCCGCACCGTCTACCAGCCTGATGCGCGCCCAGGCGACCTGGTTCCTCGATCAGCGCACCCTGCCGCGCCACCAGACCGTGAAGGGCTTCGCTCAGGACTTCCACGGCTACCTGGAGCGCCTCATCCCGCAGATCGATTTGCTCGCCGAAGCCCTGCCTCCGGACGACGTTCCGGCGAAGGTGGCACTGTCCGGGGTCGGCGAGGCTCGCAGGCGCCTGGAGGACCCCGAGGCCGCGGGCCTGCTCGGTGAGGTCGATCGCGTGAGGCGGCTCGCCCGGTCCGTCGTGGCCCTGTGCGACCACTACGACGCGCTGACCGGCTTGGCGATGTGCCTGGCCTGCGACAAGCCGATCGAGGCGGGCGACGCATGGGTGCCGTACGACAAGGTCAGCCCCTCCGGCGGCGCTGAACGGTCCGGCAGGATCCACTGTCGCTGCGCCAACAACACGCGCCGCCCTCAACGCTGAGCGGCACCTTGCCCCGGTGTGAAGGGGCCCCACGGCGACCGCAGGGTCAGGGTCGCACCCCGACGCCCCTCCCGTTGGAGTCCCGCAAGTCTCCGACGGGAGGGGGCCCAGGTCTCCCGCCCCGGCCCCCAACCCTGGACAGGTCGAGCGCCGGGTCGGGCCCTCAGTACGGCACGACAACCCCAGAAGGGAAGGTCCATGACCGTCGCTCTCGAACGTCCCGCGAACACCCGTACACGGGATCCGAAGGAACTCCTCAACGCCGTTGCCCCACATATCACGGAGCTGACCGTCAACGTCTTCGACTCCGGCATGAGTCTGTGGGACCGCGAGGTCGCTCTCCTGCTGCGCGACCACACCATGGTGCGTGACATGGCCGAACGGATCCTCGGCAACGCCGTCATGTACACCATCGGCTGCATCGAGCACCCCGAAGTGCACCTGGGCGTCGGCAAGCTCGTCGACATCGGCGTCCACCAACTGATCCTCGACACGCCCGTGTGGTTCGGCATCTGCCGCCTGTACAACGACGGCCGGTACAAGCACCACGCCCCGTTCATCGAGCGCCGCCGCGACGGACTGTGCCTGCGCACCGGCGAGTTCCTGAAGTCCCAGGGCTGGCCCATCGACGAAGAGCTGTGGGCCATCGACGGCGCGGACTGCTCGCCGTGCGACGACAAGGTGCCCGACAGCCACTGACCGATGCCGCTACAGTCGCCCCGCCCTCACGTTCCCCCGGAGGGCGGGGGTGGCCGCGTCCCGACACGACCCAGAGGAACACGCTGTGCCCGTACCGCACGACATCGCAGCCGAGACCGCGCTGTGGGACACCTTCGCCGAGTCCGCCTTCAAGCCCGACGCCGAACCCGCCTTCTGCTGGACCCAGTACGCCGGGCACGGCCCAGGCCCCGAGCTGCTCGGCTCCCCGCGCCGCGTACTGGAGATCGGCTGCGGTACCGGCCGCGCACTCGCCTACCTGGCGCAGAAGGGCATCGAAGCGTACGGCGTCGACCTCTCCCCGGTCATGGTCAAGAAAACCACGGAACGGTGGGCAGACACTGGCACCACGTTCGCCTGCGGCGAGGCCCTGGAATGGCTGGCCGCCTGCGAAGACACCTTCGACGCCATCTACTCGATCTTCGGCGCGGCCTGGTTCACCGACCCGGGACGTCTCTTTCCCCTGGTGCGGGCCCGCCTGATGTCCGGCGGTGTCTTCGTGTTCTCCCAGCCGCCCGCGATCCCCGGCGCCTACGGGCCGCAGGGCATGTACAAGGGCGGCTTCGCCGGCAAGGCCATGTTCACCTACCGCTACAGCTACCGCCCGGCCGTCTGGGAGCGGCTACTGACCCGAGCCGGATTCGCCTCAGCTGAGGCGACTATCCTGGAGCCACCGACACCCGGACACATCGGCACGCTGCTGGTACGCGCCAACGCCTAAACGCCGGTTCGCCGGCCCGCCCGTCCGCTTCCCCGTGGGGGATGGGAGGGGCCTCTCAGTCCACGAGGTCGGACACGCGAACGCTGAGCGCGTCGGCAATCAGCAGGAGATCGATCAGGGTGGGAACGCTTTTGGCCGTCTCGTAGCGGTGGGTGATGTCGCGTATGGCGATGCGCCCGGCGATGAGGCCCGTTGGGCGGTGAGGATCACGGCCAGGTCCGGCATGGGTACGTGGCGGTTGACGTCGATGATGAACCCGAACGGGACTTGGTCGAGTTGCTGCAGGACGAGCGTGGAGGGCAGGTAGCGGTCGCTGATGATGAGCTCGCCGGCGCGCAGTGCGGGGTCTGTCACAGTCTCGGCATGCTCGTAGAGGCCACCCCCGGCATGCAGTACCCACCCTTCTGTCCCGGAGGCGTGCGCGCGCTGGGCAAGCCGCATGATCCGGCGGGAGCCTTCTACCAAGAGGGGTTCGATGTCGTGCGAGAGCAGGCAGCCGCCCGGCGGTGCGAGATCATGTTCACGGGCAGCGGCGGGGACGAAATCAACGCCCACCACTCCAGGACGCAGGCCGAACTGCCGACGCCGGAACCCGTGCCGTGGCTCGGCGACGAAGCAGTCCGAGCGCTCACCGAAGTCAACGAGCACTTGGCCCCCATCCCGGTGCTGCCCGTGCCGACCCTGATGGTGTTCGGGATACACAACCCCGGATTCCTCCGGGCCGGGATCTGGCCGGTGAGCCCGCTTGTGCACCCGCGGATCGTGCGGTTCATGGAGCAGCTACCGCACGAGCACAAGCGCGGCAAGGCGCTGTTTCGCGAGCGGATCCGGCGGGCCGGGCTGCCCGAGTGGGTGGCCGCGCCGGCCGAACCGGAGAACTTCCTGGCCGTCTTGGAGAAGGGCCTGCGGTCCTACGGCTTGCCGGTACTGGACGACATGCTGAAGGAGTCCATCCTGGTGGACGTCGGCTACGTTGACGGGAAGGCGCTCGCCGAGGCGGAGGGACGCTGACGCTGTCCCGGTCGTTCCCGATCTGTTGTGCGATGTGCTCGCCCTGGAGGTCGGACTGCGAAGCCTCATGTGACAGCCCCAACACGGAAGCCGAGCACGTGGAAGCCACAAACCTCCTGTACCGCGATCCGGCGCTTTACGACCTGGTCCAGTCCGACAGTATGGGCGCCGGGATGTGCCAGACCCTGATCGAGCTGCACCGGCCGGACGCCCGGACCCTGGTCGACTTCGGATGTGGTACCGGCCGGGACCTGGAGATCCTGGCCAAGCGCTTCGAGTGCATCGGCGTGGATCTCCAGCCCGGCATGGTTGCCCACGCCCACCAGGCCCGGCCGGAGCTGGACATCCGGACCGGCGACATGCGCACCGTACGACTCGGCAAGCGCATGGACGTAGTGACCTGCATGGGCAACAGCCTCGCCTACGTGCACGACAACGAGGAGATCAGCCAGGTCTTCGCCACCTTCGCGGCCCACGCCCGGCCGGGCGCACTG
Organism: Streptomyces sp. NPDC127197; assembly: GCF_042672405.1. Classification (NCBI taxonomy): domain Bacteria; kingdom Bacillati; phylum Actinomycetota; class Actinomycetes; order Kitasatosporales; family Streptomycetaceae; genus Streptomyces; species Streptomyces sp. NPDC127197. The sequence continues at coordinate 1,705 of NZ_JBHXVG010000066.1, read as the reverse complement.
CTCGTGCTGTGCTCCCCAATCGCCCCGATCACCCGGACCGAGCCGACCACCGCCACTGTGGACACCCCAAGGGGACCTGCGACCGTCACCATCCGACATGAGTGGGACCTGCGGACCCAGATCAACACCATGCACCGCCACTGGATGCTCCCCTCGAACGACGAGGCCCGAGACGAGATCCGCAGGCGCGTTCTGTTCCCCCGCGAGCTGGAGCGCTATGCGGAGGGCGTCGGCTTCGATGTCCTGGACATGCTCGACGGCACAGGGACAGGGCTCACCGGCCCAACCGCGTACACGGTGGCCCGATACACCCGGCGGTGACCAGCGGGGCGGGAAATCGCGCCAGCGCCAGCCACCCGATACCCCTGACGGCAGTAGTGACGGCAACACTGCCAGACTTCCCGCACAACCACGGACACCAGCGGAACCCGAGAAGCACGCTGACCAGCGAAAAAGCAGGTAGAGGGGTGCCGCGTAGCGCACGTACTATGCCTCAGCCGCTACCACCAGTGTCCTCGTACACAACTGCACGACCCCGCTCTACCGTGTCGCACGGCACGAGCACGCAGACGAAGTCACCCTCGGACTGAACCCAGACCGATTCCCCAGGAACGACCTGGATGACGGTACCTACTGCAGTGCCGCATTGGTTCTGCGAGGGTCTGTGGCCCCCGTCAGCCTGATCGGCTGACGGGGGCCGGGCAGTGATGGGTCAGTGCTTGACCAGGACGGTGGCAAGGGGTGACAAGGCGGAGTTGACCTGCGCTGTGTCGAAGGCTGCGGGGTCGAACTCGTCGGCCGAGTCCAGCCCGAGCCATTCCAAGCGGTCTTCGTGTTCTTCGTGGCTGGGGTCGGAAAGGATCTCGATGAGGTATTCGTAGCCCCAGATGCCTCCGCTGTCCTCAGGCGGGCAGGCCCGGCGGCCGGTGAGGCAGCGAGGGTAGGCGAATCCCGGTTCAGGCTCGGTGATGTCTTCGACGAGGATGTCGTGCTCCCAGTCATCGCCGAAGTCGTAGGTGTAAAGCAGTCGGCTGCCGGCGCCGGGGGCCACCTGGCCGAGTCGTTGCGCAGCAGCGCTGCGGATCCCCAGGCCCGGGTCGGGCATGCCGTATCGGTCCCGTCCGGTGTCGAAGGACCACATGTGGTAGTCCTCCCAGCCGAAAGCCGCCTGGATGATGGCGTGCAGTTCCCGCAGGGTGGTGCCTGAGGGCACTTCGAGGCGGCGCCAGATGGGAGGCCGGGAGTCCCGCAAGGTGACCTTGATCTTGTGGATGGTACGGCTCGGTGCCGTCCGTGAGTTCGGCTTCGCGCGCCTGGTGTTCGCCATGACGCCATCCTGCCAGCGCCCCCACTGCCGGCCTCAGGCGAACGGGTTCCGCTCACCGCGACAATGATCAGGCGTTCGCGGACCGGACGGGGAGACGACCCTGTCGCGCGGTGCCTGGTCCGCCACCCTGTAGCCGCCGTCCGCCACACGGCGGCCCCCGCCCGGGGCCGCCCTCTGATCGGCCCCGCTCGTCTGCTTCCCCCGTGGCGGGTGGGCGGGGCCTTCCCGTACCGGGTGCCGTCACCGGTGAGGTTCCCCTCCTACTGTGGAGACCGTGACCGGCGGGATAGTTGGGGGTCATGGCATCCAGGAAGCGCATCTACGACGCTGAGTTCCGCGAGGGAGCGGTACGGATCGTGACGGAGACCGGGAAGCCCA